>NZ_JBHSKM010000020.1:0-215 GCF_042657965.1 Streptomyces coerulescens
CCACATGATCACCGACGACTGGTCCGTCGAACAGCTCGCCCGCGAAGTATCAACCGCCTACCAAACCCGCCAACAGACCGGTCATCACCAAGAAGGCGACCACGACCGGCCCCGCCAACACCCCCCGGCCGGCCTCCAGTTCGCCGACTACAGCCTCTGGCAACGCCGCACCCACCACACCACCCACGACCTCGACTTCTGGCGCCACTACCTCA
>NZ_JBHSKM010000020.1:224-1268 GCF_042657965.1 Streptomyces coerulescens
CCCCGTCCTCAACGGACAGACCTGGTCCCGACACTGGACACCCCAACGCCACACAGCCATCCGCCACATCGCCCGCACCACCGGCACCAGCACCTACATGGTCCTGCACACCGCCCTCACCGCCGCACTCGCCGAAGCCGGCGCCGGCACCGACATCGCCATCGGCTGCCCCGTCACCACCCGCACCGACGAAAACACCCACCACCTCATGGGCTTCTTCGTCAACACCATCGTCCTGCGCACCGACCTCACCGGACACCCCACCTTCACCCAACTCCTCCACCGCGTCCGCGACGCCGACCTCAAAGCCCTCGACCACAGCACCACCCCCTTCAACCACATCGTCGAAACCCTCAACCCCCCACGCCACCCCAGCCGCAACCCCCTCTTCCAAGTCATGCTCGCCCAGCAGAATCACTCCCAACTCACCCCCCGCATCGGAACAACCCGGACCACTCCGATGCCTGTACCGAACGGGAAGGCGATCTTCGACCTGGCTCTGGACTTCGTCGAGCACCCGGACGGTCAGGGCATCACCCTGTCGCCCGACTTCAACGCCGCTCTCATCGAGCGCGCCGCGGTGGAGCGGCTGCTGGACCGCATGGAAGAACTCCTCGACCGCACGGCCGACGGCGACCCACCCGTCATCCACCCCACCGGCGGCCCTCACGCCACCAGTGGCCCCCACACACCGACCGCCCGACCCACCGCACCCACCACACCCGCCGTCTCCGACCCCACCCTCGACACCGTCCGCGGCATCTTCGAAGAAGTACTCCACCGACACGACATCACCGACGACGACAACTTCTTCGACCTCGGCGGCCACTCCCTCACCGCCATGCGCCTCATCAACACCATCCGCGACCGACTGGATGTGGACCTGGGCGTGGCGCAGTTCTTCGCCCATCCCACGGTCGCCGATCTGGTGCGGCATCTGCCGGTGGGTGGGTCGGTGGTGCCGGTGCTGCGGGCCGGTGAGCGCGGGCCGGGTCCGCTACCGCTGTCGTTCGAGCAGGAACGCCTGTGGGTGCTGGAGGCCCT
>NZ_JBHSKM010000021.1:0-12595 GCF_042657965.1 Streptomyces coerulescens
ACCCGCAGCACGACCTTCCCGACGTGCTTCGCCTGCCCCAGCAGACGCAGCGCCTCCGGGGCACGGGAGAGGTCGTACGAGGTCACCTTCACCGGTCGTAGCGTGCCCTGCTCGAACAGCTCCAGCAGCGCCGCGAACATCTCGGCGATCCGGTCCGGACCGGCGTCCATCAGGTCGAACGAGCGGTACGACACCCCGTACTCGGCGCGCACCTCCTCCGCATCACGGATATCGGTCTTGCCCATCTCCACGAACCGGCCACCCGGCCGCACCAACCGCAACGAGGCGTCCACGAACTCACCCGCCAGCGAGTCCAGCACCACATCCACACCCGACCCGAACCGCTCCTCGAACTCCGTCGTCCGAGACGAGGCAATCCGCTCAGCCGCAACCCCCAACCCCCGCACCACCGGCCACTTCGACTCACTCGCCGTCCCATACACCTCAGCACCCAGATGCTGAGCCAACTGCACCGCCGCCATCCCCACACCACCGGCAGCCGAGTGGATCAGCACCGACTCCCCCGCCTGAAGAGCGGCGAGGTCCATAAGGGCGTAATAGGCGGTCAGGAACACGATCGGCACCGACGCCGCCTGCTCGAACGACCACCCCTCCGGCACCCGCGTGACCAGCCGGGCGTCGGTGGTGGCCACTGGCCCGAAGGCTCCGTCCAGCAGACCCATCACCCGGTCGCCGACGGCGAGTCCGGTGACGTCGGGGGCGACCTCGATGACGACGCCCGCACCCTCATGGCCCAGTCGCCCCGCATCCCCCGGATACATGCCAAGGACGTTCAGCACGTCACGGAAGTTCACCCCCGCCGCCCGCACCGCCACCCGCACCTCACCGGCCCGCAACGCACGCGGCTCCTCCGGGACCAGCGCCACACCATCCAGCCGACCCTGAGCCACCACATCCATCCGCCAGCCGGCACTCGCACCCGCACCCGCACGCGCACCCGCACCCGCACCCACACCCACACCCACCGGCGGTACCAGCACCCCGCCCGACGCCATCCGCGCCAGGCGCGGTATCCACATCTGGCCGTTCCGGAGGGCGACTTGGTCCGCATCCGGGTCCGCGGGGAGGGCGTTGACCGGGCCGTCGGCGTCGGTGTCGACGAGGGCGAAGCGGTCCGGGTGCTCGTTCATGGCGGAGCGGAGGAGGCCCCAGACGGCGGCGGCGGATGGGGTGGGGGTCTCGTCGGGGGTCACGGCGACGCCGCCCGAGGTCACGATGACCAGGCGGGAGTCCGCGAACTTCGGTTCGGCGAGCCAGCGTTGCACCACCGTGAGGGTCTCGGCGAGTACGTCCGCGACGGGGCCGTCGGCGACGGGCAGCAGGACCCGGCTCGGGGTCGCGGCGTCGGCGTCGAGGTCGGTGAGCAGGGTGTCCAGGTCGGGGACGACGATGTCGGTCGTCCGGTGTTCGGTGGGCGCCGAGGTGACGGCGGTCCACTCAACTCGGTAGAGGTGCTCGGGGCCTTGGTTCGTTCGCCGAGCGGCGAGTTCCGTGGTGGAGACGGGGCGCAGCAGGAGGGAGTCGACCGTGGCGACCGGGTCGCCGGTCGCGTCGGCGATCCACAGGCCGATCTCGGCTTCGCCGCGCATGCGGAGCCGGGCCCGGACGGACGTGGCACCGACGGCCGTGAGGGTGACGCCGGACCACAGGAAGGGCAGGAGTGCGGTGCGGTCGTCGCCGTCGCGCAGGGCGAGGGCGTGGAGGACGGTGTCGAGGAGCGCGGGGTGGAGGCCGAAGGAGGTGGCTGCGTCGGCGAGGGGTTCGGGGAGAGTGGCCTCGACGTACCAGTCGTCGGCGTCGCGCCAGACGCGGGTGATGCCGCGGAAGGCGGGGCCGTACTGGAGGCCGACGTCGGTGAGGCGTTCGTAGAGCCCGGCGAGGTCGGCCGGTTCGGCGTCGGCGGGCGGCCAGGCGCGCAGGTTCCAGGGGGCGTCGGTCCTGGCGTGGGCGCTGTCGCCCACTGTGCCGGTGGCGTGCAGGGTCCAGGCCTGTTCGACTTCGGCGTCCTCGGTGCGGGAGTAGACGCGCAGGGTGCGGCGGCCGTCGTCGGTGGTGGCGTCGATGACGATCTGGACCTGGGCCGCGCCCTGCTCGGGGAGGATCAGCGGGGCCTGGAGGGTGAGTTCGTCGAGTCGGTCGCAGTCGACGCGCAGGCCTGCCTGGACGGCGAGTTCGACGAGGGCGGTGCCGGGGACGACGGCGAGTCCGCCGACCAGGTGGTCGGCCAGCCAGGGCGTGGTGGCGACGGACAGCCGGGCGGTGAGCAGGACGTTGTCGGAGCCGGCCACGGCGACGGCGGCGCCCAGCAGCGGGTGTCCGGCGACGCCGAGGCCGAGGCCGCGGGCGTCGGTGGCGGGCCGGGTGGCGTCGAGCCAGTAGCGGTCGCGCTGGAACGCGTAGGTGGGCAGGTCGGTGCGGTGGGCGCCGGTGCCGTGGAAGACCGCGGCCCAGTCGGCGGCGGCGCCCCGTACGAACATCTCGGCGAGCGCCGTCAGCACCGATGCGCACTCGTCGCGGCCCTCGCGCAGGGTGGCCACGGCGGTGGTGTCGGGGTCGGCGGTCTGGACGAGGCTGGTGAGGACGGGGTCCGCGCCGATCTCGAGGAAGCGGGTGACGCCGAGTTCGGTGGTCGCGGTGCGGACGGCGGCGTGGAAGCGCACGGCCTCCCGCATCTGCCGTACCCAGTGGTCGGGGCTCGCCCAGTGGTCGCCGTCGGCGGTCCGTCCGGTGAGGGTACTGACGGCGGGGACGACGGGGCGGCGATGGCCGAGGCCCGCGACGGCCTCCGCGAACTCGTCCGTCATGGGAGCCATGAGCGGGGAGTGGAAGGCGTGGCTGACCCGCAGTCGGGTGACGCGCAGGCCGCGTTCGCGGGCCGCTTCCATGACCTGCTCGACGGCATGTTCGGTGCCGGAGACGACCACGGCGCGCGGGCCGTTGACGGCGGCGATGACGGCACCCTGCGCGAGGAGTGCGGTGGCCTCGGTCTCGTCGGTCTCGATCGCGGCCATGGCGCCGCCGTCCGGGAGCGCCTGCATGAGCCGCGCGCGGGCCGCCACCAGCCGTACGGCGTCGGGGAGTTCGAGGGCTCCGGCGGCGTGGGCGGCGACGATCTCACCGATCGAGTGGCCGATGACGACGTCGGGTTCGGCTCCCCAGCCGCGCAGCAGGGCGACCAGGGCCGCCTCGACGGCGAAGATGGCCGTCTGGGCGTAGCCGGTGCGGTCCAGGAGCGCGGCCTCGGGGGTGCCGGGTTCGGCGAAGATCGCGTCGCGCACGGGTGTGTCGAAGCCGGGCGCTCCGGCGAGTTCGGCGTCCAGCAGGGCGCAGATCTCGTCGAAGGCGCGGGCGTACGTGGGATGTGCGGCGTGCAGTTCGCGGCCCATGCCGGGCCGCTGGCTGCCTTGGCCGGTGAACAGCCAGGCGGTACGGCCCTCGGTGACCGTGCCTTTGACGGCGGTCGCGGTGCCGGCGAGGCCGGTGACGGCGTCGAGGGCGGTGCGCAGGGTGTCGTGGTCGGGGCCGAGGAGGACGGCACGGTGTTCGAGGACGGCCCGCCCCGTGGCCAGGCTGTGGCCGATGTCGAGGGCGGAGGCGTGGGATTCGGCGACGTGGGCGGCGAGGCGTTCGGCCGCCGCATCGAGGGCGGGTGCGCTGCGGGCGGTCAGGACCCAGGGGATGTGGGGCAGGGTGTGGCGCGGCTCCTCGGCGGTGCCGTCGGCCGGGGGTTCGGTTTCGCCTTCGGGAGCGGGCCGGGGCTCGTGGGCGGGGGCTTCTTCGAGCACGACATGGGCGTTGGTGCCGCTGATGCCGAAGGAGGACACGGCGGACCTGCGGGGGCGCTCGTCCTCGGGCCAGGGGCGGGTCTCGGTGAGGAGGCGTACGGCGCCCGCCGACCAGTCGACGTGGGAGCTGGGCCGGTCGGCGTGCAGCGTGGGCGGCAGTTGGCGGGCGCGCAGCGCCATGACCATCTTGATGACCCCGGCGGCACCGGCCGCCGCCTGGGTGTGCCCGATGTTGGACTTCACCGAGCCGAGCCAGACGGGGTTCTTCTCGTCCCGTCCCTTGCCGTAGGTGGCGAGCAGGGCCTGCGCCTCGATGGGGTCGCCGAGCCGGGTGCCGGTGCCGTGGGCCTCTACGGCGTCGATGTCGGCCGGGGTGAGGCGGGCGCTCGCGAGGGCCTGGCGGATGACGCGCTGCTGTGCGGGCCCGTTGGGGGCGCTGAGGCCGTTGGAGGCTCCGTCCTGGTTGACGGCGGAGCCCCGGATCACGGCGAGGACGGGGTGGCCGAGGCGCCGGGCGTCGGAGAGGCGCTCCAGGACCAGGACCCCGGCGCCCTCCGCCCATCCGGTGCCGTCGGCGTCGTCGGCGAACGCCTTGCAGCGGCCGTCGCCGGCCAGTCCGCCCTGCCGGGAGAACTCCACGAACGTCGTCGGCGCGGCCATCACCGTCACACCGCCGGCGAGCGCCGTCGCGCACTCGCCGGAGCGCAGGGACTGGCAGGCCAGGTGCAGGGCGACGAGGGAGGAGGAGCAGGCAGTGTCGATGGTGACGGCGGGGCCCTCGAAGCCGAAGACGTAGGCGATGCGGCCGGAGAAGACGCTGCCCGCGTTGCCGTTGGCGAGGAACCCGGCGACGTCCTTCGGCACCTCGTGGAGCCGGGAGGCGTAGTCGTGGTACATGAGCCCGGCGAAGACACCGGTCGCCGTGCCGCGCAGGGACAGCGGGTCGATGCCGGCGCGCTCCAGGGCCTCCCACGACGTCTCCAGCAGCAGCCGCTGCTGCGGGTCCATCGCGAGGGCCTCGCGGGGGCTGATGCCGAACGCCTCCGGGTCGAACTCGGCGGCCTCGTGCAGGAAGCCGCCCTCCCGGGTGGCCGAGGTGCCGGCCGCCCGCTCCGCGTCGGTCGCGAACAGGGCGTCCAGGTCCCAGCCGCGGTCGGTGGGGAACGACGTGATGCCGTCCCCACCACCGCTCACCAGCTCCCACAGGTCCTCCGGCGAGGCGACTCCGCCGGGGAAACGGCAGCCCATGCCGACGATGGCGATCGGCTCGTGGTCCTTCGCGTCGGCCTCGCGCAGACGAAGGTGGGCGTCCTGGGCGTCGGCGATCGCACGCTTGAGGTATTCGCGGAGCTTTTCCTCGTTCGCCATCTGTTCCTTGTCCTTCGAAAGAGCGCGGAGAGCCGCATCAGGGCGCTTGGGGTCCTGCCGAGGGCGGGGTCAGGGCACTCGGCTCGGCGGCCGGGGCGGGGCGGAGCCGGGCGGGGCCGGGCGGGGCGGGACCTGGCTGGGCGGGGTGGAGCCGGGCGGAGCGTGGTGCGGCGGGCCGGTCATTCGGCGACCCAGGGCTTGTCGTCGAGCAGGGCGAAGAGCTCGTCGTCGGTGGCGTCGTCGAGTACGACACGGTTGTCCGCGTCCTGCCCGGCCCCTTCGCCGGCCGCCGACCAGGTGGCGAGCAGTTGCTGGAGCCGGTCGCCGATCGCGGCGCGCACGTCGTCGTCCGCGGCCGGCGCGGTCTCGGCGAGGACCGTGCGCAACTTGTCCAACTCGCCCATGAGGAAGGCGGTGTCACCGTCGTCGGCGGGGGCGAGTTCCGCGCCGAGGTGGTCGCGCAGGGACAGGATGGTCGGGTGGTCGAAGACGAGGGTGGCGGGCAGCTGCAGCCCGGTCACGCCGTTCAGACGGTTACGGAGATCCACGGCCGTCAGCGAGTCGAAGCCCAGCTCCTTGAACGCCCGTGACGCATCGACCGATCCGGCCGAGGCATGGCCCAGTACGCCGGCCACCTCGGCCAGCACCGCGTCCAGCAGCACTCGGTCCCGTTCGACCGAGCCCAGCCCACGCAGCCGCTCCGCGAGACCACCACCATCGACGGCGGCGCCCGAGGCGGCGGTGCCCCGACGCCGCCCCGCCGTCGGCACCAAGTCCCGCAGCACGGACGGCACACGGCCCGCCGAGAGCGCCGAGGTACGCAGGGCGACGGGGACGGCGTTCGGCTCGTTGACGACGAGCGCGGCATCCATCAGCGCCAACGCCTCGCTCGCGGCCAGGGGCGGCAGTCCCCCACGCCGCAACCGCGCGACATCCGCCTGCGGCAGCCGACTCCCCATACCGGCCTCCCACATGCCCCAGGCCAGGGAGACGCCGGGCAGCCCTTGGGCACGTCGGGTGGCCGCGAGGGCGTCGAGGATGTTGTTCGCGGCGGAGTAGGCGGCCTGCCCTGCGTTGCCCACGACACCCGCGAAGGAGGAGAAGAGCACGAAAGCGGAGAGGTCGTGACCGGCGGTCAACTCGTGCAGATGCAGGGCCGATTCGGCCTTCACGGCCATGACTCGGGCCAGTCGCTCGGGCGTCAGGTCGGCGACCAGACCGTCATTCAGCACACCCGCCGCATGCACGACACCCGACAGGTCGACGCCGTCCAGCGCGGCGGCCAGCGCCGCACGGTCCGACACGTCACACGCCCGCACCTCGACCCGGGCACCCAACTCCTCCAACTCGGAGTGGAGTTCAGTGGCTCCGACGGCTTCCAGCCCGCTCCGGGAGACGAGCAGGAGGTCCCGTACGCCGTGGGCGGTGACCAGGTGCCGGGCGACCTCCGCGCCAAGACCACCGGTCCCCCCGGTGATCAGCACTGTCCCGTCGCCGCTCCACGGCGCCGGCACCCGCAGCACGACCTTCCCGACATGCCTGGCCTGCCCCAGCAGCCGTAGCGCCTCCGGAGCCCTGGCCAGGTCGTAGGACGTCACCGTCACCGGCCGCAGCGCACCCTGCTCGAACAGCTCCAGCAGCACCGCCCACATCCCCGCGATCCGCTCCGGACCCGCGTCGAACGTGTCGAACGCCCGGTAAGTGACACCTGGATGGGCGGCCGCCACCTGCTCCGGATCACGTACATCGGCCTTGCCCATCTCCACGAATCGGCCACCGGGCCGCACGAGCCGCAGCGAGGCGTCCACGAACTCACCCGTGAGGGCGTCGAGCACGACATCGACGCCGGACTTGAACCGCTCCTCGAACTCGGTGGTGCGGGAGGAGGCGATCCGCTCGTCGCCGATCCCGAGTTCCCGCAGGACCGGCCACTTCGGCTCGCTCGCCGTCGCATACACCTCGCCGCCGAGGTGCCGGGCGAGCTGCACGGCGGCCATACCGACACCGCCGGCGGCGGCGTGGACCAGCACCGACTCGCCCGCCTGGAGCCCGGCGAGGTCGACCAGAGCGTAGTAGGCGGTCAGGAACACGATCGGCACGGACGCCGCCTGCTCGAACGACCACCCCTCCGGCACCGGCGCCAGCAACCGTGCGTCGGAGACGGCCGACGGACCGAACGCGCCGTCCAGCAGGCCCATCACCCGGTCACCGACCGCCAGGCCGGTCACCTCCGGACCCACTTCCACGACGACACCGGCACCTTCATGGCCCAGCCGCCCCGCGTCCCCGGGATACGTACCCAGGACATTCAGTACGTCCCGGAAGTTGACCCCCGCGGCCCGTACGGCGATTCGTACCTCGCTGGGGCCAAGGGCACGCCGTTCCTCGACGACGGGTGCGACGCCGTCCAGGCGGCCCTGCCGGCCGACCTCCATGCGCCAGGTCTTGCCGGGGGCCACGGCGGGCGGCACGAGGATGCCGCCGGAGGCCATCCGTACCAGTCGCGGTATCCACGCCTCGCCGTCGCGGAGGGCGAGTTGGGGCTCGTCGAGGGAGTCGAGCCGTTCGGCGAGGGTGCGGTACGACTCCGCGGTGCCGTCGACGTCGGCGAGGGCGAGACGGCCGGGGTGCTCACCGATCGCCGACCGGACCAGGCCCCAGGCACCGGCGCCGGACAGGTCCGGGGTGTCGGCGTCGACGCCGGTGCCGGAAGCGGGGGAAGCGTGGTGCAGGGCGACCGCACCGGTGGTCAGGGCCACCAGGGGCGTGTCAGCCCATCGCTCATGTGCGAGCCAGGTCCGCATGGCACCCAGGAGATCAGCAACCGGACTTGGGACTTCACCAGAGTTGGCCGCGACCGCCGGTCCGACGGCCAGTCCGACCGCCACGGGGGCGGCCTCACCGGCCTCCAGGGCAGCGATGAGGTCGTCCAGGTCGGCGTAGTGCTTGCTCGGCACGCCGGACTCACGCCATGCGGCCGTGTCGCGGTCACCGACCACGGCCCAGTGGCCGGTGCGAGCGGTTTCGGGGCGGTCGGTGGTGGGCGCCGGCACCCAGTCGAGCCGGAACAGCCCGTCCGGGCCGGTGGCCGCCCACGTCAGGTCGGCCGCCGAAACGGGCCGCAGCACCAGCGAGTCGACGACGGCCACAGGTGCGCCGGCTGCGTCCGCGACATGCAGCGCGTACGTGTCGGCTCCACGCGGACTGAGCCGGGCCCGTACGACGCGGGCGCCGACGGAGTGGAAGGCAGCACCCGACCACAGGAACGGCAGCAGTGCCCCCTGCCCCTCCCCTGCGTGCAGAGCGAGGGCGTGCAGCACGCTGTCGAGGAGCGCCGGATGGAGCCCGAAGGCCGCGGCCTCGCCCGTGGCCGACTCGGGGAGCGCCGCTTCGACGAGCAGGTCGTCGCCGGAGGTCCAGGCACGGGCCAGGCCACGGAAGGTGGAGCCGTAGGAGAGTCCGGACTGGTGGAGTCGCTCGTAGAGGCCGTCGAGGGTGAGTTCACGGGCACCGGTGGGCGGCCAGGTGCGCAGTTCGGGTGCGGCCGGAGGCGTGACCGCCGCGTCGTCCAGGAGACCGGTGGCGTGCGCGGTCCAGGGCTGGTCGGGGGCGGCGTCGTCGGGTCGGGCGTATATGTGGAGGGCCCTGGCTTCGCCTCCGACGCGAGGGGTCCCGGCTTCCGTGGCGTCCGTCGCCGGGGGCTCCACGGTGATCTGGACGGTTACGCCTCCGTCGGCCGGCAGGACGAGCGGCGCCTGAAGGGTGAGCTCGGCAAGACGCCCGCATCCGGCGCGGTCGCCCGCCTGGAGAGCGAGCTCGACGAACGCCGTGCCCGGTACGACTACGTTGCCGGCCACGACATGGTCGGCGAGCCAGGGATGCGTACGGACGGACAGACGGGACGTCAACAGCAGCGTGCCGGACCCGGCCACGGTGACGGCCGCGCCGAGCAGCGGGTGTTCCGCGGGGGCGAGGCCCAGGCCGTGTGCGTCGGCGGCGGCGCG
Source organism: Streptomyces coerulescens (assembly GCF_042657965.1). NCBI lineage: Bacteria > Bacillati > Actinomycetota > Actinomycetes > Kitasatosporales > Streptomycetaceae > Streptomyces > Streptomyces coerulescens. Next base: position 9,179 of record NZ_JBHSKM010000021.1, read on the forward strand.
GGCCGGCTCCAGCCAGTAGCGCTGCCGCTGGAAGGCGTACGTCGGCAGCGCCACCCGGCGCGCACCGCTGCCCTCGAACAGGGCCGCCCAGTCGACACGCATCCCCCGGACGAAGAGTTCGGCAAGCGCCGTGAGCAGCGTCTCCGGCTCGGGGCGCCCCTTGCGCAGCACGGAGAAGGACGGCGCGGTCGCCGGGTCGACAAGCCCGCTGAGCACCGGATCGGGGCCGATCTCCAGCAACCGTCCGGCACCCAGCGACCCGGTCGTGGTGACCAGCGCGTCATGGAAGAGGACGGGTCGGCGTACCTGCTCGACCCAGTAGGAGGGGGTCATCCAGTCGGCCTCGCCGACGGTCTCACCGGTGACCGACGAGGCCGCCGCGACCACGGGGCGACGGTAGGTGATCTGCTCGGCGATCGTGGCGAACTCGTCGAGCATCGGCTCCATGAGCGGGGAGTGGAAGGCGTGCGAGACGCGCAGGCGGGTGACGCGTCGACCGCGTTCACGGACCGCCGCCATGACGCGCTCGACGCCGTCCTCGGTGCCGGAGACGACCACGGCGGTCGGTCCGTTGACGACGGCGACCGACACATCCCCCGTCAGGAGGTCGGCGATCTCCGTGGCGTCGGCCTCGACGGCAGCCATCGCGCCACCCTCCGGCAGCGCCTGCATCAGCCTCGCCCGAGCCGCCACCAACCGCACCGCATCCGACAGTTCGAAAACACCCGCCGTGTACGCGGCGGCGTACTCGCCGATGGAATGCCCCAGCACCACATCCGGCGCCGCACCCCACGAACGCAGCAACTCAACCGACGCAACCTGCACCGCGAACAGCGCCGCCTGCGCATAACCGGTACGGTCCACAAGAGCCGCGGCCCCGGAACCGTCCTCCGCGAACAGCACCTCACGCAACGCCAACGGGAAACCGACCGCACCGGACAGCTCCGTCTCCAGCAACGCGACGGTCTCGTCAAAGACGTGAGCGAACTGCGGGTACACCGCGTGCAGTTCACGCCCCATACCAAGACGCTGACTGCCCTGACCGGTGAACATCCACCCCGTACGACCCTCGGTCACCGCCCCGGTCACGACCGCCCCCGACTGCACCGCCTCACCGCCACGCCCGAGAAGAACCGCACGATGTTCCAACACGGCCCGGGACGTAGCCAGTGACAACCCGACGTCCACCGGATCGAGGTCCTGGGCCTCGGCATGCGCCACCAGCCGTGCCGTAGCGGCGTTCAGAGCATCAGCTGTGCGAGCCGATATGGCCCACGGAGTGACCGGAAGGCTGGAAGCGGAATCGGGCTTGCGGGGTTCAGGCGTCGCGGGGGCTTCTTCGAGGATGACGTGGGCGTTGGTCCCGCTGATACCGAAGGACGACACACCCGCCCGGCGCGGACGCTCACCCCGCGGCCACGCCCGCTCCTCCGTGAGCAGTTCCACCGCCCCCGTCGACCAGTCCACGTGCGAGGACGGCTCATCGACATGCAGCGTGCGCGGCAGTACCTCGCGGCGCAGGGCCATGACCATCTTGACGACGCTCGCGACTCCGGCCGCCGCCTGCGCATGCCCGATGTTCGACTTGATCGAGCCGAGGCGGAGCGGTTCGTCGTCGGTGCGGGCCTGACCGTAGGTCGCGAGCAGGGCTTGTGCCTCGATGGGATCGCCGAGCCGGGTGCCCGTGCCGTGTGCCTCGACCGCATCGACCTCGGAGGCGTCAACTCCCGCGGCGGCCAACGCCTGCCGGATCACCCGCTGCTGCGACGGACCGTTCGGCGCGGTCAGTCCATTGGAGGCACCGTCCTGGTTGACGGCACTGCCGCGCACGACCGCCAGCACCGGATGGTTGTTGCGGCGGGCATCGGACAACCGCTCCAGGACGAGTACGCCGCCACCCTCGGCCCAGCCCGTCCCATCGGCGCCGTCGGCGAAGGACTTGCAGCGCCCGTCACCCGCCAGCCCGCCCTGCCGCGCGAACTCCAGGAAGATGCCCGGCGTCGCCATGACGGTGGCACCACCGGCCAGGGCGAGGTCGCACTCCCCCGACCGCAACGCCTGGCAGGCCAGATGCAGAGCCACCAGAGCCGACGAACAGGCGGTGTCGACCGACACCGCAGGCCCCTCCAGTCCGAACACATACGAAAGGCGGCCGGACGCCACGCTGGGTGTGCTGCCCGTCAGCAGATATCCCTCAGTGTTGCCCTGCGGATCGTCGACCGCGCCGCTGCTGTAGCCGTTGGCGGAGACGCCGGCGTAGACGCCCGTCGCGGTTCCGCGCAGCGAGGACGGATCGATCCCGGCGTCCTCCAACGCCTCCCAAGCCGTCTCCAGCAGCAGCCGCTGCTGCGGATCCATCGCCAGAGCCTCACGCGGCGAAATCCCGAACAACTCGGCGTCGAAGAGCGCCGCGCCGTCGAGGAACCCGCCGACGGCGGCCAAGCCCTCCAACAGGACGGGATCCCAGCCACGATCCGTCGGCAGCACGCTCAGCCCGTCCCGCCCCTCCGCGACCAGATCCCACAACCCCTCGGCGGAATCCGCCCCACCCGGGAACCGGCACCCCATCCCCACAATCGCAACCGGCTCATCGACAGCCGTCGTCGCTTGTGCATGCAGTTGCGAGGGGGTCCGCGCGGCGATCTCGCCGAGGACCTGTTCGAGGAGGTAGTCGGTCAGTGAGTTGGGGTTCGGGTGGTCGAATACGAGAGTGGCGGGGAGCGTGATGCCGGTGGCGGCACCGAGGCGGTTGCGCAGGTCGACGGCGGTCAGCGAGTCGAACCCGAGGTCCTTGAAGCTGCGGGCCGCGTCCACGGACGCAGCCGACGCATGGCCGAGCGCCACGGCGACCTGCGCCTGGACCAACTCCAGCACGGCCCTGCGCTGCTCTGCCGGCGCCAGCCCGCCCAGGCGACGTGCCAGCTCACCACCGGATGCGGCGGCAGCGGCGACAGCACGACGACGTGCCCGAAGCGGTACGAGATCGTGCAGAATCGCGGGCAGAGCATTGTGCCCCGCCTCGCCAAGTGCCGAGGTACGCAAGGCTACGGGGACGGCGACAGGTTCGTTCACCAGCAGCGCCGCATCGAGCAGCGCAAGCCCCTCACTCGTCTCCAACGCCGGGAAGCCCTGCCGGGCCATACGCTCCAGCTCGGCCTCGCCCAGGGTGCCGCCCATACCGTCGGCGTTCGCCCACATGCCCCAGGCCAGCGACACGGCCGGCAGACCCTGAGCCCGACGCGCCACCGCCAGACCATCCAGCACGTTGTTCGCCGCCGAATACGCCGCCTGACCGGCATTACCCACCACGCCCGCGAACGACGAGAACAACACGAACGCCGACAGCCCACGATCAGCCGTCAACTCGTGGAGATACAGGGCTGATTCAGCCTTCGCGGCCACCACACGGCTCACACG
>NZ_JBHSKM010000022.1:0-241418 GCF_042657965.1 Streptomyces coerulescens
TTCGGTCTTGCGTTTCCGACTCTATCAGATCTTTCCGATCCGATTTCCTCGGTGCTTTCCAGGTTCTCGCTCTCGCGTTTCCCTTTCCAGCGGTTCCGACTTTATCAGAACTTTCGGGCCGGACTGACCAGCCACTCATTTCCGAATCATCGGGAGAGGCTTCTCGGGAATCAATGTTCCGCTGAAGCAGATAGATTCTCACTCCGCCCGGCTGGACTCACATCCACTTCCAGGCAACTGTTCGAATCTACCTCCCCGCTCGCTCCGTGTCAACGGCTCTTGTGGGGCGAAGAGGAGACTAGCAGCTCAGGAGGCGTGCCCGCACATCAGGCCGCCGTCGGAACCGCCGCGCTGCGTTCCGCTGCCTCAAGGTCACCCGTGTCTCCGGCGCGCGCGGCACGGCCGCCGAGTACATAGACGTATGCGAGGAAGGCCAGCTCAGCGACGACGCCGATGGTGATGCGTGCCCAGGTGGGCAGGCCCGAGGGAGTGACGAAGCCTTCGATGGCGCCGGATATGAAGAGGACCAGGGCTAGGCCGATTGCCATGCCGATTGCGGCCCGGCCTTCTTCGGCGAGGGCTGATCGTCGGGTGCGGGGGCCGGGGTCGATGAGTGTCCAGCCGAGGCGCAGGCCGGTGCCGGCGGCTACGAAGACCGCTGTCAGTTCGAGTAGGCCGTGCGGAAGGATGAGGCCGAGGAAGGTGTCAAGGCGGCCGGCTGACGACATCAGGCCGAAGCCCACTCCGAGGTTCAGCATGTTCTGGAAGAGGATCCAGAGGACCGGGAGGCCCAGGAAGACGCCGAGGATCAGGCAGAGGGCGGCTGCCCAGGCGTTGTTCGTCCAGACCTGGGCCGCGAAGGAGGCTGCGGGGTGGCTGGAGTAGTACGTCTCGTACTGACCGCCCGGGCGGGTGAGCTCGCGTAGTTCGCTGGGGGCCGCGATCGTGGCCTGCACTTCGGGGTGGGTGCCTATCCACCAGCCAAGGAGGGCCGCTATGAGGGTGGACAGGAGTGCCGTGGGTACCCACCAGTGGCGCGCTCGGTAGACCGCGGCCGGGAAGCCGTTGGTGAGGAAGCGTGTGACGTCGCGCCAAGAGGCGCGGCGTGTGCCTGTCACCGCGCTACGCGCGCGTGCCACGAGTTGGCTGAGCCGGCCGGTCAGCTGGGGGTCGGGTGCGCTGGACTGGATCAGGGACAGGTGAGTGGCGGTGCGCTGGTAGAGGGCGACGAGTTCGTCGGCCTCGGCGCCGGTCAGGCGGCGCTGGCGTCCGAGGAGGGTGTCGAGGCGGTCCCACTCGGCACGGTGGGCGGTGACGAAGACGTCGAGGTCCATCTGCTTTTCTGCTCCCCGGCTGTTCGTCGGCGACTCGTCGTTGGACGTCAGCTTGTCGTACTGCGGCGCGATGCGCCCTCAGCTTGGCAGACTGGCCATTCCAAAGGCAGGTCAGGGGAAGGACGGACGGCGTGAGTGAGCTGGTGACGGGCGAGGCGGTGGCGCTGGAGTTGCGCCCTGCGAAGCTGCCCAGCAGGGCGCTGGCCGTGCTGCTCGATCTGGCCGTGGCGTTCATCGCCTACCTCGTCGTGACGACGGGTGTCGTGATCGCCACCGCTTCTCTGGACGAGGCGGCGCAGACCGCGCTGTCCATCGCCATGTTCGTGTTGGTGCTGGTCGGCGGGCCGATTGCGGTCGAGACGCTCAGCCATGGGCGTTCGCTCGGGAAGTTGGCCTGTGGGCTGCGGGTGGTGCGTGACGACGGCGGGCCGATCCGGTTCCGGCACGCGCTGGTGCGGGGCCTCATCGGTGTGATCGAGATTCTGATGACGCTCGGTGTCGTGGCCGTCATCGCTTCGCTGGTGTCCGCGCGCGGGCGGCGGCTCGGTGATGTGTTCGCCGGGACTCTCGTCGTTCGGGAGCGCGTGCCCCTCACGCGCGCGGGCTTCGTTCCGCCGCCTCCGCCGTGGTTGGCCGGGCGGTTCTCGGGGCTCGACCTGTCGGCGGTCCCCGATGGCCTGTGGCTCGCCATTCGTCAGTACCTGACGCGGATGCAGCAGCTCGATCCGCAGGTCGCCTGGAGCATGGGCGAGCGGCTCGCGACGGATCTGGCGGGGCGCACGGGCGCTCCGGCGCCGCACGGTGTACCGCCGGCCGCCTATCTGGCTGCGGTGCTTCAGGAGCGGCAGGCTCGGGAGGCGCGGCGCGCCTTCGGCAATGGGGCCGCTGTGGCTTCGCCGGCTCCTCCGCCGGCGCCGGCCGGGTACGGCGGGGGTGTTGCCCCGGGCGGTGGTCCGTACGTGGCGCCGGCGTCTGCCGGGCAATCATCGGTCGCGCGGGACGCCGTACGGCAGTCGGCCGCTCCGGCTTCGCAGGATGCGTCGTCGGACGGCCCGCCTGCCACGGGCTTCGCTCCTCCTGCCTGACCGGCTCAAGCGAGCGTCGACGGCGGTGACTCCAGGTCCTCCAACTCGATGCCGGGCGCCGCGAGGACCACGTCGCCGGAGATGTGCACGGCGTGCTGCTCGCCCGTGTCCAGGGCTGTGACCTGGTATTCGTCCACGGTCAGGGGGCCGTTGTCAGTGGCGTGTGTTTGTCTTTCCACCAAGGCCCAGGACTGGTCCACGGTGCGCGGGGCGAGGACCGGATCCGTGAAGGCCACGAGGCGGACGCGGGTGGCCGAGGCGGAATGGGTGAGGCGGAGGAGACGGGTGGTGGCGATGAGGAACGCGGGAGACGTGCCGGTGAAGGCGTGGGCGCGCACATTGCCTTCCGTGGCGTGGACTCCGGTGGGGTCGGTGCGTACCCAGGTGACGCCGTCCAGGGCGGCGCCGCGTACCTGCCAGCCTCCGGCGTGGAGTTCGAGGCGGATGGGGCGGCCCAGTTCGTCCAGGGCAAGGTCGACGGAGCCGCTGTGATCGCCCTCGGGGGTGGTCAGCTGGGATACGTAGCGCCAGCCGGAAGGGCCGGGGGCGCAGTGGAAGTGTTCTTCTGCGAGGGGGGTGTGATCGTGCGGATCGTGGAGCGAATAACGGCCGCGGGGCATCGGGGTCCTGGGGCTTGACGGACGGGCTGGTCCCGGCCTCTTCGGCTGATGAGGCTACGTGGGCCGGCCATGTGGACCGAAGGGGCAGGCCCCCGACACGGGGGTGCGGGGGCCTGCCTCGGAGGAACTGCCGTTGCGAAGCGGGGTCGTGCCGCGGAACCGGCTCGGCTCCGCTCAGTAGCGGTAGTGGTCCGACTTGTACGGGCCCTCGACCTCGACGCCGATGTAGGCGGCCTGCTCCGGGCGGAGCGTCGTCAGCTTCACGCCGAGCGAGTCCAGGTGGAGGCGGGCGACCTTCTCGTCCAGGTGCTTGGGCAGCGTGTACACGCCGATCGGGTACTCGTCCTGCTTCGTGAACAGCTCGATCTGGGCCAGGGTCTGGTCCGCGAAGGAGTTGGACATCACGAAGGACGGGTGACCGGTCGCGTTGCCCAGGTTCAGCAGGCGGCCCTCGGACAGGACGATGAGGACCTTGCCGTCGGGGAAGGTCCAGGTGTGGACCTGCGGCTTGACCTCGTCCTTGACGATGCCCGGGACCTTGGCGAGGCCGGCCATGTCGATCTCGTTGTCGAAGTGACCGATGTTGCCGACGATCGCCTGGTGCTTCATCTTGGCCATGTCCGAGGCCATGATGATGTCCTTGTTGCCGGTCGTGGTGATGAAGATGTCGGCCTTGTCGACGACCTCGTCGAGGGTCGTGACCTGGTAGCCGTCCATCGCCGCCTGGAGGGCGCAGATTGGGTCGATCTCGGTGATGATCACGCGGGCGCCCTGGCCGCGCAGGGACTCGGCGCAGCCCTTGCCCACGTCGCCGTAGCCGCAGACGACCGCGGTCTTGCCGCCGATCAGGACGTCGGTGGCACGGTTGATGCCGTCGATCAGGGAGTGGCGGCAGCCGTACTTGTTGTCGAACTTCGACTTGGTGACGGCGTCGTTCACGTTGATCGCGGGGAAGAGGAGGTCGCCGTCTCGCTGCATCTCGTACAGGCGGTGGACGCCGGTGGTGGTCTCCTCGGTGACGCCGCGGATCTCGGACGCCAGCTGGGTCCACTTCTGCGAACCGTCCGTGATGGTGCGGTGCAGGAGTTCGAGGATGACGCGGTGCTCGTCGGACTCGGCCGTGTCGACGGAGGGGACTTTGCCGTCCTTCTCGTACTCGACACCCTTGTGGACGAGGAGGGTGGCGTCACCGCCGTCGTCCAGGATCATGTTCGGGCCGCCGGTGGGGCTGTTCGGCCAGGTCAGGGCCTGCTCCGTGCACCACCAGTACTCCTCCAGGGTCTCGCCCTTCCAGGCGAAGACCGGGACGCCCTGGGGGTTCTCGGGCGTGCCGTTCGGGCCGACCGCGATCGCGGCGGCGGCGTGGTCCTGGGTGGAGAAGATGTTGCAGGAGGCCCAGCGGACCTCGGCGCCGAGGGCGACCAGGGTCTCGATGAGGACGGCGGTCTGCACGGTCATGTGCAGGGAGCCGGTGACGCGGGCACCGGCCAGCGGCTGGGTCTCGGCGTACTCCTTGCGGATCGCCATCAGGCCGGGCATCTCGTGCTCGGCGAGGGTGATCTCCTTGCGGCCGAACGCGGCGAGGGAGATGTCGGCGACCTTGAAGTCCTGTCGGTTCTCGACAGTCGTCATTGCGTGCTGCTCCTCGGGGTGTGGGTCGAGGGTGGGTACGGCTGGTCTGCGCGGCGGCGGACATCGGGGCGCCCGAAGAGGACACAGGCATGCCCGCGTACGCGCAGCGCAGTCCGTCGGAGGCCCTCTCTCCCTCGGCCGGTCCGTATCGGGACCGCCCGACCGCCATCAGCAGCGACGTCTGGCTGGTTCCAAGCTACACCGGGACGCCCGGCCGCCCTCATTCCGCCTCCGAACAGCTGTCTCCATCGAGGTGGAGGGCGGTGGGGTGGGTCGAGGGGGCGCTCGTGGGAGGGTGGCGGGTCGGGTGACGGTCGCGTGCGGGAGCGATAACAGGACACCAACGAACGGTTCACAGGTGGCGGCAGACCGGGATGTTCCGGGAACTTTGCCCCTTTGAGCTTGCGGGGAGGTGGGGCAGGATGCCTGCAGATCGGAACATCTGATCGATCTTGTGGGGCGCCCGGGACGGCGTTTCCGCATGACAATGGCGTTAGGAGATCGACGTGACCATTCCGGCCGGCCCTCCCCCCACGGGCAGCGGCGGTGAGCAGCAGCGGTTGAAGCTGCTTGCCGTGACCGCGTGCCCGACCGGCATCGCCCACACATATATGGCAGCCGAGAAGCTCGCGCAGGCTGCCGAGAGTCGTGGCATCGACATGAAGGTGGAGACCCAGGGATCCATCGGGGCTGAGAACGTCCTCGATGACAACGATGTCAACCACGCCGACGGCATCATCATCGCCGCGGACAAGGACGTGGACCTGAGCCGTTTCGCGGGCAAGCGGGTGCTGAGCGTGGGGGTGGCCGAAGGTATTCGCCATCCCGAGCAGCTGATCGAGCGTGTGATGTCGGCGCCCGTGCACGCGGCGGGGAGCGCCCCCACAGCTCCCGCGTCCGGCGGTGGCAAGGAGCGCAGCGTCGGGTACAAGGCGCTGATGAACGGGGTCAGTTACATGATCCCGTTCGTCGTGGTCGGTGGGCTGCTGATCGCGATCTCGCTGTCGCTCGGCGGGCACACGGACCCGTCCGGCGGTCTGGTCATCCCGAAGGACTCCTTCTGGATGGACGTGAACAACATCGGCGTCATCGGCTTCACGCTGATGGTGCCGATCCTGTCCGGCTACATCGCGTACGCCATCGGGGATCGGCCGGCCCTCGTGCCCGGCATGGTCGGCGGCTGGATCGCCAACACCGGTGAGCTGTACGACTCCAAGGCGGGCGCCGGGTTCATCGGTGCGATCGTGACCGGGTTCCTCGCCGGGTATCTGGTGTTGTGGATCAAGAAGGTCAAGGTCCCGAAGTTCGCGCAGCCGATCATGCCGATCATCGTGATCCCGATCGTCGCGACCACGGTGCTGGGCATGTTCTTCATCTACGTCATCGGCGAGCCGATCTCCTGGGTGTTCGAGAACCTGACCGACTGGCTCAGCGGGATGACCGGCACGAGCGCGATCCTGCTCGGGGCGATTCTCGGGCTGATGATCGCGTTCGACATGGGCGGACCGGTCAACAAGACGGCGTTCCTGTTCGGCGCCGGGCTTATCGCGACCGGCAACCAGACGGTCATGGGCATGTGCGCCGCGGCCATCCCCGTCATGCCGCTCGGTCAGGGTCTGGCCACGCTGATACGGAAGCGGCTGTACACCGAGCAGGAGCGGGAGACCGGGCTCGCCTCGCTGTTCATGGGCTGCTTCGGCATCTCCGAGGGCGCGATCCCGTTCGCGGCGGCGCGGCCCGCGCAGGTCATCCCCGCCAACATGCTGGGCGGCGCGGTCGCCGGTGCGATCGCCGGGGTCGCCGGCGTCGAGGACGCGGTGCCGCACGGCGGGCCGATCGTGGCCGTGCTGGGTGCGGTGAGCGGCGTGCCGATGTTCTTCGTGGCCGTGGTGATCGGCTCGGTCGTCACCGCGTTGACGACGGTCGCCCTCGTCGACCTGGGTGAGCGCAGGCGGCGCGGGGACGCGGGTTCCGGTCTGGGCGTCGGTGCGCGTGAGGCTGTGCTGGTGGGAGCTGGCGTCGGGGCGCAGGGGGGCGTGCCGCAGCAGGCCGGCTCGGCCGAGTCCGCCGACGCTGTCGTCCCGGGCGGCGCTTCCGCCGCAGGGGCCGGGGGGACCGGCGCCGGCCAGTCGGCCGATGAGGCCGACGGCGAAGGCGAGAGCGACGGTGACAGCGGCGCCGAGGGCAACGCCGAGGGCGACGGCGACGGCGCCTCTGACGAGGTCCTCTCCGGGTATGTCACCGAGCAGACCGTGAAGGTTCGGCTCGACGCCGGTGACAAGGAGTCCGCGATCCGTGAGATGGCGGAGCTGCTGGGGCGGACCGGCAAGGTCGTGGATCCGGACGAACTCGTGGCGACGGCGCTGCGCCGGGAGGAGCAGGGGACGACCGGGCTCGGTGAGGAGATCGCGATTCCGCATGCCAAGACGGACGCGGTGAGCGCGCCGGTCGTCGGTTTCGCGGGGTCCGCGGAGGGCGTCGAGTGGGGCTCGCCGGACGGTACGAAGGCGAGGCTCGTGTTCATGATCGCCGTACCGGAGGCGGCCGCCGGGGACGAGCATCTGCGGATTCTGGCGCTGCTGTCGCGGAAGTTGATGGACGCGGAGTTCCGGGAGCGGCTGCTGGTGGCGCCGGACGAGCCGGCCGTGCTCGGGGTGCTGCGCGAGGTCGGCTAGCCGGGTGGGCGGGTCCGCGTTCATTTGTAAGGGCGCGGGCCCGCCTTCGTGGGTAGGGCGTGGGCCCGCCTTCATGCGTAGGGCGTGGGCCCGCCTTCATGCGTAGGGCGTGGGCCCGCCTTCATGCGTAGGGCGCGGGCCCGCCTTCATGCGTAGGGCGCGGGCCCGCCTTCATGCGTAGGGCGCGGGCCCGCCTTCATGGGTAGGGCGTGGGCCCGCGTTCATGCGTAGGGCGCGGGCCCATGGCATGGCGCCGGCCCGCGTTCATGGGTAAGGCGTGGGCCCACGTTTTCATGGATAGGGCCCGGGCCCGCCTTCATGGGGGGCGCGGGGCCCGCGCTGTCGGGTCCTAGAGGTGCAGGTACGCTCCGCCGTCGGAGAGGCCGTTTGGGGAGGGGCGTAATGTCCGGTGCGGGGCGGAGACTTGGGGTTGCGGCCGTCGTAGTGGGGCTGCTGGGGCTGGTGTTGGGGCTGGGCGGAGTTGCGTACGCGCGGCTCGAGCTCGGCGGCGCTGTCGTGTCGAGCGAGAGCATGGCGCCGACGTACGAGCCGGGTGACCGGATCTTCTATGAGCGGACCGGCGGGGACGAGGTGCGACGCGGGGACGTCGTGCTGTTCTCGGCGCCGGAGCGGTACGGCTTCGACGCGCTGGTGGTCAAGCGGGTCATCGGGGTGGGCGGCGATCGCGTGGCGTGCTGCACCGGGACGGGGACGGCCGCGCGCGTCACCGTGAACGGGAAGCCGATCGAGGAGCCGTATCTGAAGGGCGGGGAGGCGGGCGGCGGGTTCGGGATTCCGGCCTACGACGTGCGGGTTCCCGAGGGGCGGCTGTTCCTGCTGGGTGACAACCGGGCGAACGCCCGTGATTCGCGGGCCTTTCTCGACGACCGGGGCGGGACGTTCGCCGAGTCCGAGATCCGGGGGCGCGTGACCGACGGCTATACCGTGCCTGCCGTCGTCGGTACGGCGATCGCGCTCGGGGCGGTGCTGATACTGGCCGGGGTCGGGCTGGGGATCGCCGCCCGGGTCGTACGGCGGCGCAGACCGGCGCCGATCACCCCGAACTGGCAAATCCCGGCATGACGACCGAACAGCCGGCAGCAACCACCGGTATGACAACCGAACAGCCGGCGCCACGGGCAATGACAACGGCACCGCGGCGAATGACACCGGCACCGCGGCAATGACAACGGGGCCCGCCGATCGACTCGGCGGGCCCCGTCACCGTACGTGTCAGTGATCGGTGCCGTGCTGTGCCGGGCCCCCGGGCGTGGCCTCGCGGTCGGCGCCCTTGGCCGCTTCGGCCTCGCTGTAGATGTCGGGCTCCAGGTAGATGACGCGGGCGATCGGGACGGCCTCGCGGATGCGGGCCTCGGCGGCGTCGATCGCGGAGGCGACCTCGGCGGCCGTGTCGTCGTGCTTCACCGCGATCTTGGCGGCGACCAGGAGCTCCTCGGGGCCGAGGTGGAGCGTGCGCATGTGGATGATGCGAGTGACGACGTCCCCGTCGACGGCGGCGGCCTCGATCTTGCCGACGACCTCGACGTCCGCGGACTCGCCGAGCAGCAGCGACTTGGTCTCGATGGCCAGGACGACCGCGATCAGGACGAGCAGGATGCCGATGCAGATCGTGCCGATGCCGTCCCAGACGCCGTCGCCGGTGATCAGCGCCAGGCCGACGCCGCCCAGGGCGAGAACCAGGCCGACCAGCGCGCCGAGGTCCTCCAGGAGGACGACGGGCAGCTCGGGCGCCTTGGCGTGGCGGACGAACTCCTTCCAGGACTTCCGGCCCCGCAGGACGTTGGACTCCTTGATGGCCGTGCGGAAGGAGAAGGCCTCGGCGATGATCGCGAAGACGAGGACGCCGACGGGCCAGTACCAGTGCTCGACCTCGTGCGGGTGCTTGATCTTCTCGTAGCCCTCGTAGAGGGCGAACATGCCGCCGACGGAGAAGAGGATGATCGAGACGAGGAAGGCGTAGATGTAGCGCTCGCGGCCGTAGCCGAAGGGGTGTTGCGGGGTCGCCTCGCGCTGGGCCTTCTTGCCGCCGACCAGCAGCAGGGCCTGGTTGCCCGAGTCGGCGAGCGAGTGCACGCCCTCGGCGAGCATCGACGACGAACCGCTGAACGCGAACGCCACGAACTTCGATGCCGCGATCGCGAGGTTGGCGGCGAGTGCCGCCACGATCGCTTTGGTACCGCCTGACGCGCTCATGTGTCGCGTTGTCCCTTCGCCTTCGTAGCCTTCGTGGCCTGCGTGAGCTTCCTACGTACGCCGGTGCGCCGTGCGGGGCCTCGTCGAGGGGAGCGTGCGCGCCCATCGGCTTTGCCCTTCCTTTGCCGGTGGGCCATTGTTGCAGCCCGGTCCGACAATGGTGCGCCGGGTCGTCGTATGCCCTCGGTCAGGCGACGACGGTGGCCCGGAAGACCGTGCCGGCTCCGGACACTTCGGCCTTCTCACCCGCCGGTACGAAGACGGAACGGCCCGGCGTCAGCTCGTGCTCCCCGGCGCGGACGGCACCCGCCGTGCAGAGCAGGATCTGCGGGGTCGCGCGGGTGAGGTCGTGGGCGGTGGTGCCCTCCGGGAGGACGTACCGGGACAGCCGGAACTCGTCGATCGGGGTCTCGTAGACCTCTTCGCCGTCCGGGGCGGCCTCGGGGCGCAGCACTCCCGCGTCGCCCGCCTCGAAGCGGACGATGCGCAGGAGTTCGGGGACGTCGACGTGCTTGGGGGTCAGGCCGCAGCGCAGGACGTTGTCGGAGTTGGCCATGATCTCGACGCCGAGGCCGTTCAGGTACGCGTGCGGGATGCCGGCGCCGAGGAACAGGGCCTCGCCGGGCTGGAGGCGGACGTAGTTGAGGAGCATGGCGGCGATGACGCCGGGGTCGCCGGGGTAGTGATGGGCGATGTCGGCGTACGGGGCGTACTCGCCGCCGAGGCGGGAGCAGGCGGCCGCGGCCTCGGCGACGGTGTGGGCCATCTCGTCCGGGTCGGCGCTGAGGATCGCGGTGAGCACCTCGCGCAGGGCCGCTTCCTCGGGGTGGGCGTGCAGCAGGTCTACGTACGGCTTGAGGGAGTCGATGCCGAGGCCGTCCAGGAGGTCGGCGGTCCGCAGGGGGTCGCGGAAGCCGCACAGGCCGTCGAACTCGGTGAGCGCGCAGATCAGTTCCGGCTTGTGGTTGGCGTCCTTGTAGTTGCGGTGGCCGGCGTCGATCGGGATGCCGCGGCGCTCCTCGTCCTCGTAACCCTCCTTCGCCTGCGCCAGATCGGGGTGCACCTGGAGGGAGAGCGGGGCGCCGGCGGCGAGGATCTTGAGGAGGAAGGGGAGGCGGGGGCCGAACTTCGCGACCGCCCTCGCGCCCAGTTCGCGCTCCGGGTCGGCCTCGATCACCTCGACGAGGGTGCCGCGCCCGGTGCGCGAAGGTGCGCCCGGGTGCGCGCCCATCCACATCTCCGCCTGCGGTTCGCCGGTCGGCTCGACGCCGAGGAGGGTCGGGATCGCGGTGGTGGAACCCCAGGCGTAGGGGCGGACGGTGTTGTCGAGGCGGTCCATGCGGTTGTCAGCCTGCTCTCTGCTGGTGCGCGGGTACGCGGGTACGAGTACGCGGGTACACGGGTTCTTCGTGGAGGACGCCGGTTCGCCTGGTGTACGTCTGCCGGTTCCGTCGGCGTACGGCTGTCAGGGCGCCCAGGGACAGATCAGGCCCCCGAGGCGAGCGCCAGGTAAACGGCGGCGAAATCCGTGATGGCGATCAGTTCGGCGAGGGTCTCCAGCTCATCGCCGGGTTCCGGCTCCAGCTCGCTGATCGGTGTGTCGTGGCTGAGGGCGAGGTCCCGGGCCGCGGGCGCGGCGGTGAGGCCGCCGATCGGGCGGTCGCGCAGCAGGACCACGCGCGCGTGCAGCGCCGGTGTCTCCTCCACGCGGTCCCGGAAGAAGTCGTCGGGGTCCGCGCTCGCCGCGAGGCGTCCTGCGAGCAGGGCGCTGTGCGAGGCGAGTGCCTCGGGCAGTTCGGCGACGAGGGCGGGGTGGCCGGAGAGCTCGGCGAGCGCGGCGGCGAAGCGGCGGCCGGCCGGGCCGGCGGAGACGCCCTCGGTCCAGATCAGCGGGAGCGCGTCGGCGAGTTCGGCGGCGAGGGTCTTGGCGGGGTTGCTGTACGTCGCGATGGCGGGGCCGCAGCGCTCGGCGATGTGGTCGAGGCGGTCGGCGACCTTCTCGACGGCGTCGGGCGGGGCGGTGAGCAGACCGGTGCGGTCGAGGAGTGCGAGGAGCGGGGTGAGCAGGGCCCACAGGACGCCGGGGGCGGAGGCGGCGAGGGTCTCGTCCTGCTCGTACGGGGCGGTCGCCATCGGCACGAACAGGCCGTGGTTGCCGTGTGTCGCCTCGGTGAGGGGGGTGCCGGCGGGGGCCACGGTGACGACCGTGCAGCCGCGGCGGTAGGCCTGCTCGGCGAGCAGGGAGAGGCCGGGCTCGGTGCCGTCGGGGGTGGCGATCAGCAGGAGGTCCACGGAGCCGGCCCAGCCGGGGAGCTCCCAGCGCAGGGCGCCCGCGGCGGGGGCCACGCCGGCCGGGTCCAGTCGGGTGACCGGGCTGGTGGCGCCGGCGAGGGTGCCGAGGAGGTCGGCGACGCAGATGGCGGCGGCGCCGGGGCCCGCGATGAGGATGGCTCGGGGGCGGCCGTCCGGCTTGAGGTCGTTCACGCCTGCCTCGGCGGCGTGCCGGAGGGCGGTGCGGACGCGGGCGCCGGCTTCGGCCGCGCCGCGGAGCAGGGCACGGCGATCGGCTTCGGCGAGTGCCGCCGGCGTGTCGAGCAGCGATTCGTCGAGCATGGGCGACGGCCTCCGATCGCCGGGTTTCTTTGGGGTCTGTTGTGCGGGGTGTTGGGCGGCTGTGCGTTGCTGGGGCGCCGCTGGGTCTGGGCGGACGGTGCGTTGCCGGGGCGGCTGTGGGTTGGCTTCTTCGTGCGGGGTGTCGTTGTTGCCGTGGGTGTTGCCGTGGGTGTGGCCATGGCGTGATGCCGGGTCTGCTGACCGTGGCCTCCGGTACGGCGGCGTTGACCCCTCGGCTGTGGGGCCCTGTTATGCGGGGCGGCGGGCCTCGTCGACGAGGAGGACGGGGATGCCGTCGCGGACCGGGTAGGCCAGGCCGCAGTCCTGGCCGGTGCAGATCAGCTCGGCTTCCTGCTCCTTGAGGGAGGCGTGGCAGGCCGGGCAGGCGAGGATCTCCAGGAGGCCGGCTTCCAGCGGCATGGCGGGTCCCTTCTGGGGTGGGGGTCGGGGGTACGGGCGTGCGTGCGGATGTGCCTGGTCAGCGTACCGCCGGTGGGGGCGGGGTGCCGGGGTTGGGACTTCGCCGGGCAGGCAGGCCCCCCGCCCGGCGCCCCAAGCCACCCACCGCGGCTCAGCCTCTGATGATCGCCAGCGCCTCGTCCCGTACCTTTCTCATCGTCGCCTCGTCCCGGGCCTCCGCGTTGAGGCGGAGCAGGGGCTCCGTGTTGGAGGGGCGGACGTTGAACCACCAGTCGGTGGAGGTGACGGTCAGGCCGTCGAGGTTGTCCAGTTGGATGTCGTCACGGCCTTCGTAGGCCGTTCTGATCGCGGCGAGGCGGGCCGTCTGGTCGGTGACGGTGGAGTTGATCTCGCCGGAGCCGACGTAGCGGTCGTACTGGGCGACCAGGCCGGACAGGGGGCCCTCCTGGCCGCCGAGGGCGGCGAGGACGTGGAGGGCGGCCAGCATGCCGGTGTCGGCGTTCCAGAAGTCCTTGAAGTAGTAGTGGGCGGAGTGCTCGCCGCCGAAGATCGCACCGGACTTCGCCATCTCGGCCTTGATGAAGGAGTGACCGACGCGGGTGCGGACCGGGCTGCCGCCGTTCTCCCTGACGACCTCCGGGACCGACCAGGAGGTGATCAGGTTGTGGATGATCGTGCCCTCGCCGCCGTTCTTGGCGAGCTCGCGCGAGGCCACCAGGGCGGTGATGGCGGACGGGGAGACGGGCTCGCCGCGCTCGTCGACGACGAAGCAGCGGTCGGCGTCGCCGTCGAAGGCGATGCCCAGGTCGGCGGACTCGGCACGGACCCGCTTCTGGAGGTCCACGATGTTGGCCGGGTCCAGCGGGTTCGCCTCGTGGTTCGGGAACGTGCCGTCCAGCTCGAAGTACATCGGGACGACGTCCAGCGGGAGGCCGCCGAACACGGTCGGCACGGTGTGGCCGCCCATGCCGTTGCCCGCGTCGACGACGACCTTCAGGGGGCGGACGGAGGTCAGGTCGACGAGGGAGCGGAGGTGGGTCGCGTAGTCCGCGAGCGTGTCGCGCCCGGTGATCCCGCCCGCCTCCGCGGCCGGGGCCGGGGCACCCGACTCGGTCCAGTTCTCCACCAGTTCGCGGATCTCGGCCAGGCCGGTGTCCTGGCCGACCGGGGCGGCGCCGGCGCGGCACAGCTTGATGCCGTTGTACTGGGCCGGGTTGTGCGAGGCCGTGAACATCGCGCCCGGCAGGTTCAGCGCGCCGGAGGCGTAGTAGAGCTGGTCCGTGGAGCACAGGCCGATCTCGGTGACGTCGACGCCCTGAGCGGCCGCGCCGCGCGCGAAGGCGCGGGACAGGCCGGGCGACGAGGGGCGCATGTCATGGCCGATCACGATCGCGCTCGCGTCCGTCACCCGGACGAAGGCGGCGCCGAAGAGCTCGGCCAGTGACTCGTCCCACTGATCCGGTACGACCCCGCGCACGTCGTACGCCTTCACCAGCTGTGACAGATCAGCAGCCACGGCCACCCCTCCCTGAACATCCTGTCGGTCACCGACAAACTACCCGCCCGCACCGACAGCGCGCCGGGCGCCCGCTGAGTGGACCCCGAGCCGTAACCTCGAGGTCAGGGCAGCATCCAGCCCAGCACCGGTGAACTCTGTCCGACGACGATCAGGCACATCACCAGCAGCAGCCCCAGGCTCCACGGCAGCACCCGCCGCAGCAGGTCGCCCTCCTTGCCCGCGAGTCCCACGGCCGCGCACGCGATGGTGAGGTTCTGCGGCGAGATCATCTTGCCGAGCACACCTCCTGAACTGTTGGCGGCGGCCAGGAGTTCCGGCGAAAGGCCGGACTCCCGCGCGGCCGTCACCTGCAGCGCCCCGAAGAGCGCGTTGGCCGAGGTGTCCGACCCGGACACCGCCACCCCGAACCAGCCGAGCACCGGCGACAGGAAGGCGAGCCCGGCGCCGGCCGCCGCCACGAAGTGGCCGATGGTGGCGGCCTGCCCGGACAGGTTCATGACGTAGGCGAGCGCGAGCACGGACGTCACGGTCAGGATGGCGAACCGCAGCTCGTGCACGGTGGCGGCCCACTCCTTGACGGCCACGCGCGCGTGCACGCCGAGAACGACCGCGGTGAACAGCCCGGCGATCAGCACGAGCGTGCCGCCGGTGGACACGATCGGCCAGCTGAAGACATTGCCGCTGACCGCCTCGCCGTCCGGGTTCGCGACGTTCAGGAAGGGCCAGTCCTGCGTCCGGGTCGCCCCGGCCAGCCAGTCCTTGACCACCGGGATCTGGGCGAGGGAGAAGATCACGACGATCAGGGCGTAGGGCGCGTAGGCACGCACGACCTCCCCGCGCGGGTCCGCCTCGTCCAGTTCCTCGCTGCGCGAACCGGTCAGCACGGACGCGCGTACGGCCTCGGTGGCCGGCACGCGTGCGTGCGGTACGGCGACCAGGGCGCCCGCGCCGGCCAAGGCGGCGCCGATGTCGGCGAGTTGCGCGGAGACGTAGTTCGAGGCGGCGAACTGGGCGACGGCGAAGGCGACTCCGCACACCAGGGCGGGCACCCAGGTCTCCCGCAGCCCGCGCCTGCCGTCCACGAGCCCGACCAGCACGAGCGGCACGACCAGCGCCAGCAGGGGCGTCTGGCGGCCGACCACGGAGGCCACGTCGTCCAACGGCAGCCCGGTGACCTGGGCGAGCGTCACCACGGGCGTGCCCATCGCGCCGAAGGCGACGGGCGCCGTGTTGGCGACCAGCGCGACGACGGCCGCGCGCACCGGCTCGAACCCGAGCGCCACCAGCATGACCGAGCAGATCGCGACGGGCGCCCCGAACCCGGCGAGGGCCTCCAGCAGGGCGCCGAAGCAGAAGGCGATGACGAGCGCCTGGATGCGCGGATCGTCCGACAGCCGTCCGAACGACCGCCTGAGGATGTCGAAGTGCCGCGTGCGGACGGTCATCCGGTACACCCACAGGGCGTTGACGACGATCCACAGGATGGGGAAGAGCCCGAAGACGGCTCCCTGGGCGCCGCTGGAGAGCGTCTGGTCGAGCGGCATGCCGTACGCGAGCCAGGCGACCAGTACGGCCGCCAGAAGCCCGGTGAGCCCCGCGAGATGCGCCTTCATCCGGACCCCGCCCAGCAGGACGAGCACGATCACCAGGGGCAGGGCCGCCACGAGGGCGGACAGCCCCAGTGAGCCTGCTACGGGCTCCAGTTCCTGGATGTACACGGGCACCTCCGGGATTCCGCCATGCGGAAAGCGATTTCTCGTTCCGGCATACGGAATGGTCGTGTCCGCGACAACTACCCGTCAATGCTTGTGCAGCACTCAACCAAACGAAGACACAGCAAGGGCACGACGAAGGCGGGAGGCGAAGCCAGACGAAGGGAACCGACCGTCAGTTGTCGGGCGAGCGCAGCACCCTGAGATGACCCCGACGCGCGACCTCCATCGGGTCGGCGCCCCGGCCACCGCCCCCACCGGCCTCGGCCGCCCGCTCCTGCGGACGGGCCGCCTCGCGCACGGCGTTGGCAAGCGCTTCCAGGTCGTCCCCGCTCGGGCGGGCCGGAGCGGAGCCGTCCAGCAGGCGTACGACCTCCCACCCGCGCGGGGCGGTGAGGCGTTCGGAATGCTCGGCGCAGAGGTCGTAGCAGTGGGGTTCGGCGTAGGTGGCGAGCGGGCCGAGGACCGCGGTCGAGTCGGCGTAGACGTACGTCAGCGTCGCGACGGCGGGACGGCCGCAAGCGGTGCGCGAACAGCGACGTACAGGGCTCACGACGTTGGACGGTACCGCACTCTTGAGCGGGCCGCGATGACTCTCCCCCAGGTCACCCCACCGTGTCGTGTTGTGCCGCATCCCGTGCGCCCCTGTTGTCCCACCTTCCTGACCTGCCCAAAAGCCGCGTTGCGGAATACCGGACCGCGACAGAACCGGTCACTACTCACCACAAAACCCATCATTTACCTCGACTTCGACGGTCTCGGAGAGATACGGAATCGAGCCCAAGCTTGGCTGGAATGGTCATCTGCCGACATGCCGTACGGACCGGAGGGACGCCGCTCCCGCCCGGGCACCACGATCGGACACGTGCCTGCCGCGAGGACTACCCTTCATCAGTGATGGACACCCCTGTACCGCCCCGTGCCGCCGGCCCCGGGCCCCGCCGTCGTGATCGCCACGGCCGGGGCATGCGCGGCCCGATCGCACCACCCCAGGTCCCCCTCGCCGCCAGCCGCGCCGATGTCTTCGCGGACCTGGTGCAGGACTCGGTGGAGCGCCTCGAACGCCGCTGGCCGCAGCTGACCGACATCGATTTCCTCGTCCTCGAGGTCCCCCGCCTCGACGGCCGGACCTGGAACGACGAGGCGGTCCCCCTGGGCGGCACGATCGCCGCCCGCGAGGGACGCCCCGCGCGCGTGGTCATCTACCGCCGCCCGGTGGAGATCCGCACCAAGGGCCGGGACGAGCGGGCGGCGCTGGTCCACGAGGTGGTCGTGGAACAGGTGGCGGAGCTGCTGGGCCTCACGCCGGAGACGGTCGACCCGCGCTACGGCGAGGACTGACGGCCACCCGCGCCACCGCCACTACTTCTTGCCGGACCGGCAGGTCCTCACTTCTGCAGGACCGACAGGTCCTCGTCCGCCTCGGGCACGGCCACCATCCCCCGGTCGTCCGGCAGCGTCTGCACGGTGAAGCCGGACACCCCGTTCTCCGACGACGTCAGCGTGCGGGAGGCGTACACCGGCCCGCCCGACACCGTCTCGACCGTGAGGGCGTACGTGCCCTTCAGACCGTTCGGGACGGGCAGCTCCACCTCCTGGGTGGTACCGGACTTGACCGTGTACGTCTTCGACACCGCCGCGCCGCCCTCGCTCCCCGCCGACGCGGTGACCTTGATCTCCGCCGCACCGGACGGCGCCGTCACGGACAGCGTGGAGCCCTTCTCGCGGTTGTCCACGACCGTCGCGCGCGTACCGACGGCACGGCCGGCCGGGATGAACGCCGTCTCCTGCTTGGCGCCCTTTCCGCGCACCACCCGCAGCGCCGCGACCACGGGCACGGAGTGGTCCGAGGGCGTCAGCACGAGGGACCCCGGCTCGCCCCGCATCACGTCACCGAGATCCACCGCGCTGGTCATCCCGCCCTTGACGTGCAACGTCTCGTTCCCGGCGGGCGTGATCGACCCGGTCGGCGAAGCGAGCCGCACCTTCAGGTCCGCGTCCTCCTCCCCCGGCGCGAACACGACCAGCCGCACGGCCGTGGCGTCCTTGGGGATACCGGGCAGCACCAGGCTGCCCGTGGGATCGACGGACGCCGCGAGCCAGTCCCCGCCGAGCTTGTCGTCCAGCGCCTGCACCGAGGCGCCGACCCGACCGCTGCGCACGCTCACGTGCACGGTGACGTTGTCGGCCTTCTCACTGGTGAGCGTGGACAGGAGTATCGGCTCGCCGGAGTGCGGCTGGACCGTAATCCCCTCCCCCACCGTGGTCTCCAGGGCCCCGTCCTTGCCGTACAGCTCGATGTCGACGACCGCGGCGGAGTCGTCGGGGTTCGTCAGGTGCACGTAGTCCGTGCGGTCGGGAGCCGTGCTGGCACCCGGGAACCAGAACTCGGTGTCCGGCGCGGTGCAGTTGACGCCCTGGAGCCCACGCCCGGTGCCCGCCGCTACCTGCGTGGTCTGCTGCACGGTCCACCCGGGCGCGAACTTCCCGTCGGCGGTCCCGACGAGCGCGGGCGAGTCGGCGCCGGAGGCGTCCTCGCTCACCGGCTTCCCCGGCTCCTTAGCCGCTAGGACGGGCTTGTCGGCGGAGGCTGTCTTGCCGCCCTTGCCGGACTTCTCGTCCTTCTGGTCCTCGCTGTTCTTGCCGCCGGCTCCCGACTCCTCGCCCGCGGGCAGCAGTTGCGCCTTGCCGTCGCCCGCCGTGCCCTTGGTGACCGGCGTGAACGAGGTGTACGTCGTCTCGGCGAGGTCCGAACTGCTCGGCGCCGGACACACCAGACTCGTACGCTCCACCGGCAGCTCGGCCGCCGCCTTCGTGGGGCTCGCACCGGACGCGTCCGGTGACGTCAGCGCCGCGAACCCGGTGACGGCGGCGAGGGCACCGACGCCGGCGATGAGGGACAGGGTGGTGCGGTTCACTGCTGGCTCCCGTCGGAACGCTCGCTGCCGTGCTGATGCTGCTGCGCCGGGTCGTACGTGGCGTCGTAACCCTGCTGGTACGTCTGGTCGTACGAGGGGTCGTACGACCCGTCCTGTGCCTGCCCGCCGTACGCGTACGGGTCGTACTGGCCGCCCTGGTACGGATCCGCCTGATACCCCTGGTCGTAGGCGCCGCCCGCTGGATACTGCCGGCCGGCCTGGCCGCCCTGGTACTGCTCGCCGCCGTAGTCGCCGTAGTCGGCGCCGGCGTAGCTGGGCGTGTCCCACTCTCCGTAGGGCGGCTGCTGCGGGATGGGAGTGGACGGCGCCTGCGCGGGAGGCGGCGGGAACTCGCCGCCCTGGCCCCCTTCTTCGGCCTCGGCCTGGGCGCGCAGCCGGCGGGCGCGGCGTCCTTCGCCCGCCATGGCCTCGGCCGGGACGGGGGTCTCCTCGGGCAGGTCGTCGTCGATGTCACGGCGGCGTCCGGGCAGTGCCATCACGACGAGCACGAGCGCGAGGAAGCCCTGGATCCACAGCCAGGCGGTGTGGCCGATCGGGTCGTCGTAGGTGACGTCCAGTCTGCCGCCCTCGGCGGGCAGCTCGAAGCCCTGGGCCCAGTCGTCGATCGTGGTCCGGGCGAGCTCCTTGCCGTCGAGCGTGGCCGTCCAGCCGTCGTCGACGCTGTCGGCGAGCCGCAGCACTCGTCCGTCGGAGCCGGCCGGGATCGTGGTGTGGATCTCGACGGGCCCGGCGGCGACCGGTACGGGCTCACCGGCCGCGCTGCCGGAACCGGACCCCGCGACGATGGCCGCCCGCGACACCTGGCGGTCGATCCGCCACAGCGCGCTGCCGTGCTGCTGGCTCAGCCGCGACAGTCCCGGCGTGGCGTCCAGCACGCGCGTGACGTCGCGCGGTGCGCCCTTGTGGACGAGGACGTAGCGCACGGCGAACGCGCCCAGCTGGTCCGCCTGGTCGGCGCCGGAACCGGCGACGAGGTTGGCGACGATCTTGTCGAGCTTGGCGTTCTCCCCGTCGGCCACGGCCAGTTCGGCGTCGCCGAGGCGGGCGCCGGAGCCGCGCACGAGCATGTAGCCGACGTGGGCCGAGGAGTCGCTGTCGAGGACGAGGGTGCGGGCCTGGTCGCGGGTGCCGCTCTCCTCGGCGACGAACGCGGGCACCTGCACGGGGTCACGCCGCTCCAGCGGTCCGTCGGCACCGCGGATCATCCAGCCGGCGGCGACGAGCAGCGGGCCCGCCGCCGCGGTGAAGGCGATCAGCGCGGCGACCGGCTGACGCCAGCCGAAGCTCTGCTCGGCCACACGCGAGCGTGCCCCGTCGGCGCCGAGCAGGGCGGCGGCCAGCAGGGCGATGCCGTAGACGAGGGTCGCGGGGCCGGCCCAGGTGGAGCTGTTGGACAGGACCGCGAAGACGAAACCCAGCAGGGCGACCGCCCAGGCCGTCCGGATGCCGAGCTGACGCTCGGAGCGCAGCAGGGCGGCCAGCGCGGCCAGCACGACGCCGATCAGCATCAGTCCGCTGACGGTGCCGGGCCCGCCGGGGCTGGCGCCGAGCAGGTCCAGGGCGGACGCGGTCGAGGCGCCGTACTCCAGACCGGCCTCGCGGAAGAAGCCGAACGGCAGCAGCGACAGCGACCAGGGCGCGAGCACCAGCAGGGGCACCCCGAACTGGGCCAGGAAACGCAGGCCGTACGCCGTGATGTCGGTGCGCCGGACCGCGAGCAGTCCGATGCCGAGGAGCAGTGCGATGGGCCAGATGATCGGCGTGAAGGCCGTGGCGATCGTCAGCAGCAGGGCGTAGGCCCAGGTGGCGCGCCAACTGCCGCGCGCATCGGAACTGTTCGCCAGGCCACTGGCCGCGATGCCCGCGCGGGCGATGAGCGGCAGCAGGATGGCGAGTACGGCGGTGCCGATGCGGCCGCCGGCGAGGGCGCCGGTGGCGGCGGGCAGGAAGGCGTAGACGACGGCCGCCCAGGCGCGCAGCAGACGCGACTCGACGAGCGGGCGGGAGGCGAAGTAGGCGGTGAATCCGGCCAGCGGCACCGAGCAGACCAGCAGCACCGTGACCGCGAGCCCGGTCGAGCCCAGCAGGGTGGAGGCGAGCATCGCCACCAGCGCGAGGTACGGCGGCGCGGACGGGGTGCCGCCGGCGCCCACCGGATGCCAGGAGTCGAGGTAGCGGGACCACAGCTCGGCGGATTCGGCCGGGGCGGGCAGCAGGGCGCCGCCCGCGAGCGCGCCGCTGCCGAGGAGCTCGCGGCAGGCGATGAGCGAGACGAACAGCAGCACCAGGAAGAGCACCGGGCCGGGCTTGCGGGCGACGCGCTTGAGGCGCGCGAACTGTTCTATCTCCAGGAAGTCCGCGTCGTCGCCGCCGGGTCCGGATTCGACGGCGCTGCCGTGCCGTCCCGCGCCGGAGGTCACCTCGGGGTCGGAGCGGCCGACGACGCTGCTCGCGGCCTGTTCGACGGTGGCCCGCACGGTCGCGCCGGGCGGCGGGAACAGGGCCCGCATCTCGGCCTTGTCGATGACGGGGCGCCCCCGCCTGCGCCGGCCGGCGATGATCCGCTCGGGGCGCAGCAGGGTGCCCATGAGGCCGCGGATCTCGTCGAGGGCCTGTCCGGGGACCTTGCCGACGAGGTAGGCGAGCGTGCGCACGACGGTGCCGAGGACGAGGCGCAGCAGCACCCAGGGCAATACGGCGGTGCGGGTGTTGACGAGCAGGGTGTAGACGGCGCCGGCCTTGTCGACCTTGTGCGGGGAGGCGGCGGTGCGGCCCACGCAGTCGACGGTGCGGCGCTCGCGGGACGATGCCTCGGCGTGCCGTACGACCGCCTCGGGGGCGATGAGGACGCGGTGCCCGGCGGCGGTGGCGCGCCAGCACAGGTCGACGTCGTCCCGCATGAGGGGCAGTCGCCGGTCGAAGCCGCCGAGCTCCTCGAAGACGTCGCGCCGGATGAGCATGCCCGCGGTGGACACGGACAGCACCGGGCGCACATGGTCGTGCTGGCCCTGGTCCTGTTCACGGCGGTCCAGGCCGGTCCAGCGGCGGCCGGAGTTGGCGATGGTGACGCCGACCTCCAGCAGCTGGCGGCGGTCGTACCAGCCGCGCAGCTTCGGGCCGACGACGGCGACGTCGTCGCGCCCCAGCTCCTGCTCGTTCTCCACGACGCGCAGCAGCTGGGCCAGGGCGTCGGGTTCGGGGGCGCAGTCGTCGTGCAGGAGCCACAGCCACTGGACCGGTTCCCCGTGGGGGAGTTCGGGCATGTCGTAGGCGTCGTCGCGCCAGGTGCGCGTGACGGGGTCCCAGCCGCTGGGGCGTTTGAGATACGTCAGCTCGTCCGGGGTGAGGAGGGGGGCGGTGCGGTTGGCCTCCTCGACGGCCTGGCCGAATCCGGTGCGCCGCGCCAGGTGCAGTACGCGGTCGGCGCCCAGGGCGTCGGTGACCAGCTGCGCGGAGGTGTCCGCGCTGCCGGTGTCGGCCGCGACGGCGAACTGGACGGGACGCTCCTGGCCGAGCAGCCCGGCGAGCACGTCGGGCAGCCAGCGGGCGCCGTCGTGGGAGACGAGCACCGCCGTCACCACATGACGCGGGAACTCAGGTGTGGCAGCGGAGTCGTGCTGGGCTGCCGTGTGGCTGTGCACGGACATCGAGGTACGGGCCCCGGTTCGATGGACTGCGGTGGACGCCCGTGCCCCGAGGGGACACCGGGGCGTCTCGGACGAGCGACCACACTATCGGCTGGGCATCACGGCGGCCCGCCGCCTGTGGATAACCCACCTGCGACGGGCCGTTCGAGACCTGTTCGAGACGTATGTGCGTGGGGCCGCTCGGTCCTGCGGCCGGGCCCACGACCGGCCGGACGACCGGTGTGCGGTCAGACGGCCGGTGTGCGGTCAGATGGCCGCCTTCTTCAGCCGTCGGCGCTCCCGTTCGGACAGACCGCCCCAGATTCCGAAGCGCTCGTCGTTGGCGAGGGCGTATTCGAGGCACTCGGAGCGGACCTCACAGGCGAGGCAGACCTTCTTGGCCTCGCGGGTGGAGCCGCCCTTCTCAGGGAAGAAGGACTCGGGGTCGGTCTGGGCGCACAGCGCGCGCTCCTGCCAGCCGAGTTCCTCGTCCGCGTCGTCGACCAGCAGTTGCTGCACCAGCTCGGTCATGTGCGCCCCTCGTCTGTCTTTCGCGTCCCCGTGATGCGGCCGTTACCGATTCCGGCTGAACGACACGAGTGAAATTACAAGTGTGCTGCTCCGGGCGAGTCAAGCCGAGATCTGCTATTGAGCCCCTTATTCACTCTGCGGAACCAAGGCCTAGCGGAAAGTGTTCAAATCGGCATAAACCTTGACACGCAGACGAGACCCAGGAGGGCCCCCTGCCCTCCGCAGAGCCTGTACGGAAAAGGACGCCCAGAAGTTCGATCTCGTTGCACACACGCGCGGATGCGAACCGGATCACAGTCGGATCACAGGATCACAACGACGCCCGTGCGCCCGATTGTGCGCCATGTGTCCCGTCCACCTCATGAACAAACCTTTCGCCAGAGAGATGAACCGGATGAGGTGAAACATGTCCCACAGAGCGGGCGCCGAGTTGACACTGAAGGGTGTGAACCGCTGTCCTTGTGGGCATGCTCGCGAACTCGGCACTCACCTCGACCCGCACCGCCGGGTCCCACGGTGCTGCCCGCGCTCGCTGTAGCTGTTGTTGCTGTTCCAGCTGTTGAGCCCTACCTGCTCCAGCTGTAGGCCGAGCCGTCCGTCCCTCGGCTTCAGTTCCCTCTGACCTTCTTCACTGAGGAACCACCCACCCTATGAACAGCGACAGCGACCTCCAGATCGCCGGCGACATCCTCGAAGTCCCGCACCTCCTCCAGGCACCGCGCGAGCACCCGGCGACCGTCGCCGAGTTCGTCGGCCTGGCCCGCTCCATCGCCGCCGACCGCTCGCAGTGGGAGCACCTCGTCCAATACGACGCCACCACGCGCTGGTACCACCGGCTGCGCACGGGCCCCGGCTACGAGGTGTGGCTGCTGTCCTGGGTCCCCGGACAGGGCAGCGGCCTGCACGACCACGGCCCCTCCTCCGGCGTGCTGACCGTCCTGGACGGCACCCTGACCGAGCGCACGGAGCGCGGCACGCGCGTGTTGGCGGCCGGCGCCCAGCGGGTGTTCGCACCGGGCTACGCGCACGACGTGGTCAACGACGCGCTGGAGCCGGCGGTGAGCCTGCACGTGTACTACCCGGGCCTGACGGAGATGCCGATGCACACGACCCTCGCGTGCGAGGCACGTTCGGTGACTGCCTGACGCGTTGTCGTACCCGCCTGCAAGACTTGGGCCCATGCGCATTGTGGTTCTGGCAGGCGGCATCGGTGGTGCCCGGTTCCTGCGTGGTCTGAAGCGGGCCGTGCCGGACGCGGACATCACGGTCATCGGCAACACCGGGGACGACATCCACCTCTTCGGGCTGAAGGTCTGCCCGGACCTCGACACGGTGATGTACACGCTCGGCGGCGGTATCAACGAGGAACAGGGCTGGGGCCGGGCCGACGAGACCTTCCACCTCAAGGAGGAGCTCGCGGCGTACGGCGTGGGTCCCGAGTGGTTCGGGCTCGGCGACCGGGACTTCGCCACGCACATCGTGCGGACGCAGATGATCGGCGCCGGATATCCGCTGAGCGCGGTGACGGAAGCCCTGTGCGACCGCTGGCAGCCCGGCGTGCGCCTCATCCCCATGACCGACGACCGCGTCGAGACGCATGTCGCCGTCGTGGAGGAGGGCGAGCGCAAGGCCGTCCACTTCCAGGAGTACTGGGTACGGCTGCGGGCCTCGGTTCCCGCCGAGGCGATCGTGCCGGTCGGCGCCGAGCAGGCGAAGCCCGCGCCCGGCGTCCTGGAGGCCATCACCCAGGCCGACGTCATCCTCTTCCCGCCGTCCAACCCGGTCGTCTCGGTCGGCACGATCCTCGCCGTACCCGGCATCCGCGAGGCGATCGCCGACGCGGGCGTGCCGGTCGTCGGTCTCTCCCCGATCGTCGGGGACGCGCCCGTGCGCGGGATGGCCGACAAGGTGCTCGCGGCGGTGGGCGTGGAGTCGACGGCCGCGGCGGTCGCCGAGCACTACGGCTCCGGGCTGCTCGACGGCTGGCTCGTGGACACCGTGGACGCCGCCACCGTGGAGCGGGTCGAGGCGGCCGGGATCCGCTGCCGGGCCGTACCGCTGATGATGAACGACCTCGACGCCACCGCGCAGATGGCCCGCGAGGCCCTGGAGCTGGCCGAGGAGGTGCGGGGAATTTGACCGGCGAGCAGCAGGAAGCCCGGCCCGACGGCACCCCCGGCTACCGGGTGTGGGCGGTCCGCGGCATCCCCGAGGTCGCGCCGGGCGACGACCTGGCCAAGCTGATCGCGGCCGCCGAGCCCGGTCTCGTCGACGGGGACGTCCTGCTCGTCACCTCGAAGATCGTGTCCAAGGCCGAGGGCCGGATCGTGCAGGCGCACGACCGGGAGTCCGCGATCGACGCGGAGACGGTACGGGTCGTGGCGCGCCGCGGCCCCCTGCGCATCGTCGAGAACCGGCAGGGTCTGGTGATGGCCGCCGCCGGGGTCGACGCCTCCAACACCCCTGTCGGGACCGTGCTGTTGCTGCCCGAGGACCCGGACGCGTCCGCGCGGGCGATCCGCGAGGGACTGCGCGACACCCTCGGGGTCGACGTCGGCGTCCTGGTCACCGACACCTTCGGACGGCCCTGGCGCTCAGGGCTCACCGACGTAGCGATCGGCGCCGCCGGCATCCGCGTGCTCGACGATCTGCGCGGCGGCACGGACGCGCACGGCAATCCGCTCAGCGCGACCGTGGTGGCGACCGCGGACGAACTCGCCGCCGCCGGTGATCTGGTCAAGGGCAAGGCCGACGGGCTGCCCGTCGCCGTCGTGCGCGGCCTTGCGCACACCGTGACCGGGGACCACGGGGACGGCGCGCGGGCCATGGTGCGCGACGCGCGGGACGACATGTTCCGGCTGGGGACGTCGGAAGCGGTACGGGAGGCGGTGACCCAGCGCCGTACGGTACGGGCGTTCACGGACGAGCCGGTCGACCCCGGGGCCGTACGACGGGCCGTAGCCGCGGCGGTCACGGCACCGGCGCCTCATCACACGACACCGTGGCGGTTCGTGCTGCTGGAGTCGGAGGAGTCGCGGACGGGGCTGCTCGACGCGATGCGCGATGCCTGGATCGCGGATCTGCGGCGGGACGGCAAGAGCGAGGAGTCGATCAGGAAGCGGGTGCGGCGCGGGGACGTGCTGCGCAACGCGCCGTATCTGGTGGTGCCGTGCCTGGTCATGGACGGTTCGCACACCTACGGCGACACGCGGCGGGACGGCGCTGAGCGGGAGATGTTCGTCGTCGCCACCGGTGCCGGGGTGCAGAACTTCCTGGTCGCGCTGGCCGGGGAGCGGCTGGGCTCGGCGTGGGTGTCGTCGACCATGTTCTGCCGGGATGTGGTGCGCGAGGTGCTGGGGCTGCCGGCGGACTGGGATCCGATGGGGGCGGTGGCGGTCGGCCACCCGGCTCAGGAGCCGCGGGCGAGGCCGGAGCGGGATGCTGCGGCCTTTGTCGAGGTGCGGTGACCCACGCCGTCCAAGGCCTACGCTCGTAGAACACCTCCCCTCCCCCTAGGACCTCATCCGTGGCAGGACGTTTCTCCCCGCGGCCCACGCGTACGACCGTGCGCGGTGGGCATGTCGCCGTGCCCGGCGGGATACCGCGTCAGGCCGCGGCCGCCGGGCGGGTGCGGACGTGGGTGCCGGACGAGCCGCTCGATCTCGGGCTGGTGCTGGGGCCCTTGCGGCGCGGGCCGGGGGATCCGACGTTCCGGGCGATGCCGGACGGGTCCGTGTGGCGGGCGACGCTCACGCCTGCCGGGCCCGGGACGCTGCGGGTCGCGGCGCGCGGGGCCGAGGTGCGGGCCGAGGCGTGGGGACCGGGGGCCGAGTGGCTGCTGGAGGGATTGCCCGATCTGCTCGGGGCCGCCGACGATCCGTCCGTCTTCGTGCCGCGGCACCGGGTCGTGGCCATGGCCCGGCATCGGCGGCCGGGGCTCCGGCTGACGCGGACCGGGCTGGTGATGGAGTCGTTGATTCCGTCGGTGCTCGAGCAGAAGGTCACGACCGATGAGGCGTATCGGGCGTGGCGGTTGCTGGTACGGAAGTACGGGGAGCCAGCGCCCGGTCCCGCGCCCGGGCGGATGTGTGTGATGCCGGATGCGCGGACGTGGGCGTTGATTCCGTCCTGGGAGTGGCATCGGGCCGGGGTCGACAACAAGCGGGCGTCGACGATTCTGCGGGCCGTGCGGGTGGCCGGGCGGATGGAGGAGGCCGTGCGGATGGCTCCGGCGGAGGCGCAGGCCCGGTTGGAGTTCGTGCCGGGGATCGGGCCGTGGACATCGGCGGAGGTTGTGCAGCGCAGTCATGGGGCGGCGGATGCGGTGACCGTGGGGGATCTGCATCTGCCGGGGATCGTGGGGTTCGCGCTCGCCGGGGATCGGGATGCGGATGACTCCGTGATGCTGGAGTTGCTGGAGCCGTATGCGGGGCAGCGGCATCGGGCGGCTCGGTTGATTCTGCTGAGCGGGCGGGTGCCGGCGCGGCGGGCTCCGCGGATGCCGCGGGGGGATATCGGGCGGTTGTGAGGCCGTCCCCTGTCGCGGCACCGCCCCACCATTCCCTCGCCCCCGCCGCCCCTACCCGTCCCATCCTCCAGGGGCACCGCCCCTTCTACCCCACCCCTCCTGGGGCTGCCGCCCCAGACCCCGCATCGGCCTGAACGGCCTCGTCCTCAAACGCCGGACGGGCTGAGAGCGGCGAACCGGCGTTGAGAGGTGTGGCCCCAGGGGGTGGGTGGGTGTTGGGGATGGTGAGAGCTCGACCTCGAACGCCCGACGAGCTGAAGTGCGCGGACCCGGCGCCAAGAGGTGCACGCCACAGCGGGTGAGTGGGGTCCGGGATGGTGAGAGCTCGACCCCGAACGCTACGCGAACCCCCACGCGCCCGCAGTCGCCCACGGCGTTAAGGGGCCGTGTCGGGGGGTGTCCGCCCGCAGTGGCCGGCGTCAAGGGGCGGGGGCTTTCGAGGTGCGGCGGCCGCCGGACCGAGGACGGACACCCCCCGGCGCGGCCCCGACCCACCCACCGCCATAAGGCGCTACGCGAACCCCCCACCCCCCGGCCACAGGCCGCCGCAGGCATACCTCCTACAGATCCGGCGAGAACCGCACCGCGCCCGCCGGTATCCGGGCGTCGCACCACACCCGTGCGCCGTCCCGCAGCTCGTTGTCGGCGCCGATCACCGCGCCGTCGCCGATGACCGTGCCGGTCAGGACGGAGCGTTCGCCCACGCGGGCGCGGGTGCCGATGAGGGAGTCGGTGATGATGGCGCCGGGTTCGATGACGGCGCCGGGAAGGATCGTGCTGCCGAAGACCCGGGCGCCTTCCGCCACGAACGCGCCCTCGCCCACCACCGTGCCGCCGGTCAGCTTGGCGTCAGGGGCCACCCGGGCCGTGGGGAGGATCAGGCGGTCGCCGCAGCGCCCCGGGACCGCCGGGGACGGAGCCCGGCCCAGGACCAGGTCCGCCGAGCCGCGCACGAAGGCCGCCGGTGTGCCGAGGTCGAGCCAGTACGTCGAGTCGACCATGCCCTGGAGATGCGCCCCGGCCGACAGCAGGTCCGGGAAGGTCTCACGCTCCACCGACACCGGCCGGCCCACCGGAATCGTGTCGATGACCGACCGCCGGAAGACATACGCCCCCGCGTTGATCTGGTCGGTGACGATCTCCTCGGGCGTCTGCGGCTTCTCCAGGAACGCCGTCACCCGGCCCGTGTCGTCCGTGGGGACGAGCCCGTACGCCCGCGGGTCCGTCACCTTCGTGAGGTGGAGCGAGACGTCCGCTCCCGTCGTCTCGTGCGTACGGATCAGCGCCCTGATGTCCAGGCCCGTCAGAATGTCCCCGTTGAAGATCAGGACCGGGTCCTCGGGCCCCGAACGCAGTCGCGACGCCACGTTCCGGATCGCCCCGCCCGTACCGAGGGGCTCCTCCTCCGTCACGTACTCCAGATGCAGCCCCAGCGCCGAGCCGTCTCCGAAGTACGGCTCGAAGACCTCGGCCAGATACGACGTCGCCAGGACGATGTGGTCCACGCCCGCCGCTCTCGCTCTCGCCAACTGGTGCGTGAGGAACGGCACCCCGGCGGCCGGGACCATGGGCTTCGGTGTGTGCACGGTGAGCGGACGCAGCCGAGTGCCCTTGCCGCCGACCAGGAGGATCGCTTCTGTCACCTGTCGTCTCTGCTTCCTGCCGGGACCGGCCGAACTCTCTTTCGGCCGGCCAGTGTATGCAGACCGTTGTGCGGCGCCCTCGACGGCAGTGCGGTATGACGACACATCCCGCCTCTCCTCCCCCGACGGCGGTGAATGTGCTCCCGCCCCAGTCCCCGTGCTCCCAGGGCTCCCGGGGATCTCCCAGGCTCCCCCGTGCTCCCGTGTTTTCCCGTACTTCCCCGTGAAGTGCCCCCCGCCTCAGCGACCCTGGAGACGGGCCGCGAAGGCGCGGGCCGAGCTGAGCTTGAGGTAGAGCAGCCGGCCGGGGCACTCCGTGGAGAAGCCGTCCCGGTGGCCGGAGATCACATTCAGTCGTACGTTCCTGCCCTTTCGGTACAGATTGCCACCCCCGGACGTCAGGTATGTCTTTCCGCGCGGATTGGCACCGTAGAGCCCCAGTTTCCATGCGGTGAGTCGGGCGATGGCGTTCACGGTGGCCACGGTCGGCTTCGTCGAGCCGTAGCTGCCGAGGACGGCGATCCCCATGCTGTTGCTGTTGAAACCGCGGGTGTGCGCCCCCAGGACCGGCCTCGCCGCGCCCCCGGCGCGGCCCTCGTAGATGTTTCCGCACTTGTCGACGAGGAAGTTGTAGCCGATGTCGCGCCAGCCCATGCTCAGGACGTGGTAGCGGTAGATACCGCGAATGAGCGAGGGAGCCTGGGTGCACCAGTACTTGCCGCCGGACGCGGTGTGGTGCACCCAGGCCGCCTTCACCTTCTTGGTGTAGGCGAACTGCCGCTCCCGCCATGCCTCGTTGGCTCCCCAGCCACGTCGGGTGACGATGCGCGGACGCGGGCCGACGTAGGGCTTCGCCCGCTGCTCCTGGGTGAGCTCGCTGCCGCGCAGCGCCAGCATCTCCCGCTCGGTCTCGGCGCGTCCGAGCGCGGGGATCTCGGTGGCGCCCAGGGGCGCGAGTTCGGCGTTGGCGGCGGATGCGGCGAGGGCCTCGGCGCCGCCGAGGGTCTCGGGGTTCAGTGAGCCGGGACGGCGTCCGGCCTCCCCCTGCGTCGGGGCGGGGTCGCCCGGGTCGACGAGTTCGAGGTGGAGGCCGGCGGGCAGCGGCGTGACGGCCGCCGTGGGGTCGACCGCCGCGTCGTCACCGTCCTGGTCACGCGCTTCGGCCTTCGGCTTCGGCTTCGGCTCCGGCTCCGGCCCAGCGGCTTCGGACTTGGGCTTGAGCGTGACGGCCTCGGACTTCGGCTTGGGCTTCGTCGCGTCAGGCTTGGGCTTCGCCACGTCAGGCTTGGGCTTCGCCACGTCAGGCTTGGGCTTCGCCGGGTCAGGCTTGAGCTTCGGCGCGCCGGCCTCCGACTTCGGCTTGGTCTCCCCCTGCTTCGGCTTGGTATCCGTCACCCCCGGCTTCGGCCGCGGCCTCGCCGCCTCGGACTTCGGCTTGGGCGTGGCCGCCGCCGGCATGGGCCCCGCGCCCTCCGGTGTCACCCGCACCTGGACGCCGTCCGAGTCGCCGACCCACAGGGGGGCCGTCGCCCCGCGCACCCCGCCCGAGGCGCTCTCGGCGGTGTCCGGGTCGGCCGCGTGTTCGGCGTTGTGGGTCTCGACGTCCTGCCAGCCGGACCAGGTGCCGGTCGCGACCGCACGGGTGCGGACCTGGACGCGGCCGTGCAGTTCGGTGGCCGGGTCGTCCCAGACGACGCCGACCAGCGAGAAGCGACGTACGTCCCGCCGAGTCAGCCCCTGTGCGGTGGGGGCGTCGGTGGAACGGTCGCGGGTGAGGGGGACGAGGGGCAGCGACTGGGTGCTGCCGGGGACGTGGGGCCCGGCGTCGGCACGCCGCGCCGCCGATCCGAGGGCCACCGTCGCCCCGCTCTTGGCGGCTTCCGCTCCGAGCGCCGGGCGCACGGACGCCGCGGCGGGTGGAGTGAGCGGGAGAGCGAGGGCGGCCGCGCACGTGACACCGATCGAGGAAGCAAGGAATCCACGCATGCTCCCGATGTTGGGTATAGCCAGACAAAGCTGTCCATTGGGGAACTGACGGCACGTCGATCCCCGGCTCCGCCGAACCGGTGGTGGCCGGACGGCCCGCAGGGGGGTGCGCGACCACGGCGGCGCGTACCCTTGCGCGGGTGAATGCCACCGATCGCACCCCCGCCGACCTGCTGCGTTCCGCGCTCGCCGCGGATCCCGGACGCCCCCTGGTGACCTTCTACGACGATGCCACCGGGGAACGCGTGGAATTGTCCGTGGCCACCTTCGCCAATTGGGTGGCCAAGACCGCGAATCTGCTTCAGGGCGACCTCGGCGCCGGGCCGGGCGACCGGGTGACGCTGTTGCTGCCCACGCACTGGCAGACGGCGGTGTGGCTGCTGGCGTGTTCGTCGGTGGGCACGATCGCGGACGTGGGCGGGGACCCGGCGACGGCCGACGTGGTGGTGAGCGGGCCGGACGGTCTGGAGGCCGCGCGGGCGTGCCGCGGTGAGCGGGTCGCGCTGGCGCTGCGGCCGCTCGGGGGCCGCTTCCCGCAACCGCCGGCGGGCTTCGCCGACTACGCGGTCGAGGTGCCGAGCCAGGGTGACCGTTTCGCGCCGTATGTCCCCGTCGATCCCGAGGACCCGGCACTGATCGTGGCGAGCCGGGAGTTCAGCGCCGCGGAACTGGTCGAGCGCGCCCGC
Organism: Streptomyces coerulescens; assembly: GCF_042657965.1. Taxonomy (NCBI): domain Bacteria; kingdom Bacillati; phylum Actinomycetota; class Actinomycetes; order Kitasatosporales; family Streptomycetaceae; genus Streptomyces; species Streptomyces coerulescens. The sequence continues at coordinate 31,764 of NZ_JBHSKM010000022.1, forward strand.
GCGGAGGCGCCGGCCCTGGGGCTCACGGGTCCGGGCTCACGGATCCTGTCGGCTCTGCCGTACGACACCTGGGAGGGCCTGAACGCCGGTCTGTACGCGGCACTGGCGACCGGCGGCTCCGTGGTCCTGTGCCGGCACCTCGACTCGCTGAGCGAGGAGTCCCTGGCCAAGCGGATCGAGGCGGAGCGGGTGACGGCGACGGCGAGGTAGCTCCGGGCACCGCCCCCGGCGCAGGCGCGCGGCTCCGGCACCGGGCTCCGGCACCCGGCGTTCAGCACCGGCACCCGGCGTCAGCGTGGGCCTTCCTGGGGGCTGCCGCCCCCAGACCCCCGCTTCGGCCCTGAACGGGCCTCGTCCTCAAACGCCGGACTGGCTGAGATATCGCGACCGGCACCGAGACGAGAACGCGCCAGAGCACACCACAGCCCGTCCCGGACACCCCGGCCCGAGCGCCGCAGGCACCCTCACCCGTTCGGCCCACCACCACCCACCCCCCACCCCCCATCCGCGCCATGGTCGTAACAGCAGCCCACACCACACGCTGTACGCAATGAGGGGTGGACACCGCCGTGACCGACACCGCAGATGCGCACCGGGGGGCGTCGGCCAGCAGGAAGGGGCCTGTGCGGCGCTGGGTCCGGCGAGGGGCGATCGGGGTCGGGCTCGTGGTGGTCGTCGCGGGGGGCGTCGCCTGGGGCGTGTACGCCAAGCTCGACTCCAACATCACCCCGGACGAGGCGGCCGCCGCGGAGCTCGCGAGGTACGAGAAGGAGCGCCCCACCTCGTTGGTGCGCGGCGCCCAGAACATCCTGGTGATCGGCTCCGACTCCCGGGCCGGCTCCGGCAACCGCCGCTACGGCAAGGACTCCGGCACCGAGCGCTCCGACACCACGATCCTGCTGCACCTCTCCTCCGGCCGCCGCAGCGCCACCGCCGTCTCGATACCCCGCGACCTCATGGTCGACGTCCCCGGCTGCCGCCGCGCCGACGGCCGCCGCAGCGAGCCGATGTTCGCGATGTTCAACTACGCCTTCCAGGTGGGCGGTTCGGCCTGCACCGTGCGCACCGTGGAACGGCTGACGAACATCCGCATGGACCACCACATGGTGATCGACTTCCACGGCTTCAAGGAGATGGTCGACGCCCTCGACGGCGTCGAGATCTGCCTCGAGAAAGCCATCAACGACAAGGCCGCCAAGCTCAGGCTCCCGGCCGGCAAGGTGACGCTCAACGGCGAGCAGGCCCTCGGCTACGTCCGGGCCCGCAAGTCCCTCGGCAACGGCAGCGACACCGACCGCATGGACCGCCAGCAGCGTTTCCTCGCCGCACTCGTGCACAAGGCGCAGAGCAACGACGTCCTGCTGAACCCGGTCCGGCTCTATCCGGTCCTGGACGCCGCCACGTCGTCCCTGACCACGGACCCGGCACTGGCCAGCTTGCGTGGTTTGTACGAACTTGCGCGAGGAGTACGCGACATCCCCACCGAACGCGTGCAATTCCTGACGGTTCCGAGGGAGTCGTACGTCTACAACTCCAATCGCGACCAACTGGTGGAGCCCGAGGCGGAGCGGCTGTTTCAGCGGCTGCGCACCGACACTCCGATAGAAGTCACTGATTCGTCCGGAATGCACCCAGGGCCGTCGCGCCGACTCGCCCACCCGGACGAACCCCCCGGGCCCACTTCCCCGGCACCCACCTTCCGCGGCAGTACGGCCGCCGAGAACCCCTGCGGGTAAAGCGCTGACCAAGTCGGCGAACCCCACTTCAAAGAAATGGGGCGGATTGCCCAGTTGTAGGGACGTGGAATTTGTCACCGCCGTCGCTCCACGCTGAACTGGACGGATAGTGTGAGCGATCCGGTGCTCCCTGCCGTAGTTAGGCTTGCGCACTGTTTGACCGAGAGAGACCCGAGCGCCTTGGAGGGGAAAGGCGCCGCGTGGCCCCGACGGAGGATTCAGACAACCGTGGACGCGCAAGGCCGTGGGCGGGCGGATGACATTGATCCCGCAGACCAGTGGGTGCTCAATCCGAACACCGGTGAATACGAACTGCGACTGAATGCTTCCAGAGCGCAGTCATCGGTTCCGGGACAGCGCAGAGCCGCGGACCGCGGCTCCCGTGAGGCGGTGCGCAACAGAAGCACCGCACCGGGCCGTCGGGCACCCGAGGCCCCTGGTCGCGAGGTCCCGCCGCAGCGTCGGCGCCGTACCGCCCCGGAGGAGCCCCTCCCGGGGCGGCGGGGGCGGCGGCCGGCGAAGAAGAAGTCGAAGGCCAAGAAGGCCGTGATGTGGACGGGCGGCACCATGGCCTTCGTCCTCGTCGCGGCCGGCACGGCCGGCTATCTCTACCTCAAGCACCTCGAGAACAACGTCACGACGACGGATGTCGGCGACGCGGGCAAGGACGGCTTCAGCAAGGACGAGGCCTTCAACATCCTGGTCATCGGCACCGACAAGCGCACCGGTGCGGGCAATGAGGGCTACGGCGACAAGGGCAGCGTGGGCCACGCCGACACCACGATCCTGCTGCATGTCTCCAAGGACCGCACGAACGCCACCGCGCTCAGCATCCCCCGGGACCTGATCGTCGACATCCCCGACTGCCCGACCATTCAGGAGGACGGCAGCGAGAAGGTCATCCCGGGGCTGCAGGACGTCCGCTTCAACCGCAGCCTCGGCGAGAGCGGCCGGAACGCGGGCTGCACCATGCGCACGGTGAAGGAGGCCACCGGCATCCAGCCGGACCACTTCATGATGGCGGACTTCAACGCGGTGAAGACGCTGACCACCGCGGTGGACGGAGTCACGGTCTGCGTGGAGCACGCCGTCGACGACAAGGAGTCGAAGCTGAAGTTGCCCGCGGGCGAGTCCAAGGTCGAGGGTGAGAAGGCGCTGGCGTTCCTCCGCACCCGGCACAGCTTCGGCAACCAGGGCGACCTCGACCGTATCAAGGTGCAGCAGCAGTTCCTGGGCTCGCTCATGCGCAAGATGTCCTCCGGCGACACCCTGACCAATCCCTCGAAGCTGCTGAGCCTCGCCGAGGCCGCCACCAAGGCGCTGACCGTGGACACCGGCATCGGCAAGGTCAGCACGCTCAAGGACGTGGCCCTGGAGCTGAAGAAGGTACCGACGAAGAACATCACGTTCCTGACGGTGCCGGTGCGCGACAACCCGACCGAGAAGGTCAAGGCGACCGTGGTCGTCGACGAGTCGAGCGCACCCCAGGTCTTCCAGATGATCAAGAGCGACACCTCCTTCACCGAGGTGAAGAAGAAGGAGGCGAAGGAGAAGGCCGCGGTCGCCGCCCGTCTCAAGGGAGAGAAGGCCGACCCCTCACAGGTGCGGGTGCAGGTCCTCAACGGCGGCGCCCCGGGCGGCAGCGCGCAGGCACAGCTGACCTACCTGCAGACGGAGGCGGGGGTCACCAAGTCCGAGAACGCGGGCAACGCGGGCACCACGCAGGCCAGGACGACGCTCGAGTACGCGCCCGATCAGGCGGACCAGGCCCGCAGGCTGGCCGACATCATGGGCCTGAGCGGGTCCGCGATGAAGCCGGGCAAGAGCGTCACCAATTCCCAGGGACTGCCGACGATGACACTCACCCTGGGAGAGGACTTCAAGGGCGCGGGCGTGAAGCTGAACTCTTCGTCGGCGGCCACCCCGAATGTGGAGAAGTCCACCGCCGACAAGGCCCAGTGCGCCAGCTGACTCCTCAACGGGCCCGTGTCACAGCCGTCTTGAGCTGACGCGGGCCCGTTCCGGCACGGAATCTCCGGCACGGAATCTGCGGCGGGGAACGCAACCGTGCCGGACATTCGTTGGTCTGACACACGACACAGGTGTGTCAGGCGGCGTTGGTCTGACACACCGCGCGGCCGTGCCGAGTGTGGATTTTGCCGACACGTGGCCAACCTGGCTCGGATCCACGGTGGTCTGAGAGGTTGCGAACCGGTGTCGGACAGAGTGACCTGACATGGTTCGCTCCGCACCGGACAGGGAGGTCCGGCGCGGAAGCAATGGCGTGTCGGGCCAAGGGTGGGGAAGGGCAGAGAGTTGGCGCAGAGCAGTGTGCGTGGGGAGGCCCCCACTGTGGAGGACACCATGTCCCTCACCCCGCAGGCCGACCAGGACACGCCGGCCGACCAGGGGGGCCGGCACGGCGGTGGGGGACGCAGGGAGAGCCAGGGAACCGACCGCAGACGCCGCAGACGGCGGGTGCTGCGCTGGTCGGCGACGACTCTGGCGGTGGTGATACTGGGCACGGCGGGTGCCGGTTACCTCTACTACCAGCACCTGAACGGCAACATCGAAGAAGACCACCTGAATCTGGGCGACAACAAGGTCGCCGAACCGACGCCGAACGCCGCCGGCCAGACCCCTCTCAACATCCTGCTCATCGGCTCCGATGCCCGGGACACCGCCGAGAACCAGAAACTCGGCGGCGCCAAGGAGACGTTCGGTTCCACACCGCTGGCGGACGTGCAGATGCTGCTGCACCTGTCGGCCGACCGAAGCAACATGTCGGTCATCAGCATGCCCCGTGACACCCTCGTGCAGATCCCGAAGTGCACTGACCCGGACGACGGCAAGGTGTACCCGGCGAGCAACGGCCGGGTGATGACGAACCAGAGCCTCGGCCATGGCGGCCCCGGCTGCTCGGTGGCCACCTGGCAGGAGCTCACCGGCATCCACATCGACCACTTCATGATGGTCGACTTCGCCGGTGTGGTGTCGATGGCCGACGCCATCGGCGGTGTCCCCGTGTGTGTGGACGCCAACATCTACTCACGTGACAGCGAGGGACACGGCTCCGGTCTGAAGCTGGAGGAGGGCACGCACCCGGTGAAGGGCGAGCAGGCGCTTCAGTGGCTGCGCACCCGCTACGGCTTCGAGGACGGCAGCGACCTCGCCCGGGCCAAGGCCCAGCACATGTACATGAACTCGATGGTCCGGGAGCTGCGCGAGAACGCCACTCTGAGCAGTCCGAACAAGCTCCGCAGGCTCGTCGAGCAGGCCACCAGGGCCCTCACCGTCGATCCGGGTCTCGACACCGTCAAGAAGCTCTACGACCTCAGCGGCGAGCTGCGGAAGGTGGAGCCCAAGCGGATCACCATGACCACGATGCCGAACCGGTACGTGGGCGCGCGGGTGGAGCCCACGGAGGACGCCGAACAGCTCTTCCGGCTGGTGCGTGACGACATCGCCCTGGACGGCAGGGACGCGAAGAAGAAGACCGAGGAGAAGAGCTCCGACGACCCTGCGGCCGCTGACGGCGAGATCGCGGTCCAGGTCCAGAACGGCTCACGTACCGACACGCTGGCCGCTGTCAGCGGGCGAGCGAGAACGGTGGCCGGGATGCTCGTGGAGAAGGGGTTCACCAGGGCGATCGCCGACACGTCCGAGTCCCCGAGTGAGGACCGTACGGTCGTCCGGTACCCGAGCGCCGAGTTGGAGGGCGACGCCCAGCGGGTCGCCAAGTCACTGGGCATTCCGCTGAGCTCGGTGAAGAAGTCGACGAACGTCTCCGGTGTCACGCTCGTCGTGGGAGCGGACTGGCGCGAGGGCACCGCTTACAAGGCGCCCAAGGAGGACGACAAGACTCCGGAAACGGCCGAGGCGCTCAACGGCGCGAACGAGGACGCCTGCATGCACGTCAACCCGAACTTCTCCTGGTCCTAGGCGTCCTCACCGCCGGCCCTCCGGAGTCGCAGGGCCGGCGGCGGGCTCGCCACGGTCAGTTGATCACTGTGTTGCGACGGCCGCACTCACTGCGGCCGTCACCGGGCTCAGCGCCAGCGGAAGGACGCGTTGTTGTTGTAGGTGTTGGAGAGGTTGCCCTTGTCGCGCGGCGGGGCGACGTCGGAGGCGCCCGCGTAGTTCGAGTTGAAGTAGGAGACGCCGGTCTTGCTGTCGTGGCTGTTGGCGTAGGACGCGGCGTTGTTCTTCACGAGCTGGCCGACGCCGTTCGTGCCCTGACCACCGTTGGTGAAGTGCCAGGGGCTGCTGCCGCCCCAGTTCGCGATGTTCTCGTAGGTGGCGGTCCAGCCGCCCTTCTGGTTGGAGTTGTACCAGAGGCAGTAGTCGACATCTATGACACCGCCGCACAGGTCGTCGGGGATGCTGTCGGCCTGGGCGGGCGCCGCGGTGGCCAGCATGCCGAGGGTACCGGCGGCGGCCAGGGCGACGGCGAGGGCGGAGGTACGGATACGCATGGAACGTAGGTCCCTTCTGCTGTGTGTAGGGGGTGTGGACGGACAGCGGTTCACCGGGACTCGCCCAGTTCGTCGGCGGCACGCTTGAGCTGTTCGGTCTTGTGCCGCTTGATCTCGGCGTACGCCTCGGCGTTCTGCTCGATCTGCGACCGCTGCCACTCGGACTCGACGTCGAACCAGGTACGGACGAGTCCGGTCTTCTTCTTGCATTCGACGTCCGCTCGGGCCGTCGAAATCTCGGCGGGGCTCGTCTTCTCGGCCCCGAATGCCGGGTCGTCGATCGCGTCCATGGGCGAGTCGTAGCGATAGCCCTTGGCCGCCATGCACGAGGACCATGTGCGGAAGACGGCGAGCACGCGTGGGTCCTTCTGACTGCGGGCGTAGCTCTCCAGGTTCAGTTCCCGGGCGGGCTTGTCCGGGCCGAACCGGCCGTCGCCTCCTGCCAGTCGTCGTTTGGCCTCTCCGATGCACCCGCCGTCGGGGTCGAGCGAGCCGTCCGCCTCCGGCTGGCCGGCGAGCGCGATACGGCCGGCCGGGCTCAGCGACTTGGCGGCGCCGTCCCGGTCGGTCCTCGGGGTCGGGAAGTGGTAGCCGTAGGTCTGCGCCGTGTGGGAGTTGGCGATGCCGTAGCGGCGGTCCATGACTCCGATGTCGACGGACGGGGTGTCGTCCGGGCGGTAGTCGAACCCCGCGCGTTGCATGCAACGCTGCGCCAGGCTGCTCATCGCGCGGGTCAGGTAACCGATCTCCGACTCCGAGAAGATATAGCCCTCGATGGGCAGCGCGAGATCCGCCGTGAGGCTGGACGACCTGGGCGCGATCGAGCTGTCCGGCTGCTGTGACGCGGCCGCCGGGTCGCCGTCGCCGGATCCGGAGCAGCCCGCGATGAGCAGAGCACCGGCGAGCAGGGCTGTCACTGTCGTCTTTCGCACGTCTCTTCCTTGGAACGCCATGGGGGGGGCTGGGGGTAGATGGGGGAACCTCGGCGTGCGTCAGCGCCGCAGCGCCTCCGCGGGCTGGATGCGGCTGGCGCGCCATGCGGGGTAGAGCCCCGCCAGCACCCCGGTGAGCAGGCCGACACCCGGGGCGGTGACGACGGTCGCCGGATGGATGACCGGTGTCCATTCACGGAAGACCGCCAGAGCCACCACCGTGACCGTGCCGAGGCTGGTGCCGATCAGCCCTCCGAGCGCTCCCAGCGCGCCCGACTCGGCCAGGAACTGCACGGTGATGTGGCGGCCGCGGGCGCCGAGCGCCCTGCGCAGTCCGATTTCGCCGGTGCGTTCCAGCACCGCGACGAGGGTGGTGTTGGCGATACCGACCGCCCCGATCACCAGGCAGATGCCGGCCAGCAGCATGAAGAGCTGGTTCAGGTCGGAGGTGACGCTGCCGCGCAGGCTCCGGGGATCCGGCGGCGGTACGACCTTGAAGTGCTCCGGGTGCGCGGGGTCGAGTGCGAGCGCCGCCTCCGAGGCGATCTGGCGGGCTGCCCCCAGTTCGGTGGAGATGAGCATCTTCGCTCGCTCACCGCTGTCCGGGCCGCCCCAGACGCGCTCGGCGGCGGTCTGCGGCACCACGACCGACAGCAGCAGGTCCGCCTTGCGCTCGACGTCCTCGACGATGCCGATGACGGTGAACGCGTGGTCGCCCACGAAGACCGCCGGAGCGGTCTCCAACGTGGTGATGCCGAGCCGTGCCGCCAGGCCCGAGCCGATCACGGCCACGTTCTCGCCCTGCCGGTCGTGGTAGGTGTCGAACGTCCGCCCCTGCTCCAGGAGCGGCCCCGCCGCGGCGAAGACACCGGGGGACGCCGCGACCACCTGGGTCCGCTCGCCCGCCTCCCCGGTCCCGGGGGGCGCGGCCGAAACGAGGTCGTCCGGCGGCAGTCGCACCGGCCAGTACACGCCCGCGTCCCGCACCCCGTTGAGCGCTCCGATGCGGCGGTCCGCGTCCGGCGGGAAGGCGTTCTCGAGGAGGTCGGGCTGGTCGCCGCCGGTGTCCTCGACGGTGACCTCGGTGGCGGTCAGCTCATTGAAGCGGGAGTCGACCTGCGACGACGTGGTGGCGGTGAGACCGAGGACCGCGACGAAGGTCCCGACTCCGAGGACGGTGCCGAGTGCGGTGAGCGCGGAACGCGCCGGACGCTGCAGGATGCCGGCGGCGGACTCGGACAGCAGGTCGCGCAGGCTCAGCCGGGACCGGTCGGCCCGGACGATACGGCCCGTATCGCTCTTCGGGCCACCGGGTCTCGGTAGCTTCACGCGGCCATCACCTGCTCACTGAGCAGGCCGTCCCTGATGGCGAGGGTGCGCTGACCGCGGGCGGCGACGTCCGGATCGTGTGTGATCACCACAAGGGTCAGGCCGTTGCGGTGGAGTTCGTCCAGCAGGAGAAGGATCGACTCGGCCGTGGCGGTGTCGAGGTTGCCCGTCGGCTCGTCGCACAGCAGCAGGGAAGGGCGTGCGACGAGCGCGCGGGCGATGGCGACACGCTGCCGTTCGCCTCCCGACAGCCGGGTGGGCAGCGCATCGGTGCGGTGACCGAGGCCGACCCGTTCCAGTGCGTCACGGGCCCGCTCCCTGCGACCGCGGCGCGCACTGGTGTTGTAGACCATGGCAAGCATCACGTTCTCGAGCGCGGAGCGGTGCGGCAGCAGGTGGAAGCTCTGGAAGACGAAGCCGATCCGCCGGCCGCGCAGTCCGGTGCGGTCCGCGTCGCAGAGCGTTCCGGTGTCGATGCCGTCGAGGAGGTAACGGCCCTCGGTGGGCGCGTCGAGCAGGCCCGCGATGTTGAGGAAGGTGGACTTGCCGGACCCGGAGGGGCCGACGATCGTGACGTACTCGCCCTGCCGGATGGTCAGTTCGCACGCCTTCAGCGCCCGCACCGGGGGCGGGCCGGGGTAGGTCAGGGCGACGCCCCGGAATTCGACGACCGGGGGTGTGGCGGTCTGGGTGTTCATCGCGCGACCCCGACGACGACCTTCTCGCCCGGTGCGAGGCGCGCGCCGCCCACCGGGGTGACCTCGGTGTAGCCGTCGCCGGACGTGCCGGGGCGGACCTCGACCCGGCGCCGCTCACCGTCACGTTCCAGGACGGTGACGGTGGTACGGGAGTCGGCACCGGCGGAGATGGCGGACACGGGGACGACGAGCACCTTCTCGCCCGATGTGGCGGCCTCGATGGTCAGGCGCACGTCCTGGCCCGCGAGCCGGGTAGGCAGCGCGGAGTCCGCCTTGACCACGACGACGTATCCCTGGCCGCCGGGGACCGCGCTCGTGTCCTTGTCGTCCTCGGGCGCGGTGGGGACGTCGGCCACGGAGGCGACCGTGCCGGCGACCTCGTCCCCGTACACCTCCGACAGCATCTCCACCTTCTGGCCCGGCCGTACGAGGTCCTTCTCCTGGGCGCCGAGCGATCCCCTGATCACCAGTCGTCCCGCGGACACGGTCGCGAGCTTCTCCCCGGCCTCGCCACCGACCTCGGCGTCCATGGCATCGACGCGGGCCGGGAAGCCGGCGAGGAAGACCACTTCGGAGGCGGGCACCATGGGGCCCGAGACCGCCTCGGCCTCGGTGAGCCGGGTCTTGGCATCGGCCAGGTCCTCGCGGGCGTAGCGGATGTCGTCGGCGTCCCGCTTGTCCGCGTCGACCTCGAGCAGACCGTCGAGCCGGCGCTGCACTTCCTTGACCTGGTCCCGGGCGGCGCTCACGGGATCGTCGCCCTCGCCGTCTCCGGCGCCGGCGACGACGGGCTCATAGCCGAGGGCCGCGTACAGCGCGGCGACGGCTTGCTTGGTGCCGGGGCCGTAGGTGCCGGCTTCGTCGGACCCGGTGGAGTGGCCCAACGTCCCCAGCGCCTTCTGGAGTTGGCGTACGTCGTCACCGTGCGTGCCCGGCTTCAGGTCCCGGTACACCGGGAGTTTCCCGGGCAGGGCGAAGACGGGCCGCCCGGACACCTCCACCAGCACGCGTCCGGCTTTGAAGGTCTGCCCGGATCGCATCATCACCTTGGTGACGACGGGTGCGGCGGAGCCCTCCCCGGCCGCGCCGACAGGGGCGATGTCGACGGTCTGGGAGGCGGAGACCACTCCGCGCGTGACGACGGTGTCCGAAAGCACGCGCCGCTCCACGGGCGCGGTGAGCACGTCCGGGGCCGGCGGGCCGGCCTCCGCCGCGGCCTGGGCCGGCGACTTCACGAAGGTCGAGGTCCACAGCGCGGCGCCCGCAAGGACCACCGCACCTGTCGCCAGGGCGGCCACGGCGCGCTTGCGCCGCGACAGCCCGGAGCTCCCGCTCGGCTCCGACACGATTCCCCCACAAGTTCAGTGTCGGCGTCCCGGGTGGTGGTCAGTCCCGCCCAACCGCCGTCATGTCCGTGCCAGAGATGATCACCCCTTCCGGTGACATGTCAAACCATTTTCCATGGCCAAAGCTTCACGGAGGGTTGTTTTCGGCCACTTAGAGCACTCTTCGGCCATTCGGATTTTCACACTTGCCTCACAGGTGGTGATGCGTGTCAAGATCCTCGACGGCTCGCAGAGTCGAACACCAGAACTAGGGGGAATTGTCATGCGCATCGCATCGAAGCTCGCCGGCGTCCTGCTCGCCGCCGGGGCGGTGGCGGTCACCGCCACGCCCGCACAGGCCTACTCGTTCGACAACTACAAGGACGGGAAGTGCGTGGCCGAGGAGCTGTGCATGTACTACCACTCGACCTCGTACTCGTCCTCGTCGTTCATGGACTACTACGACGAGGAGCCGACCCACCACGACGACACCTTCAAGGCCTCCGGCCCGGGCCAGGGTCTGGTCGTCGGCAACAACTCCTCCTCCGCCAAGTGCTGGGGCACGCGGTACAACTACGCGATCTTCTTCAACTCCAACTTCAAGGGCGAGCGCCACAACCACACCTGTGACGGGGTGCGCCGCAACACGCCGGGCTGGCTGCAGAACAACAACGCCTCCAGCTACGAGCCCTTCTGATCCACGGAACCCACATCGTGCGCACCACAAGGATCGGCCTGGCAGTGGGCTGTGCAGCTCTCCTGCTCACCGGCTGTTCCTCCTCCGACGCGGGCCCGGACGACCGGGCCCGGTCCGAGGAGGCCCCGCCGGTCGACTTCAGGACACCGCCCGCGGTTTCGGCCACGCCGAGCATGCGCGCCTCCACCAGCCTGGAACTGCCGTTGGAGGCCTACCAATGGACCGACGACGAGGAGCGGACCCGGCGACAGGGTGAGGACCTGCTGGCCGCCGAGTGCATGCGCGGCTTCGGGTTCGACCTGGAGCCCCGTCCCCCGTACCGGGGCGACAAGGCGCTGCGGGACGCCAACCGCTACGGCGTGACGAACCTGGACACGGCCTCGCGCTTCGGTTACCGGATCGATCCCGCGGACCGCGGCCCGAGGCCCCCCGAGGAGAACTACTCCCCGGCCGAGTCCCTGGTGCTGTTCGGGCTCCCGGACGGGCAGGACTCCAGCAGGACGGCCGACGGCAAGTCCGTTCCGCAGGGCGGTTGTTGGGGCAAGGCGCTGCGTGATCTGGCCGCGCAGGGTCCGAAGGTTCACCCCGACAAGGAGGAGTTCGCCTCCCAGTTGGCCGTCTTCACGTACCAGGAGTCCCAGAAGGACTCCAGGGTGAAGCAGGCGTTCGCGAAGTGGTCGGACTGCATGAAGGGAAAGGGCTACACCTACAAGGGCCCCATGGACCCGGTCGAGGACCCGTCCTTCAAGGATTCCACCAGCGCCTCCCGGCGGGAGATCCAAGTGGCCGAGGCGGATGTCGAGTGCAAACGCGAACACAACGTCATCGGTGTCTGGTACGCCGTGGAAGTCGCCTACCAGGAACGGGCCATCGAGCAGAACCAGCAGCAGCTCGACACGCTCAAGCAGCGCAAGGAAGCCGTCCTGAAGGCCGCTGCCCGCGCGGGAGCGACACGATGAGAGCGGCCCACGGCGCATCGGTCCTGTTGATCGCCATGGCCTTCCTCGCGGCCTGCTCACCCGGGGAATCCCCCGAGGACCCCCGTCCGCAGACCACCCGGAACCCGGCCTCGACCACCCGGATCACGCTGCCCCTCGACCCGTACCAGATCACCGACGAGGACTACAACACCGTCTCGCGCGCCCTAGCCGTCCTCACCGACCGGTGCATGCGCGAGAAGGGCTTCACCTACGACGAACCGGCCGCACCCGGCGTCGCCACCGCCGCCACGGGCCATGAACGCCGCTACGGCATCACCGTCCTGAAGACGGCGAAGAAGTACGGCTACCACCTGGGCGGCACTCCGACACAGCAAGCACGGCAGCCGGAGCGCTCCGAGCGCTACGAGCACGCCCTCACCGGCACGGGCAGACCCACCGGGGACAAGGGCGATTTCGACGACGGCTGTGCGGGCGAGGCACACCGTGAGCTGGAGGCCGACATCGACATGACGGCCGTCGACCTCCCCCAGTGGTACAAGCGCGACTCCTTCCAGCGGTCCCTGAAGGACCCCCGGGTGACCAAGGAGTTCGCGGCCTGGTCCGGCTGCATGGCAGACGCCGGGCACCGCTTCGCCAACCCGCTGGATCCGCCCGCCGACCGCAGGGTCATGGGCGCGAAGGTGACGGACTACGAGCGTTCCGTGGCCGTCGCGGACATCACCTGCAAGCAGCGGACGGGGCTCGTGGACACCTGGCAGGCCGTCGAGAGCGCCCTGCAGAGGGCCACCGTCGATGCCCAGGGCACGCAGCTGAAGAAGGCGCGCACGGAAGCGACGAGGCTCGTCGCGCGCGCCGACCGGATCCTCGGGGCCGGCGAGAACTGACCGGCCCCGGAGCCAGAAGACCGACGACAACGAAACGAGGGGACACACATGAACCGCTGGGCGACGTTCGTCACGGCCGGTGCCGCCGCGCTGACCTCGGTGCTCGCGTACTCGAGTACCGCCGAGGCCGCCAACGGCGTCTGCACGGCCCAGGAGTCGTGTTACTACTTCAACTCCAACACCTCGGGCTCGATGATCGACTACGAGGGCGACCAGTACACCCACCACGACGACTACTTCATCACCGGTGGAAGCGGCCAGAACCAGGTGGTCGGCAACAACGCGGCTTCCCTGTACTGCAACATGGGCCCGCTGTTCACCTGCCAGACGTACTACAACTCCGGCTGGTCCGGCGACTCGTTCAAGACACTCGGCGGCAAGCGGGTCAACCTGCCCACCTGGCTGAAGAACAACAACGCCTCCAGCAAGTTCTACTACTCGGGTGGGTGCAGCGGCCCCGGCTGCTGACGGTCCTCACCCGGTGCGCCCAGGCCCCTCTCACCCGCCGAGAGGGGCCTGCCGCACGTTCAGGACGAGACGTCGGCGCTGAGCACCGCCGGGCGCCGTGACGCGATGACCTTCCGCGCCAGCGAACGCGGGCTGGTCAGGAAGCCGTAGCCCCAGGACATGTGCATGGTCGCGAGGGCGACGGGGATCTGGAGTCGGGCCTTCAGCGGCAGTCCCTTGCCGGCCGGGACCGAGCCCGCGGTGATCGCCGCGAGGTAGCCGCCGGGGACCACCAGGGCCCACGGGGTGACCAGGGCGCCCAGCACGAGGCCCGCCGCGATCGCGCAGACCGCCGTCGGCGGGGCGAGGTAGCGCAGGTTGATGGAGCCGGCGTGGTAACGGGCGACGACATGGCGCCAGCGGCCGTAGTCCTTGTACTGCTTGGCGAGTGCCTTCACCGACGGCCGCGGACGGTACGACACCTTCAGCTCGGGCGAGAACCAGATCAGGCCGCCCGCCTCGCGGATCCGGAAGTTGAGCTCCCAGTCCTGGGCACGGATGAACTCCTCGTTGTAGCCGCCCTGCTGCTCCAGCGCCTCGCGCCGGAACACACCGAGGTACACCGTCTCCGCGGACTGCGCCTCGCCGCCCGTGTGGAAGGCCGCGTTGCCGACGCCGATCTTCGAGGTCATCGCGGCGGCGACGGCGTGCTCCCAGTCGTTCTCGCCCTCGGCGTGCATGATGCCGCCGACGTTCTGCGCGCCGGTCTCCGCCAGCAGACGGACGGCGGTGGCGATGTAGTTCGGGGAGAGGATGCCGTGGCCGTCGACGCGGACCACGATCGGGTGGCGGGAGGCCTTGATCGCGGCGTTCAGGGCGGCGGGCGTGCGGCCGGTCGGGTTCGGGACGGTGTGCACGCGGGGGTCTTCGGCGACCAGCTCCGCGGCGATCTCGTCCGTACGGTCCGTCGACGGACCGAGGGCGATCACGACCTCCATCTCGCCGGCGTACTCCTGCGCGAGGATCGCTTGGACGGCTCCGCGCAGATGCCGCTCCTCGTCGAGGACGGGCATGATGACGGACACGGCGGGGAGCTGCACGTCGGGATTGGCGTTCATAGGGGGCTCACGTTACCGCGAACGGGGGACACCGGTGCGCCCCGCCGGTGACGGTGCTCCGGGCAGCAGATCGTATGGCCCTACGGTGCTCACGGATCCCACGTTCGGCCCCCAGGGCAAGCCCCAGCGGAGGTATCGCCCCATGCCCACGCCGCCCCGCCGCTCCCACTCCCCCGCGCAGCGACGCCCACAGCCGTCCCGCGGCGGTGAGCGGCCGGTCGCCCCGGCGCGGCGCAGGCGGCCACGCTGGGCGATGCGGGCGGTGACGACACTGTCCGTGGTGGTGCTCGCCTCCGCCGGCATCGGGCACGCGGTGGTCACCAGCCTGGACGCGACGATCGCGCGGGTGGACCCGTTCAAGGACATGAAGAACCGGCCGCAGGCCGGGCACGGGATGAACGTCCTGCTCGTCGGCACCGACGGCCGCGACCGCATCAGCGACGAGGAGCGGCGCAAGTACAAGCTGGGCGGCGCCCCGTGCCACTGCACCGACACAATCATGATCGTGCACATCTCGGCGGACCGGGAGCGGGCGAGCGTGGTGAGCCTGCCGCGCGACTCGTACGCCGAGGTGCCGGCCGACGAGGGGCGCAAGGCCCACCCGATCAAGATCAACGCGGCGTACGCGGAGGGCGGTCCGAACCTGACCGTGCGCACCGTCGAGCACATGACCCACGTCAAGATCGACCACTATCTGGAGGTCGACTTCACCAGCTTCATGAAGACGGTGGACGTGCTCGGCGGGGTGCGGATCTGCACCGCCGAGCCGCTGAAGGACTCCTACACCGGCCTCGACCTGCCGGCCGGCTCCCATCAGCTGATGGGCGGCGAGGCGTTGCAGTTCGTGCGCGCCCGGCACATCGACAACGACTCCGATCTGGGGCGGGTGCAGCGCCAGCAGCGGTTCATGGCGGCGCTGGTGGAGCGGGCGACGTCGTCGGGGATCCTGCTGAACCCGATGCGGTTCCGGGACGTGACCCGGGCGGTGCTGGGGTCGGTGCGGGCCGACAAGGAGTTCGGCACGGGCGAGCTGCTCGACCTCGGGCGGGCCATGCGGAACTTCTCGCCGTCGTCGTCGGAGTTCACGACCGTGCCGATCGGGCAGCTCGGGTACACGGTCAAGGGCCTCGGTTCCACGGTGAAGTGGGACACCGAGCGGGCCGAGCGCCTCTTCCGGGCGCTGCGCGAGGACAGGCCGCTGGCCGAGCACCGCCCGAAGCACCGGGTCGTCCCGGTGGAGGTCGCCCCGCAGCAGATCCATGTCCAGGTGGAGAACGGCACCACGCGGGAGGGTCTCGGCAAGCGGGTCGACGCGGCGTTGGCGGGGGTCGGGTTCCGCACGACGGGAAGCCCGGTGGCCGCGGCGGAACGCACGCAGAAGCGGACGGTCGTCGCCCACGACCCCGGCTGGGACCGCTCGGCGAAGTCCCTGGCGGCCGCGCTGCCCGGCAGCGAGCTGCGCGCGGTGAAGGGGCTCGGGCCGACGCTGAAGGTGATCGTGGGCAAGGACTTCAGGCAGGTCCGCAAGGTCCGGGCCGTGGACCCGTTGCAGGGTCACTCCGCGGTGGTGCGGGGGGACGAGACGGGGTGCTCGTGAGGGGCGTCCCCCGCGCGTGGGCGCAGGGGGAGCCGTGACCCGAATGGCCCCGCGGGACAGTCCGACGGAATGCCGGGCACGACGCCTCTTGTGACTTCTGGTGCGAATTGTTCGCGTCCGCCCGATGGCGCCCCGCCGTTGGCGGGCGTAGGACGGAAGGGCACGGGGCCCGCCCCGGGCTCCCGCGTCCCCCAGGAGGAGCCATGACCCAGCCCGGAACCATCCCGATGAGCAAGGAGATGCAGGACTGCGTCGACGCGTGCATGACCTGCCACGGCATCTGCGAGGAGACCATGAGCTCCTGTATGCAGATGGGCGGCCAGGCCCAGATGCAGATCATGCGGGCGCTCATGGACTGCGCCGAGACGACCCGGATGTGCGCGGACATGATGATGCGCCGCTCGCCCATGTCGGCGGAGATGTGCGCGATGTGCGCCAAGGCCTGTGAGATGTGCGCCGAGGCGTGTATGTCCATGCCGGACGATCCGCAGATGATGCGCTGCGCGGAGGCGTGTCGCCGCTGCGCCGCGACCTGCCGCGCGATGGCCGGCGCCACGATGTGACACCACGCGGCGGACGGCATGTCAAGGGCGCCCGGCTGGGCGCCCTTGACATGCCCGTGGGGGGTTACGGCATGCAGCCGCTACGCGATTCCGGGGCGTGCGGCGATGCAGTCCCAGTACTTCCTCGTCGAGTACTCACCCACACAGGCCGAGACGTGGACCTGGGTGCATTCGGGCATGGAGGTGCCGTATGCCACGCTGATCGTGGTGCCGGCACCCTGTCGGTTCCAGATGATGTCGTAGAGCCCGCCGCTGCCGTCCGGGTAGGACACCGAGACCACGGCGACGCCCGAGTGGCCGTCGGCCACCGAGTCCTTCACGTAGACCTTGTCGCCGTCGTGCTTGAACCACGCGGCCGAGTGGCCGTAGGCGCTGTACGCGACGCTTGAGTCCTCGCTGCAGTAAGCGGCCGACGCGCTCTGGCTGCCGAGGACCGACAGGCCCATCGCAGTGAGCGAGACGGCCATCCCTCTCGCAACGAGGCGGCGGGAAAGTCCGATCGGGCGCATGTGCCCCCCTCTTGATCAGTATCAACCGAGCGGGGGGATCATGGCATGCACATGAACTTGAAGTAAAGAGATCTCAAATCAGGGTGTGGACGTGATCGTCCGTCAGTTACTGGACACCGTCACGGGCTCATCGTTCTTCAACTGGTTCACCAGCGTCTTCACCTTCGTCATGTCCCAGGCGAGGTTGCCATTGGCGGCGTTGCCGGCGATCGGCATGTTCATCGACTTGCCCTCGCCGCCGCTGACGCCCTTCATCGCCCAGAACATGGACGCCAGGTCCCACAGGCTCATGTCCTTGTCGACGATCAGGGAGTCCAGGCCCGCGCCCATGGTCGGGTACAGCTTGAAGGGGTTCAGGACGGTGCTCGGGGTCGCCACCTGGTTGGCCAGGGCCGAGAGGAACTTCTGCTGGTTCTTCGTACGGTCCAGGTCGGAGCCGGCCAGCGCGTACCGGGTACGGACGAAGGCGAGCGCCTCCTCGCCGTTCAGGGTCTGCTTGCCCTTCTTGAAGTCCGCGCCGGACTTGGAGTCCTTGATGTCCTGCGGGATGTCGATCTCGACGCCGCCGACCGAGTCCACGATGTTCGCGAAGCCCGCGAAACCGATCTCGACGTAGTGGTCGATATGCAGGCCTGTGTTGAATTCGACCGTACGCACCAGCAGCGTCGGCCCATCGATCGCATATGCCGCGTTGAGCTTGTTGGCGCCCATCGCGGCCCTGGTCTTGCCGGACTCGGAGCCCTGGAACTCAGGGATCGTTATGTTCGAGTCGCGGGGCAGTGAGATGAGCGTCGGCGCGTTGTCGCCAACGTGCAGGATCATCATCGAGTCCGTCCGCTTGCCCGTGGCGGACCCGGTGTGCAGCTGCTTCTTCTCCTCGGCGGACATGCCCTCACGGCTGTCGGAGCCGACGATCAGGTAGTTGGTGCCCTCGCCCGCCTCCGGCCGGTCGATGACCTTGGACAGGTCGACATCGCGGTTGAGCTTGGAGTCGGCCCAGAAGTAGGTGGCGACGGATGTGACGACCAGCACGGTCACCAGCGTGATCGCGGTCAACTTGAGACGGCGCCGCCAGTTCGGCGCGGGCCGCGGCTCGTATCTGCCGTCGTCGTCGGGGCCGCCGGGACCACCGCGGCCGTAGACCTGGCCCGTGTTGTAGCCGCTGTCGTACCCGTCGTCATAGCCGTCGTCGGCGTAGCCGCCGTGGCCCTGGCCGTTCACGTACGACTGCTGGCGCGGCACACCTCCGTAGCCCTGGCCGGGCGGCGCCGCGGGGCCGCGGCGGACCTGCCGCATCACGCGCGCACCTTCGGGCTGTGCGCCGGCGCTGCCGCGTCCGTAACGGCTGCCGCGGTTGTCGTCGGACCATGCCTGGGGCCAGTCATTCATGCGCCCCAGTGTGCAGGGCACAGCCACGTGTCTTACAAGAGTCGGCGAAAAATAGAGGCACGGCTGTTGCGAACCCAACACAAAGTCCGCGAATGTCAGCTCGGCATAAGGTGGAGGCCATGACAGACCAGGTCACCACAGCGGAGTCGGGCACTCCGGAGATCCCGGGCAAGCCGACATCCGCGTCCCGCACCACTCTCAGCCACATCATGACCCACAACGACACCAACCTTCTGGGCACCGTGCACGGCGGTGTGATCATGAAGTTGGTGGACGACGCGGCGGGAGCGGTGGCCGGGCGGCACAGCGGCGGCCCCGCCGTCACGGCGTCCATGGACGAGATGGTCTTCCTGGAGCCGGTCCGCGTCGGCGACCTGGTCCATGTGAAGGCGCAGGTCAACTGGACCGGCCGGACCTCGATGGAGGTCGGCGTACGGGTCCTGGCCGAGCGCTGGAACGAGTCGACGCCGCCCACCCAGGTCGGCTCGGCCTACCTGGTGTTCGCGGCGGTGGACGCCGACGGCAAGCCGCGCCGGGTGCCCCCGGTACTGCCGGAGACCGAGCGCGACAACCGCCGTTACCAGGAGGCCCAGATCCGGCGTACGCATCGGCTGGCGCGGCGGCGGGCGATCAAGGAGCTGCGGGAGAAGCGGGCGGCCGAGGGTTACGCGGACTGAGCCTTCGCTGCCGGCCGCCCGTTCGGACGGCGCGATGCGCCCGATCCGTGGACGACAACAGCCCCCGGCATCACGCCGGGGGCTGCGTCGTTCGTTCACACCCTGCTACGGAAGGTTCCTTGCCATGACGATCCGCTGGACCTGGTTCGTGCCCTCGTAGATCTGCGTGATCTTGGCGTCGCGCATCATGCGCTCGACCGGGTAGTCACGGGTGTAGCCGTAGCCGCCGAGGAGCTGGACGGCGTCCGTGGTGACCTCCATCGCGACGTCCGAGGCGAAGCACTTGGCGGCGGCGCCCAGGTAGGTCAGGTCGGCGTCACCGCGCTCGGAGGCGGCGGCGGCCTGGTAGGTCAGGGCGCGGGCGGCCGAGATCTTCATGGCCATGTCGGCGAGCATGAACTGGATGCCCTGGAAGTCGGCGATCGGCTTGCCGAACTGCTTGCGCTCCTGGACATAGCCCTTGGCGTAGTCGAGGGCGCCCTGGGCGATACCGAGGGCCTGGGCGGCGATGGTGATGCGGGTGTGGTCCAGCGTCTTCATCGCGGTGGCGAAGCCGGTGCCCTCCTCGCCGATCATGCGGTCCGCCGGGATACGGACGTTGTCGAGGTAGACCTCGCGGGTCGGGGAGCCCTTGATGCCGAGCTTCTTCTCCGGGGCGCCGAAGGAGACGCCCTCGTCGGACTTCTCCACGACGAACGCCGAGATGCCCTTGGAGCGCTTGGCCGGGTCCGTGACCGCCATCACCGTGTAGTACTCGGAGACGCCGGCGTTGGTGATCCAGCGCTTCACGCCGTTGAGTATGTAGTGGTCGCCGTCGCGGACGGCCTTCGTCTTCATGCCGGCCGCGTCGGAGCCGGCGTCGGGCTCGGACAGGCAGTACGAGAACATGCCCTCACCCTTGGCGAGCGGGGCCATGTACCGCTTCTTCAGGTCGTCGGAGCCGGAGAGGATCACCGGGAGCGAGCCCAGCTTGTTCACGGCCGGGATGAGGGAGGAGGACGCGCAGACGCGGGACACCTCCTCGATCACGATGACCGTGGCGAGCGCGTCGGCGCCGGCGCCGCCGTACTCCTCGGGCACGTGCACCGCATGCAGATCGTTGGCGACCAGGGCCTCCAGCGCCTCCTGCGGGAAGCGGGCGTCCTCGTCGACCGCGGCGGCGTGCGGCGCGATCTTCGCCTCGGCCAGGGAGCGGATGGCGTCACGGAGCATGTCGTGCTCCTCGGACGGGCGGTACAGGTCGAAGTCAGCCGATCCGGCCAAGGTCTCTCACGCTCCAAGGACGCTGGGTGGCAAGTGTGATGCCGGTGCTAATTACCGTTAAGTAACTCAAATTTTAGGGGTCGGCTCACGGGAGTGATACGTGAGCTTGGCGACAGCGGGGAAGTTGCCCGTCAGACCCTCCGACTATGCTCGGGCCCGCACGCCCCCGTCCCCCTTCTGGAGTCCCCCATGGCCCTCAAGATCACCGTGATCGGTACCGGCTATCTCGGCGCCACCCACGCCGCGGCCATGGCCGAGCTCGGGTTCGAGGTGCTGGGGCTCGATGTCGTGCCCGAGAAGATCGAGATGCTCGGCCGGGGCCAGGTCCCGATGTTCGAGCCGGGTCTGGAGGACCTGCTGCGCAAGCACGTCGCCGGCATCGAGGGCTCCACGGGCCGGCTGCGCTTCACCATGGACTGGGCGGAGGTCGCCGAGTTCGGCGATGTGCACTTCGTCTGTGTGAACACTCCGCAGAAGCACGGCGAGTACGCCTGCGACATGAGCTACGTCGACTCCGCCGTCGAGTCCCTCGCCAAGCACCTGCGCGGCCCGAACCTGGTCGTCGGCAAGTCGACCGTGCCGGTGGGCAGCGCGGACCGGCTCGCCGCCCGCATCCTGGAGCTGGCACCGGGCGGCGGCGAGGTGGAGCTGGCCTGGAACCCGGAGTTCCTCCGCGAGGGCTTCGCCGTCGACGACACCCTGCACCCGGACCGGATCGTGGTCGGCGTGCGCAGCGAGCGCGCCGAGAAGCTGCTGCGCGAGGTGTACGCGACGCCGATCGCCGACGGCTCCCCCTTCGTCGTCACCGACTTCCCCACCGCCGAGCTGGTGAAGACCTCCGCCAACTCCTTCCTGGCCACCAAGATCTCCTTCATCAACGCGATGGCGGAGGTCTGCGAGGCCGCCGGCGGCGATGTCGCCAGGCTCGCGGAGGCCATCGGGCACGACGACCGGATCGGAAAGAAGTTCCTGCGGGCCGGGATCGGCTTCGGCGGCGGCTGTCTGCCCAAGGACATCCGCGCCTTCATGGCCCGCGCCGGTGAGCTGGGCGCCGACCAGGCGCTGACGTTCCTGCGCGAGATCGACTCGATCAACATGCGCCAGCGCGGGCAGATGGTGGAGCTCGCCCGGCAGGCGCTGGGCGGCGGACCGTTCCTCGGCAAGCGGGTCGCGGTGCTCGGCGCCACCTTCAAGCCCGACTCGGACGACGTACGGGACTCGCCCGCGCTGAACGTCGCCGGGCAGATCCACCTCCAGGGCGGCCAGGTCACGGTCTACGACCCCAAGGGCATGGGCAACGCCCGCCGTCTCTTCCCCACCCTCGGCTACGCCGACAGCGCGATCGAGGCGGTGCGCGGCGCCGACGTCGTCCTGCATCTGACGGAGTGGCGGGAGTTCCGCGAGCTGGACCCGAGGGCGCTCGGCGAGGCCGCGGCGGCCCGGGTCATCCTGGACGGTCGCAACGCCCTCGACCCCGAGCTGTGGCGCAAGGCGGGCTGGAGCTACCGGGCGATGGGCCGGCCGACCGCCTAGCGCTCCGCCGGCCGTGCCCTGATGGGCGCCGTCGTTCGGCTGCGGCGCCGTCGTGGCTGGTCGCGCCCACGCGGCGGAGCCCCACATGGATACGGCCCCGCGCCCCTTCGGGGCGACGCCGTTTCGGCCGAGGCTCAGTCGGCCGAAACGGCGTCCTTCGCATTCTGCCGCACCCGGGCGTATCACGCCGAATCAATCTTCAACGACCTTTCTAAATACCTCACTTGATGCATCACTTGATACGTAATCTGATGCGTCACTCAAGGCCTCACCCGGCTCGGGCCGCTACCCGTCCAGTTCGGCGATCTTCATCGTCGACGGCTCCCGGCGCCGCTGTGCCTCCCGGGCCTTGAAGTCGGCCTCGCGCAGTACGCGCTGAACGTTGCCCCAGGTCAGCAGGGCGATATCGGACTCCGGCCAGCCCCGGCGCAGCAGTTCGGCGATGAGGTGCGGGTAGCAGGAGGCGTCGCTGAGGTCCTGCGGATGGGCGGCGCCTGCGTCATAGGTGCCGGACAGGCCGACGCACTCGGGGCCGGCGACCTCGCGCACATGGTCGAGATGGTCGGCGACGTCCCGGACGGACGGGCCGGTCTGCTCGGCGGTGAGCGGCACCATGCACAGGCCCCGCACCGCGCTCAGCGCGGCCAGCAGGTCGTCGGGGAGGTTGGCAGGATGCGGGCGCAGGGCGCGGGCGGCCGAGCGGGCGCACAGGACCGGTGCCTTGGACACCGCGCACGCCCGGCGCACCGTGTCCTCGGAGGCGCCGGAGAGGTCGGCCAGCACCCCGAGGCGGTTCATCTCGCGCAGCACCTCCTCGCCGAACCTGGTCAGCCCCGACTCGCTCGCCCAGGAGACGCCGGACAGCGTCAGGGCACGCAGCCCGAGGCCGTGCAGGGAGCGCAGGATGCCGAGCGAGTCGCCGAGCGCGGCGGCTCCCGCCGGTCCCGGCAGCACGGCGACCCGGCCGCTGTGGCGTGCGTCGGTGATCGGGCCGGAGGCGTCGGCCAGGCGCAGCCCCTCGGCATGGGCCCGTACGACGGTCTTGACCAGGTCCAGCTGCTCCAGCGTGGCGCCGACGGCCCGGTCCCCGTCCAGCGCCTCGGGCAGGTGCAGTGCCCAGAACAGCGCGCCGACATGGCCCTCACGCATCCTCGGCACATCGGTGTCGACGGCGCTCTCGCCGAGCTCCAGGTCGAACCAGGACAGCCGGCGCAGCGCCCACGGCAGTCCGCTGTAGCCGTCGGCGACGGGATGTGCGGCCAGCAGGCGGTGGGCGCGGGCCAGGCGATCGGTGCGGGAGTCCTCACCCGGGTCGGCGACGGGTTCGGGCGGGGCGGCGGGCTCGGGCGGGGCGGCGGGCAGCGGTTCCGGCAGATCACCTATCTCACCGACCTCGGGGCCGGCGTCCGCGTCGTACTTGAGGTCTGCCATGGCGGTCTCCGTACGTGATCGACGTACTGATCAGCAGTACGGTTCACCGTCGCACGGACCCGCGCGTCCTTCCTGGTGGACGGGGCGTTCGGGGGTACGCCGGGCACCTCGGGACACCGGGCGGGGCGACCGGCCGCCCCGCCCTCGGCGCTCAGCCGTCCAGCGCCTCGATGGTCGCGTTGGACGGGCCCCGCGTCGTGCGGAGGTCACGGGCCACGTCCTCCGCCGCGCCCAGCACCCGTACCGCGTTCTGCCAGGTCAGCTTGGCCAGATCGGGCTCGGACCAGCCGCGGTCCAGCAGCTCGGCGATCAGGTTGGGGTAGCCGGAGACGTCGTTCAGACCGTCCGGGGTGAAGGCCGTGCCGTCGTAGTCGCCGCCGATGCCGAGGTGGTCGACGCCGACGACCTCGCGCATATGGTCCAGATGGTCGGCGACCGTGGACACCGTGGCGATCGGGCGCGGGTTGGACTCCTCGAAGGCGCGGTGCACCTTCATCGCCTCGGCGGTGGTGTCGAGGTGGTGGAAGCCGTGCGCGCGCATGTTCTCGTCGGCCGCGACCGTCCAGTCGACCGCCGCCTGGAGCACGAACTTCGGCACGAACGTCACCATCGCGACGCCGCCGTTGCCGGGCAGCCGCTCCAGCACGTCGTCCGGGATGTTGCGCGGGTGGTCGCACACCGCGCGGGCGGAGGAGTGGGAGAAGATCACCGGGGCCGACGTGGCGTCCAGGGCGTCGCGCATCGTCGTCGGCGCCACGTGCGAGAGGTCGACCAGCATGCCCTCGCGGTTCATCTCCCGCACGACCTCGCGGCCGAAGGCCGACAGGCCGCCCACGCCGGGTTCGTCCGTCGCCGAGTCCGCCCACGCGATGTTGTCGTTGTGCGTGAGCGTCATGTAGCGGACGCCGAGCGCGTACAGGGCCCGCAGCGTGGCGAGGGAGTTCGCGATGGAGTGCCCGCCCTCCGCTCCCATCAGGGAGGCGATACGGCCCTCCGCGCGGGCCGCCTCCATGTCCGCCGCCGTCAGCGCCGGGCGCAGGTCGGCCGGGTAGCGCGCCATCAACTGCCGTACGCAGTCAATCTGTTCGAGGGTGGCGCTGACCGCCTTGTCGCCGGCGTAGTCGGACCGCACGTACACCGACCAGAACTGCGCGCCGACGCCGCCCTCGCGCAGGCGGGGGATGTCGGTGTGCAGATGGGCGCCCTGGTCGGCGGCGATGTCGCGGGCGTCGAGGTCGTAGTTGACCTGTGCGCGCAGCGCCCAGGGGAGGTCGTTGTGGCCGTCGACCACGGGGAACTCGCGCAGCAGTTCCCGGGCTGCCTCCAGGGAGGTCATCGGCGTCACTTCCCCGCGCCGAAGCCGAACCCGCCCGCTCCCTCGACCTTGGCGCGCAGGCGCTTGCCCTTCTCGGTGGCCTGGTCGTTCAGATCCTGCTGGAACTCGCGCATCCGCTGGAGCAGGTCCTCGTCGTGGGTGGCGAGGATGCGGGCGGCGAGCAGACCGGCGTTGCGCGCACCGGCGACCGAGACCGTGGCGACCGGGACACCGGCCGGCATCTGCACGATCGACAGCAGGGAGTCCATGCCGTCGAGGTACTTCAGCGGGACGGGCACGCCGATCACCGGGAGGGGCGTGACGGAGGCGAGCATGCCCGGGAGGTGGGCGGCGCCGCCCGCCCCGGCGATGATCACCTTCAGTCCGCGCTCGGCCGCCCGCTCGCCGTAGGTGACCATCTCGCGCGGCATGCGGTGCGCGGAGACGACGTCGACCTCGTAGTCGATCTCGAACTCGTCGAGGGCCTGGGCGGCTGCCTCCATGACGGGCCAGTCGGAGTCCGAACCCATGACGATGCCAACCGATGGATAGGGGCGCGCGTCAGCGCTCGTTGAGGGGTGGTGGTCGGGCGACGGGTGGGCGGGGCTCATTCGGTGATCGTGCCTCTCAGGTAGCCGGCAGCGTGACGGGCGCGCTCCAGCACGTCGTCCAGGTCGTCGCCGTAGGTGTTGACATGTCCGACCTTGCGGCCGGGCTTCACGTCCTTGCCGTACATGTGGATCTTCAGCTGGGGGTCGCGGGCCATGCAGTGCAGATACGCGGAGTACATGTCCGGGTAGTCGCCGCCCAGGACGTTGACCATGACGGTCCACTTCGCGCGCGGGCGCGGGTCGCCGAGGGGGAGGTCGAGGACGGCCCGGACATGGTTGGCGAACTGCGAGGTGATGGCGCCGTCCTGGCTCCAGTGGCCCGAGTTGTGCGGACGCATCGCGAGCTCGTTGACGAGGATGCGGCCGTCGCGGGTCTGGAACAGCTCGACCGCGAGATGGCCGACGACGCCGAGCTCCTTGGCGATGGTCAGGGCCATCTCCTCGGCCTTCAGCGCGAGGGCCTCGTCGAGGTCGGGGGCGGGTGCGATGACGGTGTCACAGACGCCGCCCACCTGCTGGGACTCCACGACCGGGTAGGCGACGGCCTGGCCGTGCGGCGACCGTACGACGTTGGCGGCGAGCTCGCGGACGTAGTCGACCTTCTCCTCGGCGAGGACGGGCACACCGGCGCGGAAGGGGTCCTCCGCCTCGGCCACGCTGTCCACGACCCAGACACCCTTGCCGTCGTAGCCGCCGCGGACGGTCTTGAGCACGACCGGGAAGCCGTCGCCCTCGGCCGCGAACGCGGCGACGTCCTGCGGGTCGCTCACGATGCGGTGCCGGGGGCACGGCACACCGATCGCATCGAGCCTCGCGCGCATCACTCCCTTGTCCTGGGCGTGCACGAGCGCGTCGGGGCCCGGGCGGACGGGGATGCCGTCCGCCTCCAGAGCCCTGAGGTGCTCGGTGGGTACATGTTCGTGATCGAAGGTGATCACATCGCACCCGCGGGCGAACTCGCGCAGCGTGTCGAGGTCGCGATAGTCGCCGATGACGACATCGCTGACGACTTGCGCCGCGGAATCCTGCGGGGTGTCACTGAGGAGCTTGAACCTGATGCCGAGCGGGATGCCTGCCTCGTGTGTCATACGAGCGAGCTGGCCCCCGCCGACCATGCCGACTACCGGGAACGTCACGCCCCTAGGGTATCGGCCGCTCCGGGGCGACCCTCTTACCGGACTTTTCCGGGTCTCTTCCCCGTCGTATGAGCTCACCCACAGGCAATCGCGGAGGGGGGTGGTTAGCATGGCTGAGTTGACGAAACGACCGACGTCGACGAAACCGACCGACAGGGAGCCTTCACAACCATGGGACGTGGTTCCTCGGGGCTTCATGCGTCGCCTCCGGTGTCCGGGAAATCCGTACGGCAGCGCTTCGACCTGCTGGTGCGTGAGGTCGCCAAGTTCGGTGCGGTGGGTGGAGCGGGGCTCCTCGTCAACCTCCTCGTGTTCAACCTGGTGCGGCATGTCACCGACCTCCAGGTGGTGCGGGCGAGCGTCATCGCGACGGTCGTGGCGATCATCTTCAACTACATCGGCTTCCGGTACTTCACCTACCGGGATCGCGACAAGAGCCGCCGCACCAAGGAACTGAGCCTGTTCCTGGTGTTCAGCGCGGCCGGCCTGGTGATCGAGAACGGTGTGCTGTACGCGGCGACCTACGGCTTCGGCTGGGACAGCCCGCTGCAGAGCAACATCTTCAAGTTCCTCGGCATCGGCGTCGCGACCCTGTTCCGCTTCTGGTCGTACCGCACGTGGGTGTTCCGTGCGCTGCCGGCGCAGGAGCCGGCGCCGTCCGCCGAATCGTTCCTGGAGCCCCCGCGCGGGCCTGCACCGCAGGAGCGCCGGGTCGGCCAGCGCGCGGCCTGAACGGCCCGCTATCTGACCGTCTGCCCCGCGTCCTGCGCCTTCTTCGGGGGCTGGGTGCGGGACAGGAACAACGCCATGACCGGGGGCTTGGCCTGCAGCATCTCCAGCCGGCCGCCGTCGGCCTCGGCCAGGTCCCGGGCCACCGCGAGGCCGATGCCCGTGGAGTTACGGCCGCTGATGGCGCGCTCGAAGATGCGGGCGCCGAGGTCGCCGGGGACGCCGGGGCCCTCGTCCGTCACCTCGATCACGGCCTGGTTGCCGGTCACCCGGGTGCGCAGCGCCACCGTGCCACCGCCGTGCATGAGGGAGTTCTCGATCAGGGCGGCGAGCACCTGCGCCACGGCGCCGGGCGTGCCGACCGCCTGCAGGTGCCGCTTGCCGGAGCTGACGATGGCCCGGCCCACGCTGCGGTAGGCGGGCCGCCACTCCGCCAGCTGCTGCTGGATGACCTCGTCGAGGTCGAAGGTGACGGCGGAGCCGGTGCGCGGGTCGCGGGAGTTGGTCAGCAGGCGCTGGACGACGTCCGTGAGGCGCTCCACCTGCGTCAGCGCGATGGTCGCCTCGTCCTTCACCGTGTCGGGATCGTCGGTGAGGGTGATCTCCTCCAGGCGCATGGACAGCGCGGTGAGCGGGGTGCGCAGCTGGTGGGAGGCGTCGGCGGCCAGCCGCCGCTCCGCCGTCAGCATGCGCGCGATGCGCTCGGCCGAGGAGTCCAGCACATCCGCCACCCGGTCCAGCTCGGGCACGCCGTACCGCTTGTGCCGGGGCCGGGGGTCGCCCGAGCCGAGGCGTTCCGCCGTCTCCGCGAGGTCGGTGAGGGGCGAGGCCAGCCGGTTCGCCTGGCGTACCGCGAGCAGCACCGCCGCGATCACCGCGAGGAGGGCCACGGCCGCGATGATCAGCAGCGTACGGCCGACCTCCCGGGTCACCGACGAGCGCGGCTCCTGCACGGTGACCGTCTCGCCCTCCTCGCCGGTCTCCGTGGCGCTGATGACGTCGCCGGTCGGCTTGGTGCCGACCTCGATCACCGGCTTCCGCGGGATCCGGATCTCGGCGTAGCGGTCCCCCTGGATCTGGTCCCGCAGCACCTTCGCGTCGACGGTCTCCTCGCCGAGCAGCCGGCTGTCCACGATGCTGGCGAGCCGTACCGCCTCGGTGTCCACCCGCTCCTGCGCGGTGCTGGTGATGGTCCGCGTCTCGACGATCA
Organism: Streptomyces coerulescens; assembly: GCF_042657965.1. Lineage (NCBI taxonomy): Bacteria > Bacillati > Actinomycetota > Actinomycetes > Kitasatosporales > Streptomycetaceae > Streptomyces > Streptomyces coerulescens. The sequence goes on from NZ_JBHSKM010000022.1 coordinate 60,309, forward strand.
CCAGTGACACGCCGAAGACGGCGATCACGACGAGAACGACGGCGAGGGTGGACTGGATCAGTCGACGGCGCATGCCCTGCTACTTACCTGTACGGCCTGGATACCGGGAATCACTACCTGTACGGCCTGGATCTGGATACCGGGACTCAGCTCTTCTCGAAACGGAAGCCCACGCCGCGCACCGTCGCGATGTAGCGGGGGTTGGCCGCGTCGTCGCCCAGCTTCTTGCGCAGCCAGGAGATGTGCATGTCGAGCGTCTTGGTCGAGGACCACCAGGTCGTGTCCCAGACCTCGCGCATCAGCTGGTCCCGGGTCACCACCCGGCCGGCGTCGCGCACCAGCACCCGCAGCAGGTCGAACTCCTTCGCGGTGAGCTGGAGCTCCTCGTCGCCCATCCAGGCCCGGTGCGACTCGACGTCGATCCGTACGCCGTGGGTGGCCGGCGGCTGCTGCGGCTCGGCCGCCCCGCGCCGCAGCAGGGCCCGGACCCGGGCGAGCAGCTCGGCCAGCCGGAACGGCTTGGTGACGTAGTCGTCGGCGCCCGCGTCCAGGCCCACGACGGTGTCCACCTCGTCGGCGCGCGCGGTGAGGATGAGGACCGGCACGGTGTGACCCTCGGCACGCAGTCGCCGGGCCACCTCCAGGCCGTCCATGCCGGGCAGGCCGAGGTCCAGCACGACCAGGTCGATGCCGCCCTGCATGCCGGCGTCGAGCGCGGTGGGGCCGTCCTCACGCACCTCGACCTCGTACCCTTCCCGGCGCAGTGCGCGGGCCAGCGGCTCCGAAATGGACGCGTCGTCCTCGGCGAGCAGTACTCGGGTCATGAGGTGATGGTAGTCCGCCCATGACAAGAGCTGGAGGGTGATCGACCGCCCCGATTCTCACCCGTCCCGGGCGTGTCTCTTACCTTCGGCTGCTCTGGTACAGACCTGTGCCGCCGGGATGCGATCCTGGAGAGGACCGTGGGAAGGACCTTGGAAAGGGTGTCCGCGGTTCCCTCGACACCTGTGATCCGCATCTCAAGTCCTTCCAATTCAGGCGGTGTCCTGACGTATGGTGAATCTACGCCCGTAGCACTGCGGGGACCTTCGGCTCACTTGACGCCGAGGGTCTCTTTTGTGTGCGGGACCGGTCCCCGCCGGTCCCGACAGGAATGACCTGTGGCCGGGCCCCCGAAGGCGGGGGCGTGGATCCCGACGGTTGCCGTCATCCCCTCCGTGATCCGGAGCGGACTGCCCCCGGGCGTGGGGCGGACGGCCGTGTCCGCCGGTGCCGGCCGCCCCCACCGGGCGCGTGGACGATCTACGTCGGTACGCGTCCCGACCAGCAAGGAACGACCATGGCGTCCAGCCTGACGAAGGACTCGGCCCGCCCGGGCACCCCCGGCTCCGAGCGCACCTTCTTCGGCCACCCCCGCGGACTGGCCACTCTCTTCATGACCGAGATGTGGGAGAGGTTCTCCTACTACGGCATGAGGGCACTGCTCCCGCTGTACCTGGTCGCTCCGGGCGGCCTGCACCTCAACCCGGCGACGGCGACCGCGATCTACTCGGTCTACGTGTCGATGGTGTACCTGCTCACCATGCCCGGCGGCTGGTTCGGCGACCGGGTCTGGGGCCCGCGCAAGACCGTCGCCGTGGCCGGCGGCGTCATCATGCTCGGCCACCTCACGCTGGCCCTGCCGTCCTCCGGCACGTTCTACGCCGGCCTCGGCCTGGTGGCGATCGGCTCGGGTCTGCTGAAGGCCAACATCTCCACGATGGTCGGCCAGCTCTACGACGGCCCGTCCGACCCGCGCCGCGACGGTGGCTTCACCGTCTTCTACATGGGCATCAACCTCGGTGCCTTCGCCGCGCCGCTGATCATCGGCACCATCGGTGAGAACGTCAACTGGCACCTGGGCTTCGCACTCGCAGCGCTCGGCATGGCGCTGGGTCTGGCCCAGTTCCTGATCGGCTCGCGCCACCTGTCCGAGCGCTCCAGCGTCGTCCCGACGCCGCTGTCCGCCGAGGAGAAGTCCTCGACCCTGCGCAAGGCGGCGATCTGGGCCGGTATCGCGGTCGTCTTCTACGCGATCGTCGGCTTCTCCGGCCACTACACGCTGAACTGGATCCTGGTCCCGCTGACCCTGCTCGGCGTGATCGTCCCGACGATGGTCCTGATCCGCATCAAGCGCGACAAGGACCTGGACCGCGGCGAGCAGTCGAAGATGTCCGCGTACATCTGGTTCTTCGTGGCCGCGGCCGTCTTCTGGATGATCTACGACCAGGGCGGCTCGACCCTGTCGATCTTCGCCGACGGTTCCGCCGAGAACAGCGTCTTCGGCTGGGACTTCCCGGTCTCCTGGTACCAGTCGGTCAACCCGGTCCTGATCATGGCGCTGGCCCCGGTCTTCGCCTGGTTCTGGCTGGCGCTGAACCGGCGCGGCAAGGAGCCGAGCACGATCGTGAAGTTCGGCTCGGGTCTGGTCCTGGTCGGCGCGTCCTTCTTCCTCTTCCTGGCCCCGCTGTCGATCGCCGAGGGCGGTCACAAGGCGGCCGCGATGTGGCTGGTGGCGATCTACTTCGTCCAGACCGTCGGTGAGCTGCTGCTGTCCCCGGTGGGTCTGTCGGTGACGACGAAGATGGCGCCGGCGAAGTACGCCTCACAGATGATGGGCGTCTGGTTCCTGGCCGTCACCGCCGGTGACGCCACGACCGGTCTGCTCTCCATCGCCGGTGTCGACCTGAACAAGACGGGCGTCGTGACCTTGGAGGCGACGCTTGCCGTGATCGCCGGTGCGGCCGTGTGGATGTACCGGAAGAACGTCAAGTCGCTCATGGGCGACGTGCGCTAGCGCTGTGCCTTGGCCGGACGGGGCCGTTGCACCCACGTGGGTGGAGCGGCCCCGTCGGCTTTGCCGCTGTGCGCGGTTCCCCGCACCCCCAGACAAAGCGGTTGCTCAGCGCACTCGACGCCTCGGCATGAACGTGAAGACCGCTCCCCCTAGCAGCAGTGCCGTTCCCGCCACCAGGCCCAGGGCCTTCAGGGCGCCGTGGTCCTCGGCGCCCGTCGCCGCCAGGCCGCCGTTCGTCGACGAGCCGCCGGCGGAACCGCCCGCCGAGCCTCCGGCCGAGCCGCCGCCCGACGCCCCGCTCGCCTGCTCGGTCGTGTCCAGGGTCAGGGACACCTCCGACTTCGCCGGCGTGCAGGTGGTCGTCGTGCCCAGGGCCTCGATCGTCAGGACGCCCGGCGACAGTGTCGACTCGCCGCTCGCGCCAGGCTTGTACGTCCCCGTCAGGTCGGGGATCTCGATGGGCTCGCCCGATTTGATGTCCTCGGAGTTGGTCGGGCCCTCGACATGGACCGTGCCCTTGTCGGCGCCGCCCAGCGCGACCTCCATCGACGGCTTGACCGAGTCCTTGGGGATGTCGGCGGGGCTGTCCATCACCGACTTCTTGAACTGGACCGTCAGGTCGAAGTTCTCGCCGCTCTTCTTGGCGTTGATCTGGACCGGCGAGGTCGCGTTCTTGTCGCCGATGGGTGTCTTGCACTCGTAGGGGACCTGGACCTCCTTGCCCGTGAAGTCGGTCTGGCCGCCACCGCCCCCGGTTCCGCCACCGGTGCTCGTACCGCCGTCGTCCCCGCCCGTCTCGCTCTCACTCGGCGTCGGGCTGGAGGACCCGGTGGGCAGGCCGGTCGGCACGCTCGTCGGCAGCGTCGGGATCACCGTGGGCAGATCTCCCGTCGTACCGCCGGAGTTCCCGCCCCCGTCCGTCACCTTCACCTTGATCGTCGCCGCCTTGTTCACCGTCTCCTTGGGCGCGCACTTGGTGTCCGTGGAGATCGGCTTGTTGACGTTGATGTTGTACGCGTCCGGCGTCAGCGTCACCTCGCCCGGCGCCGTCAGCTTCAGCTTGCCCTTCATGTCGGACAGCTTCATGTCGGTGTTCTTGGGGATCGGCGGGTTCTCCCGCGGGCCCTGCATGGCGATGTCCCCGGTCTGCGCGCCGGCCGCCTTCAGGGTGCCCGTCGGCTGGACCGTGTTCGCCTCCAGGTCGAGGATGTTCGGATTCTTGGACGCCGCCTGGACGAACTTCCAGACGACCTCCACCTCGTCACCGACCTTCGCCTCGGCGGGCGCGGTGATCTCCACCTTCGTCGTGCCCTGGACCGGCGGCAGCCCGGAGATGGCGGGCGGGATGCACTCGGTCGCGTACGCCACCTCCGCCGCCCGGGCGGTCCCGGCGCTCACGCCGAGCAGGACGCCCGCACCGCCGAGCATCAGGGCGGCGCCGGCCGCACTCGCTCTCCTGGGCCGGGCCGGTATGGCTCTCCTTGGCTTGCTCACGGGGGTCCCTTCCTGGTCGGAGCCGTAGGACTCGTCGGGGTGTCGTCGTGCGGTGCGGAGAGCCGGCCGGCCGTGCCCGGATCGCTGTCCGGGGTGAACCACGGCAGGGCCGAAGGGGGTGGAGCCGCGTGCCTCGCCTCTTCGCGGGGCCTGAGCCCCGGGAGGCGAAGGGCGACTTCGGGCAGGCGCAGGCCCCGGCGGCGGGCCGACCGCCGTGGCCGTATCCGGTCCACCACCGCCATCCCGACGCGGAACAGCGCCGCCGGTACGACGAGACAGACCAGGATCCAGAACAGGGTCACGCCCCAGGGCCGGCCCACGCCCCAGGGCTGCTCGGCCATCACCTTGCCGCCGTACTTCAGGGAGACCGTGTAGTCGCCGTGTGCCCCGGCGGCGAGCTCGACCGGCAGCTCGATGCGGGCCTTGCGACCGGGCTGGATCGTGCCGCGCCACTGCTGTTCCTCCCACTGCGGGGCGAACACGCCGTGGGAGGTGCCGACCTGGAAGACCGGGTTCTTGACGGCGGAGGTGCCGACGTTGCCCACGGTGAACACGAACGTGCGGGCCGGCGGTGCGCCGAACCAGGTGAGCAGGCCGCTCGATCCGTCCAGCCGGGTGTCCGTGAGGACCGACAGACGTCCGCCCGCCGGTTCCGCGGGCAGCGGCTCGACCGCATGTCCGGCGACCTGGAGGATCGCGTCGGCCTCGGCCTTCGGTCCGGTCGCCGTGGCCACGTGCACCACGCACGGGCACGGCACGGGCGGCTCCGCCACCGGCAGCTTCCGGCTGAAGCGCCCTTCGCCGTCCGTGGTCACGGCCCGGCCGTCCGCGTTGGCGCAGGAGTTGGTGCCTCCGGTCACCCCGGTAGACGGCACGGACTGGCCGCAGATCAGGAGCATCAGCAGCACCCGCGGCCGCCAGCCGCTGCCGGTCACCGTGACCGAACCACCGGTCCCCGCCTGCGACTTGGACAGCTTCACGGCGGGCGGATCGTCGGCCGCCGAGGCACTCGGGGCCGCCATCGGCAGCAACAGCAGCGCCAGTACCGTCACCAGCGCCGGAATCCGCACCCTGCCCCTCACGTCCCCGCTCCCGTCAACTCTGGCCGCTGCAAGGGCTGTTCGACTTCGATCGGCTCGCCGTCATGGGGCCTGCGGCGCCTTCGGCGTCGTACGGCGAACAGGGTGCCCGCCGCCGCGAACACCCCCGCGGCACCCGCCACCGTGCCCCACGGCACGAACCGCACCGACACCTGCGCGGTGTCGCCCGCCCCGCCCGCCGCCGTCACCGTCAGCCGCACGTCGACCGCGTCGAGCCCTGGCCGGTCCGGCCAGGGCTCGGTGAACTTCGTACGGCTGCCCGGGGGCAGGTCGACGGGGAGACTGCGCGCGGTACGGTCCAGAAGGCGGCCGAAGACACCGTCGGCGCGCACCGCCAGCTTCGGCGCGAGGGTCGTCGTACCGCGGTTGACCAGCTCATAGGCGATACGGTCGCCGCGCACCGCCACATGTTCGACGGTCAGCGCGGACAGCTCCGGAAGGGCGACACGGAGCCGGATCTGGACACGTCGCTCGCGGCCGTCCGCGTCACGGGCGGCGATCTCGACGCTGCGGTCGGCGGCCGGCACGGTCACCGTGAAGGGAATGTCGGCGCGAGTGCGGCCCGGCACACGGATGGTGCCGTCCCGGAACGTGACGCCGGGACCGCGCAGCCGGACGGTGACGGCGCCACTGCCCGGGTTGGTCACTGACACCGCGTCCTGCAGGACCGCCCCCGGCTCACCCTCGCCGTAAATGGACGGCCGCCCACCGCCGACGGGCGCGAGGGACCACCCTTCGGCGGCGGTCGCCGACGGAGCAACGCCGAGCAGCACGAGCAACGACAGACACAGGACACGAACGGCCAACAACATGGGCGGCTCCACCAAACCAACAGCACGGCAGCGCCCCGTCAGGGGCGCGGGGAACTGCGCGACCAGCCACAACGGCGCCGCGGACGAACGACGCCCTCAGACCCGCTGCCTCCGCGTAACCCACAACACCCCGGCCGCCCCGGCAAGCAACACGGTCCCCCCGAGTGTGCCGAGCGCGATCGCCGAGTCCTCGGGGCCGGTCTGCGGGAGTTCGGAGCCGGAGCCGGAGCCGCTCTGGGTCCCGCCGCCCCCGCCGGCCGCCGCCGTCACGTCGAGGCTCAGTGACGGCCCGGGGCTGTTGCTCGGCGTGCACGTGGTGGTCGTGCCGAGGGCCTTGATGGTGAGGATGCCCGCGGTGAAGGTGACCTTGCCGGTCTTCTTCGGGGTGTACGTGCCCGTCAAGTCGTTGATCTTGATGGGGGTGTTGGCGGGGATGGCCTCCTGGTTGGCCGGGCCGGTCACGTTCATGGTGCCGCTGTCGGCGCCGCCCAGCTTGATGGTGGCGCTCGGGTTCATCGCGCCCTTGCCCAGTTCGACCGGGCTGGACGAGACGCCCTTCTGCCACGACATGGTGATCTTGTATCCGCTGCCGCTCTTGACGCCCTTGATGTCGATGGGCGAGACGGCGCTCTTGTCGCCGATCGGCGTCTTGCAGGCGTAGTTGACGTCGACGACCTCGGCCCTGGCCGCCGGGGCGGCCATCAGCACCGCCGATCCGGCCAGGGCCGCGGCGGTCGCGAGCGCGGCGGTTCGCTTCTGCTTCGACACGGTCCCCTCATTCCTGACGGAATTCCTGACGGCACATCAGATCGGCCGTCAAGGTACGCCCGGGGACTTGAGGAAGGAAGACACGGTGCACACCGGAGTTGTGGCGATCCGGCGTGCACCGAGTGGAGGGGGTGACCATCGGTAACTCAGGGTCGGGCCGGGCCCAGGACTTCCGGCAGCCCCCACCTCCGCAGCACCTCCGGCACGGCCACCGTCCCGTCCTCCCGCTGGTGCTGCTCCAGGATCGCGGGCACCAGCCGGCTGGTGGCCAGGCCCGAGGCGTTCAGGGTGTGGACGTACGCCGCCTTGCCCCCGCCAGCCGGGCGGTACCGGATGCCGCCGCGCCGGGCCTGGTACTCACGGGCGTTCGACACCGAGCTGACCTCGGCGTACCCGCCCAGGCTGGGCAGCCAGACCTCCACGTCGTAGGTCTTGGCCTGCGCGGGGCTGGTGTCCCCGGCGGCGAGCCTGGTGACCCGGTGGTGCAGCCCGAGTCCGGCGACCAGTTCCTGCGCGCGGCCGAGCAGTTCCTGGTGCGCGGCCTCCGACTCGTCCGGGGCGGCGAACTGGAACAGCTCCACCTTGTTGAACTGGTGCCCTCGCAGCGTCCCGCGCTCCGCCGTGCGGTGGCTGCCGCTCTCCTTGCGGTAACAGGGCGTGTAGGCGACGTACCGGCGCGGCAGCTCGCGCTCGTCGAGCGTCTCGCCGCGATGCAGGTTGACCAGGGCGGTCTCGGCGGTGGGCAGCAGGAAGCGGTCGGCCACGCGGTAGACCTCGTCGGCGAACTTCGGGAACTGCCCGGCCGTGTACCCGGCCTCGTACGTCAGCAGATGCGGCGGCAGCACGAACTCGTAGCCCGCCCGGCGATGGGTGTCCAGGAAGTGGTTGAGCAGCGCCCACTCCAGGGCCGCGCCCTCGCCGCGGTAGATCCAGTGGCCGTTCCCGGCCAGGGCCGTGCCGCGCCGGTAGTCGATCAGGCCCAGCTCCTCGGCGAGCCGGACGTGGTCGCGGGCCGGGAAGGCGAAGGCGGGCGGCTCCCCCACGACCCGTACGACCTCGTTGTTCTCCTTGCCGCCGGCCGGCACGTCCTCGTCCGGGAGGTTGGGCAGGGCGTCGAGGAACTCCTGATGGCGGGCGGCGAGAGCGGCGAGGTCCGCCTCGGCCTCGGTGAGCCGTCCGGCCAGCTCACCGGCCTCGGCCCGCAGCTCGTCCGCGGGGGCGTCCGTACGGCGCCGTACGGCGATCTCGGCCGAGATCCGGCGCCGCTCGCCGCGCAGGCGCTCCACCGCGGTGCGGGCCTCGCGGAACTCGGCATCGAGCGCGAGGAAGGCCGGGATGTCGGCGTCCGCGCCGCGTTTGCGCAGGCCGGCGCGGACCTGGTCGGGGTGCTGTCGGATGAGGGTGACGTCGAGCATGGTGCTCTGCTCCGTCCGGTCGACCGGAGCGGCAGGGCCCGCCCCGGGGTGGTCCCTCGGGGCGTGGGCGAGAGGGTTGCTCGCGGTGCCACCACGCCTTCACCGCCGTACGCGGCCCTGGGGCCGCCGCGACGGTCTCGTTCGGGCCCGATGACGGGGGCCGGCCGGCGGGGCATTTCCTCCCCGCACTCGGGAGTGGATTCACCGGCGTCGCGAGGCCGCCTTCACAGCGAGGGGCGGCTCTCTCGGCTCGCGGACCCGGTTACTCGTCTCCGTCAGCGCGTTGCGGGGAGCGTAGAACAGCGTCCGGACAGGGCGGAACCGATTTTCCTCCGGGTCCGGACGGGCGCCCTACGCCGGTGCGCCCAGCTCCGCCCACACCGTCTTGCCCGCGACGCCGGGCGTGCGCACGACCCCCCAGTCCAGGCACAGCCGCTGCACGATGAACATGCCGTGGCCGCCCGGGCGCCCCGAGCGGTGCGGGGTGCGCGGGGCCGGCTGACCGGTGCCCTTGTCGGAGACCTCGACGCGGATCACCTTGTTGTCGCAGGCGATCCACATCTCGTCCGGCCCCTCGGCGTGCAGACAGGCGTTGGTGACCAGCTCGGAGACGACGAGCAGGACGTCCTCGGCGGCGGCCCGCTGGTCGGCGGTGGCGGCGGGCAGCCAGCCCCACGCGTACAGCGCCTGCCGGGCGAAGTCACGGGCGAGCGGCACGACCCCGCTCTGGTCCGCGAAGTCCAGCCTGCGGACCTGACGCCCCGCCGACGCCTCGGCGGACGCCTGGGACTCCTCGGGCCTCAGGGGCGGCACAGCGCCCCCGCCGGACGCTTCCGCCGCCGGCGCGCCCCGCTCGGCGGCCCCGGTCCCTGGCACGCCCCCCTCGGACGCTCCGGAAGCGCCGCTGGGCTCAGGGCCGCGGTCGCCCGGCGAGAAAGGCCGGGTGGTGCTCATCAGCGCTTCACCTCACCGATTCACCAGTTCAACATTCACACGATTCACAAGTCAGTACGCAGAGTCAGTACGCCGGTACACGTCCTTGCCTGATAGGTCGGTCACAGTCCCCCACCCCCGGTGGCCGACATCACAGCCGACAGGTTCAGGATGTCTCCTGCCCGACCGGGCCGAGGGAACACCCCTGTATTCGGGCCGAATGATGTGACGTCTGATGCAGTGCCGGACGCTCGGCGTCAGCCGGCGCCGTCGGACCCGTCGGCCAGGGCGTCTTCCAGCGAGTCGTGGACCGTGAAGACCGCTTCGGCCCCCGTGATCTCGAACACGCGGGCGACCACGGGCAGCATGCCCGCGAGATGCACCCCGCCACCGGCGGCCTCCGCCTTCAGCCGCGCCCCCAGCAGCACGTTCAGCCCCGTGGAGTCACAGAACTCGAGCCGCGAGCAGTCGACGACCAGTCGGCTGAAGCCTTTGCCGAGGCAATCGTCGAGTGGTTCACGCAACAAATCGGCGGTGTGGTGATCCAACTCACCCGCCGGAGTCACGACGGCACTGGAGCCCTCTTCCCGCACCTCGACCAGAAGTCGGCCAGACTGTGCGCTGCCGACCGTCCCGCGGTCCATGCCGTGTCTCACTCCCGACGTCGTGGCTGCTGACTGACGCTCTCGAACACTACGCCTTCCCTACGCCTCCCAACACCCGAACATCCACACAGAATCGGACATTTCGGACCAGAGCGCACTTGCGGTGGGCTCGGGAAAGCGGGTAGGGCTAGTAGAGACACGTAACCGACTCGGCCGGCTTGGAGGCGCCGCACACCGCAGTGCACGACAGGCTTCGGCAGCCATATGCCGAGAACGATGGAGGACATCATGTCACCCCGGCTCGACGCATCGCATACCCAGAGCGCGACGTCGGCATCCCTACCGGAGCATCCGAATCCCATCGAGCGCGACGGCGAATCGGTCGCCGTGGTCCACGAGGACGACTTCGATCAGGACGACGCTCTTGCGGGACTCCCGGACATCCCCCCGTACGACGAGGTGGGGCCGGTGGACGCGCGGGCCCTGTCCAAGACCCTCTTCGAGCGGCTGGAGTCGCTGGAGGAAGGGACCCACGAGTACGCGTACGTCCGCAACACGCTCGTCGAACTCAACCTCGCCCTGGTCAAGTTCGCCGCCTCCCGCTTCCGCTCGCGCAGCGAGCCGATGGAGGACATCATCCAGGTCGGCACCATCGGCCTGATCAAGGCGATCGACCGGTTCGAGCTGAGCCGTGGCGTGGAGTTCCCCACCTTCGCGATGCCGACGATCATCGGTGAGATCAAGCGCTTCTTCCGCGACACGTCGTGGTCGGTGCGGGTGCCGCGCCGCCTTCAGGAACTCCGGCTCGACCTGGCCAAGGCCGGTGACGAGCTGGCACAGAAGCTCGACCGCGCCCCGACGGTGGCGGAACTGGCCGAGCGCCTGGGTCTGACCAACGACGAGGTCGTCGAGGGCATGGCCGCGTCGAACGCGTACACCGCCTCCTCGCTGGACGCCCAGCCCGAGGAGGACGACGCCGAGGGCGCGCTGGCCGACCGGATCGGCTACGAGGACCACGGCATCGAGGGCATCGAGTACGTCGAGTCCCTCAAGCCCCTCATCGCCGAACTCCCGCCCCGGGACCGGAAGATCCTGTCGCTGCGGTTCGTCGCGGGCATGACCCAGTCGGAGATCGGCGAGGAACTCGGCATCTCCCAGATGCATGTGTCGCGCCTGCTGTCGCGAACCCTGATCAGGCTCAGAAAGGGACTGACGCTCGAGGAATGACCGGTCCCTCAGCGACCGGCCGCGGAGCGCGTCTCCCGCACTGTGCCCGGTGCCCCGCCGAATCTGTCGGCAGGGCACCGGGCACAGTGCGTACGGATCTTTCACCGACGACTCACGGGTTACCCACAGAAACCCTTTCCCCACGGCCCGGCTTCCTCCACTATGAGCCGTCATACCCGCCGGTAGGTCAGGAATCCGAGCGGGTCGCAAGGCTGCGAGGAGGCGGCGCGATGGCCCGGGCCGACGACGACAGGGATCGTGGGCGTGAGGAGCACGGCCACGGCGTCCACGCGGGCGCCTCCGACGCACGGCTCACCGAACTGCTGCGCGCCGACACGGCCACCGCGTTCCCGGCGCTCCAGGAACTGCGCGCCCGCCATCACGCACATGTCCTCGCCTACGCCCGGCTGTGCACCCCGAACGACTCCATGGCACGGCAGCTGGCGGCCCAGGCGTTCACCCTGGCGGCCCGTCAGACGGCGCGCGGCATCGACCCCGGCGTCCCCTGGCGGCACCAACTCCTGCTGCTGACGGCCCGGCTGGCCGGCACCTGGGCGACGGACGAGCGGGCGGCCGGCCTGGACACGGGACTGCTGCTCGTCCTGAACACGGCCGGACCCAGCGGCCCGGTCCCGGCCATGCTCACGCCGTTCCAGTCCCTGCCGCCGCGCACCCAGGGCCTGATCTGGTACGGCGTTCTCGAACGGGAGCCGGCGGAGCGGACCGCGTCCCTCCTCGGCCTGACCCGCGAGGACGTCACCTACGGCACGAACCCGGCGCTCCAGCTGCTGGCCCGCGCCTGTCTGCGCGCCCGCCTCGCCGCCTCCGACGACCCCGACTGCCCCGACTTCGGCCGGCTCATCGAGGAGTCCGTACGTCCGGACAGCCCTCGCGACAGCGCCGATCTGCAGGCCCACATGGCACGTTGTCCGCACTGCACGACGGCGTACGAGGAGCTGTCGGCGCTGCGGGACTCCCCGCGCACGGCGCTGGCGGAGGGGCTGCTGCCGTGGGGCGGTACGGGATATGCGGCGGGCGGCGCGGGCGAGTCGGCGGGGCAGCGGACCGAGGGGCTGCTCGCTGCGGGGCGCGGTCGCGCGGGCCGCAGCGGGGCGGACCGGAGCCCCGCGGACCGCCGTCGGGTCGTGCTGGTGTCGGCGGCGCTGGGCGTGGCGCTGCTGCCCCTGGTGGCGTTCCTGGTGGCGCAGGCCGGATCGGCGTCGCAGGACCCGGTGGGTGCGGCGAGCACGCCCGCGCGTGTGCCGCCGGTCGCGGTGACCGTGACGGCGACGGTCTCGCCGACACCGACGAAGCCGTCGCCCTCCCCCTCACCGTCGCGGACCTCCAAGTCCCCGTCCCCGACGAAGAGTCCGACCCCGACGAAGACCGCGCGCCCGAAGCCCACGCCGCCTCCCACGCGCCCGCCGGGCGGGACGTACGCCCAGGTCGTGAACGTCGCCTCGGGGCTGTGCCTGGACGTGGGCGGTGCTTTCTTCGACGGCACCGACGTGATCACCGCGGCCTGCTCGTCGTCCGACACCCAGCGCTGGCGGGTCGACGCGGATCGCGGATTGCTCCAGTCGGCCGCCGATCCCGACTTCTGTCTGGACAGCCGGGGTTCGACGGACCGGGGCGTCGGCATCTGGTCGTGCGACTCGGTGGACGGCCGCAACGGGCGGAACCTGATGTTCGTGGTGGACGGCGCCGGACTGATCCGCCCCGCCATCGCCTTCGGGACGGCCGTGACACCGTACGGCGGCGCCGGGGACGGACTGTCGCTGGAGCCGGCGAGCGGGAACTCCGCCCAGCGGTGGCGGGCGGGGGCGTCATGACCGGGTCGGCCCGGCGCCCCCGGGGGCTCAGACCTCGCGCACGCCGCTCCGCCACACCCCGCTGACCAGCGGCACGCCCGGCCGGTAGGCCAGGTGGACATGGCTCGGGGCGTCGAGCAGGAGCAGGTCGGCGCGGGCGCCCGGGGTGAGGCGGCCGATGTCGTCGCGGCGCAGGGCGGCGGCCCCGCCGGCCGTGGCGGACCACACCGCCTCGTCCGGGGTCATCCCCATGTCCCGTACCGCGAGCGCGATGCAGAACGGCACGGACGAGGTGAACGACGAGCCCGGGTTGCAGTCGGTGGACAGGGCCACGGTGACGCCCGCGTCCAGCAGGCGGCGGGCGTCCGGCCACTCCGCGCGGGTGGAGAACTCGGCGCCGGGCAGCAGGGTCGCGACGGTACGGCCGCTCGCCAGGGCGTCGACGTCGGCGTCCGTGAGGTGGGTGCAGTGGTCGGCGCTGGCGGCGTCCAGCTCGACGGCCAGCTGCACGCCGGGGCCGTAGGTGAGCTGGTTGGCGTGGACGCGCGGGTGCAGGCCCTTGGCCTTGCCCGCGGTGAGGATCGCGCGGGCCTGGTCGCCGTCGAAGGCGCCCTTCTCGCAGAAGACGTCGACCCAACGGGCGTACGGGGCACAGGCGTCGAGCATCTCGCCGGTGACGAGGGCGACATAGCCGGCCGGGTCCTCGGCGAAGTCGGGCGGGACGATGTGGGCGCCGAGGTAGGTGACCTCGTCGGTGTGGGCGGCGGCGATGCGCAGGGCGCGGGCCTCGTCCTCGACGGTCAGGCCGTAGCCGGACTTGGTCTCGAAGGTGGTGGTGCCCTGGCGCAGGGCCTCGTGGAGGTAGCGGGTGAGGTTGGCTTCCAGTTCCCCGTCGCTCGCCGCCCGGGTGGCCGCGACCGTGGTGCGGATACCGCCCGCGCTGTACGCCCGCCCCGACATCCGGGCGTTGAACTCCCGCGTGCGGTCGCCCGCGAAGACCAGGTGCGAGTGGGAGTCCACGAAGCCGGGGACGACGGCCCGGCCACCTGCGTCGATCCGATTGTCAGTGGCGGGTGCTTTGCTTTGATCACCGGTCCACACGACACGGTCGCCCTCGATGGCGACCGCTGCGTCCTGGATCAGTCCGAGGGGGGAATTGTCACCGAGGGAGGGGTCGTTGGTGACCAGGGCGGCGATGTTGGTGATGAGCGTGCTTGCGGTGCTCGCGGAGTGGGCGGGGCTGACAGTCGTCGCGTTGCTCATGGCGTCCTCGGTTGCCTGGTCGGCGGTGTGGGGTTCGGGGGCGGTGGCGGGCGGTGGGCCCGGAGTCATCCGCGCAGGGCTTCGACGGCGTCCGCGAGGGCCTTCGGCACATCCGGTACGAGGGTGTGGGCCCCGTCCCGTACGACGTGGCGACCTGCCACGACCGTATGCGACACGTCTGCTGCCGACGCGGCGAATACGGCCGTCTCGGCCCCGAGCCGCGGAAGCGGCCCTGCCGTCCTGACCGTGTCCAGCGTGATCGTCGTGAAGTCGGCGAGGGCGCCGGGTTCCAGGGTGCCCGCCTCGTCCCAGCCGAGGGCGGCGTGGCCGTCGGCGGAGGCCGCCCGCAGCAGGGCCGCCGCCGTCCAGTGACCTCGGGTGCGGGTGCGCAGTCGCTCGTTGAGCTCCATCGCCCGTGCCTCTTCGAGCAGGTCGATCACGGCGTGGCTGTCGGAGCCGAGGGACAGCGGTGAGCCCTCGTTCTGCAGGGCGACGGCCGGACCGATGCCGTCCGCGAGGTCCCGCTCGGTGGTCGGGCACATACAGGTGCCGGTGCCGCTGCCGCCGATGAGGGAGATGTCCTCGGCGGTGAGGTGGGTGTTGTGGACGCCGGTGGTGCGGCGGCCGAGGACGCCGTGCAGAGCGAGGAGCTGGGTCGGGGTGCAGCCGTGGACCTCCAGGCACGCCTCGTTCTCGGCGGTCTGCTCGGACAGGTGCACATGGAGCGGGGCGCGCCGCTCCTCGGCCCACCGTGCCACGGTCTCCAACTGGTCGGCGGGCACGGCCCGTACGGAGTGGATCGCGGCCCCGATCCGTGCGTGATCCTGTTCCTTGAGAAGTGAAGAGCGTGCGGCCCAGGCCTCGGCGTCCCCGTCGGAGAAGCGGAGCTGGTGGGTGGTGGGCGGCTGTCCGAAGCCGGAGGAGAGGTAGGCGGTGTCGAGGAGGGTGATGCGGATGCCGGCCTCGGCGGCGGCCGCGATGAGGGCCTCGCCCATCGCGTTGGGGTCGGCGTAGGGGGTGCCGCCGGGGGCGTGGTGGACGTAGTGGAACTCGCCGACACTCGTCACCCCGGCCAGCGCCATCTCGGCGTACACGGCTCGGGCGAGCGCGTGGTAGGTCTCCGGGGTCAGCCGGTCGGCGACGGAGTACATGACCTCGCGCCAGGTCCAGAAGGTGCCGGAGCCGACCTGGACGGTGCCGCGCAGGGCACGGTGGAAGGCGTGGCTGTGCGCGTTGGCCAGGCCGGGGAGGGTGAGACCACGCAGGATCTCGGCGCCGGGGGGCGGGGTGGGGACGCCCGTGCGGACGGCGGCGATGCGACCGTCCTGGCCGGCGGCGGAGCCGCTTGTGGACACGGTGAGGGCCACGCCCGGCTCGACGTGGGTGTCGAGCCAGGCGTGCTCCAGCCAGTAGGTCTTCGATGTCACCTGCGGGCCAGCCCTTCCAGTACGTCGGCGAGTGCGAGGACCCCGGCCACGCAGTCGTCCTCGGCGGCGAACTCGGCCGGGGAGTGCGAGACGCCCGTGGGGTTGCGTACGAACAGCATGGCGGTCGGGATGCGCCCGGAGAGGATCCCGGCGTCGTGTCCGGCCCCGGTACCCAGGACGGGGACGGTGATGTCGGTGTCCTTGCCCAGGATGCGGCCCAGCTCGTCGCGCAGGGCGTGGTCGAACTCGACGACGGGTGTGAAGGACTCCCGGACGACGTCGAGCTCGATGCCGTGCGCCTCCGCGTAGCTCCGGGCCGCCTTCTCGATGCCGCCGACGACGGTGTCGAGGCTCGTCTGGTCCTCGGCGCGGGAGTCGAGCCAGCCACGCACCAGGGACGGGATGGCGTTGACGCCGTTCGGCTCGACGGCGATCTTGCCGAAGGTGGCGACGGCACCGGCGAGTTCTGCCTCGCGGCGGGCGGCGAGCACGGTCTCGGCGTACGTCAGCATGGGGTCGCGCCGGTCCACGAGGCGGGTGGTACCCGCGTGGTTGGCCTCGCCCCGGAAGTCGAACCGCCACCGGCCGTGCGGCCAGATCGCGCTGGCGATGCCGACCCGGTCGCCGGACAGGTCCAGTGCCCGGCCCTGCTCGACGTGGAGTTCGACGAAGGCGCCGATGCGGTCGAGCCGCTCGGGGTCGGCGCCGATGGACTCGGGGTCGTACCCGGCGGCCTCCATGGCACGCGGCAGGCTGATCCCGTCCCCGTCGGTCAGCTTGTGGGCGTTCTCCACGGTGAGCTGTCCGGCGGTGAGCCGGGACCCGACGCAGGCGAGCCCGAAGCGGGCGCCCTCCTCGTCGCCGAAGTTGACGATGGCGAGGGGCCTCGCGAGCTCCGCGCCCCGGCCGCGCAGTTCGTCGAGTGCGGCGAAGGAGGACACCACGCCGAGGGGACCGTCGAAGGCGCCGCCGTCCGGCACGGAGTCGAGATGCGAGCCGGTGACGACGGCGTCCCCGGCGGCGGGGTCACCGAGCCAGGCCCACTGGTTGCCGTTGCGGTCGACCTCGTAGCCGAGCCCGCGTGCCTCGGCCTGGTCCTTGAACCAGGCCCGGCAGTCGAGGTCGGCGCCGGTCCAGGCGAAACGGCGATAGCCGCGGGATTCGGGGTGCCGGCCGATCGGGAGCAGGTCGCGCCACATCTCGTGGAAGGAGGGGTGGCCGCCGGCCGCGGCCGGGGCGGCAGCCGGCGACGAGGCTTCGAGCCCCGCCGGACCGCTGCCGCTCGGCTCACCTCGGTGCTGCGTCACGCGTCGTCACCCTCGCGCATCGGGACCCGGACACCGCGCTCGTCGGCGACCGACTCCGCGATGTCGTACCCCGCGTCCACGTGCCGGATGACACCCATGCCGGGGTCGTTGGTCAGCACCCGGCGGATCTTCTCCCCGCCGAGCTTGGTGCCGTCGGCCACCGTCACCTGGCCGGCGTGGATGGAGCGGCCCATGCCGACGCCACCACCGTGGTGGAGGGAGACCCAGGAGGCGCCCGAGGCCACATTCACCATGGCGTTCAGCAGCGGCCAGTCGGCGATGGCGTCCGAGCCGTCGAGCATGGCCTCGGTCTCGCGGTAGGGGGAGGCCACCGAACCGCAGTCCAGGTGGTCGCGTCCGATCGCCAGCGGCGCGGCCAGCTCACCGCTCGCCACCATGTCGTTGAAGCGCTCGCCGGCCTTGTCGCGCTCGCCGTAGCCGAGCCAGCAGATGCGCGCGGGCAGGCCCTGGAAGTGGACCCGCTCGCCGGCCATCTTGATCCAGCGGGCGAGGGACTCGTTCTCCGGGAAGAGGTCGAGGATCGCCTTGTCGGTCTTGGCGATGTCGGCCGGGTCGCCGGACAGGGCCGCCCAGCGGAAGGGGCCCTTGCCCTCGCAGAACAGGGGGCGGATGTAGGCGGGGACGAAGCCCGGGAAGGCGAACGCCCGGTCGTATCCGGCGAGTTGGGCCTCGCCGCGGATGGAGTTGCCGTAGTCGAAGACCTCGGCGCCGGCGTCCATGAAGCCGACCATGGCTTCGACGTGCTTGGCCATGGACTCGCGGGCGCGGGTGGTGAACCCGGCCGGGTCCTTGGCGGCGGCGTCGGCCATGTCCTCGAAGGCGACGCCGACGGGCAGGTAGGCCAGCGGGTCGTGGGCGGAGGTCTGGTCGGTGACGATGTCGATCGGGGCGCCGTCGGCGAGCATCTGCGGGAGCAGCTCGGCGGCGTTGCCGAGGAGGCCGATGGAGAGCGGCCGACGGGCGTCGCGGGCCTCGGTGGCGAGCTGCAGCGCGTGGGCGAGATTGTCGGCCTTCACGTCCAGGTAGCGGTGCTCGATGCGGCGCTCGATGGCGCGCGGGTCGACGTCGATGCAGATGGCGACGCCGTCGTTCATGGTGACGGCGAGCGGCTGGGCGCCGCCCATGCCGCCGAGGCCGGCCGTCAGGGTGATCGTGCCCGCCAGGGTGCCGCCGAACTTCTTCGCGGCGACGGCGGCGAAGGTCTCGTAGGTGCCCTGGAGGATGCCCTGGGTCCCGATGTAGATCCAGGAGCCGGCCGTCATCTGGCCGTACATGGTCAGGCCGAGGGCCTCCAGGCGGCGGAACTCCTCCCAGTTGGCCCAGTCGCCGACGAGGTTGGAGTTGGCGATGAGGACGCGCGGGGCCCACTCGTGGGTCTGCATGACGCCGACCGGGCGGCCGGACTGGACCAGCATGGTCTCGTCCTGCTTGAGGGTGCGCAGCGTGCGGACCATGGCGTCGAAGGAGCGCCAGTCGCGGGCCGCCTTGCCGGTGCCGCCGTAGACGACGAGCTTGTCGGGGTGCTCGGCGACCTCGGGGTCGAGGTTGTTCTGGAGCATCCGAAGGGCGGCTTCCTGCTGCCATCCCAGGGCACTCAGTTCCGTACCGCGCGGCGCTCGGACGGGGCGGGGTCCTGACATGGTCTGCCTCCCAGCGGACTGTGACTGCGGACTGTTGAGGTGGATATTCACATCCTGGCTTCCTGAATAGAACTAGTCAATAGAGCGGACCGCCAGCACTGCCGCCCCCGCGGTGTTTGGCTGGATGCATGGGCTCGTACAACGACACGACGGGGGATGTTGTGAGCGACGGATTCGAGATCCCGGCCGAGGACGCGCAGCGGGTGGCCAGGCGCGACGAGGCGGTGCGGGCGGCCGTGGAGCAGGGGCTGCTCGGACCCGGCTCACCCATCGTCGGCCTGCTCGACGTCACGGGCATCCGGGAGTCGGCGGCGGCGCTGCGGGCGGCGTTCGACGCGGTGGTGGCGCCGGGCACCCCGGTGCTGCACGCCTTCGCGGTGAAGGCGACCCCGCTGGTGCCGGTCCTGCGGCTGCTGCGCGAGGAGGGCATCGGCGCGGAAGTTGCCAGCCCGGGTGAACTGGCGCTGGCGCGGGCGGCGGGGCTCGGCCCGGAGGTGACGGTCCTGGACTCCCCCGCCAAGACACCGGCCGAGCTGCGCGAGGCGTTGGCGCTGGGCATCGCCGTCAACGCCGACAACCCGCAGGAGCTCGCGCGCATCGACGCCCTGATGGGGTCCGCCGCCAGCCGCTCACCGCTCGGGATCCGGGTGAATCCGCAGGTCGGCGGGGGTTCGATCGAGGCGACATCGACGGCGACGGCGACCTCGAAGTTCGGGGTGGCACTGCGCGACGAGGGGGCGCGGGAGTGGGTCGTAGGGGCGTATCGGGACCGCCCGTGGCTGACCCGGCTGCATGCGCACACCGGCTCGCAGGGCATCCCGCTGTCGCTGATGGTCCAGGGGGTCGCGCAGGTGTACGCGCTGGCCGAGGAGATCAACGGGCGGATCGGGCGGCGGCAGATCGACACCCTCGACATCGGCGGCGGGCTGCCGGTGAACTTCGCGTCTGACGCGACCACGCCGACGTACGCGCAGTACGCGCGGCTGCTGAGCGAGGCGGTGCCGGGGCTGTTCGGCGGGCGCTACGGCCTGGTCACCGAGTTCGGCCGGTCGCTTCTCGCCAAGCACGGGACGATCGTGGCGCGGGTCGAGTACGCCAAGAGCGCGGGCGGGCGGCCGGTGGCGGTCACCCACGCGGGCGTACAGGTGGCCACGCGGACGGTGTACGCGCCGGGGAGCTGGCCGCTGCGGATCGCCGCGTACGACGGCAAGGGGCACCCGAAGGACGGTCCGGACGTGGTGCAGGACGTGGCCGGGCCGGCCTGCTTCTCCGGCGATCTGCTGGCCGAGGGCAGTGCACTGCCGCTGCTGGAGCAGGGCGACCACGTGGCGGCGCTGGACACGGGGGCGTACTACTTCGCCCACCATTACGCGTACAACTCCCTTGCGCGGCCCGGCATTTACGGCTTCGCACCGGACGGCGTAGGCGGCATCGCCTTCGCGACGGTGCGCGAGCCGCAGTCGCTCGACGAGATCGTGGCCGAATCGGGCGGGGCGCACGCCGCGTCGCTCACCACCCTGCGCACCCCGCGGCGCCATTGACGCACACCGTAGCGAAGCAGTAGGCCATACGTGATCAACTGGCCCGAAAACAGGGCCAGTTGACCCACGTTAGCCTCCCGGCGCATGTTCCACTGGAAAATGCCCGAACGCTCACTCGCCGCACACACGTTGCGTAGTTTGGCCGTCACTCAGCCGAACCCCGAGGCGGGAGGGGAGCACCGGTGCCCGGAATCGACGAGTGCCTGCTGGAGACGATGCGGCTGCCCGGTGCGCGAGGCGCCGCGCTGGTCGACTGGACCAGCGGGCTGGCCCTGGGCACCGTGGGCGATCCACCAGGAGGAGATCATGAGACGGCGGCGGCCGAGGCGGCCGAGCTGGCGCGGCTGGCCGCCGAGCAGGGGGCTTTCGGGCCCGAGGACGGCACGGGCACGGTGGATCCGCCGGTCGAGGACCTGATCCTCAGCAACCGGGACAGCTATCACGTGCTGCGGTTCGTGCCGACGTCGTTCGACAGCAGCGTGTTCCTGTACCTGTGGCTGGCCCGCGCGGACGGCAATCTCGCGCTGGCCCGTATCCGGCTCGGCGAGATGGCCGAACGGCTGGTGCTGGGATGACCGTGGTCGCGAGCACCCCGCCGCCGCGGCTGCCGGTCCGGGACCGGCAGGTCGCCCTGACACAGGCCGGGGGCGGCGTCTCGCCGATGCTGACCCGGCTCGCCGAGGAACGGGCCACCGGCGTCCTGAACCGCGAGCACGGCACGCTCCACCTGGCCGAGGGCCGGGTCGTGCACGCCGAGAGCCCGCTCGCGCCCAGCCTCGGCATGCTCCTGACGGCCCACGGCGACCTCGACGCCGAGACCTGGCAGGACGTCGAGAACAGCGCCGACGAGGGCCGGCTCCTGGGCCACGGCGTCACGCCGGGCGCGCTGGAGCTGGCGCAGGTGAGCGCCCTGTACGACGCCGCGTACTTCGCGCTCGGCCCCAGCAGCACACCCGGCCGCTTCCGCTACGGCACCGCGCACTGGCTCGCCTCGGTGCATCCGGTGCCGGTGGCCGAGCTGGAGCGCGAGACGCTGCGCCGCCGTGCCCTGCTGCGCCACATCTGGCCCGACCCGGCGACCGACGGCGCGCCCCTGATCCGGGCCGACCCGGTCGCGGCCCCCGCGGTGCCGTCCCGGCAGGCGGCCGTGCTGGAGCGGGTGAACGGCGTGCGCAGGGCCGCGGACATCGCCCGGGAGCTGGGCAGGCCGACGTTCCACACGCTGGTGCACATCAGACGGCTGGCCGCCGCGGGGCTGGTGTCCCCGCAGCCGCCGCCCGCCCCGGATCCCCCGCCCGACGACGCCGCCGCCGATCCCTACGTCGCGCTGCTGAAGAGGGTCAGGGATGCGCTGGAGGCCCTTTGACCGCAGACCCTTCGAGGACCGCGAGCCGGGTGGGGCGCCTCGCCCACCGCAGCGGTCCCGAGCCGAGAGGAGAAACCTGATGGCGGCCGAGGCCCCGATACTCGACGAGTTCCGCCGGCTCAGAGCCCGAGTGCCCCAGCTGACCGGAGCGCTCGCGGCCGGCGTGGACGGCCTCGTCCTCGCCCATGACACGCCCGGTGTGGAACCGGATGGCCTCGCCGCGCTGACCGCCGCCGCACTCGGCGTCGCGGTGCGGATGACGGACGCGACCGGCCGGGGCGACCTGCGCGAACTGCTCGTCCGCGGCACCGGCGGCTATGTCGCGACGTACGCGGCGGGCCGCACCGCCGTGCTGACCCTGCTCGCGACGGACGGCGTCAACGTCGGCCGGCTGCATCTGGAGGGCCGCCGGGCCGGTGCCCGTATCGGGGAGCTCGTCGACGCCGAGGCGCTGCCCGCGCGCAGGAGCCCGGCCAAGAGCTCCGCGAAGGAGCCCGCCAAACCCATGCCCACCCGTACGAAGACCACGCGTTCGGCACGGACGACCGCCAACGCGCGCACCACTACCGAAAGTTGAGAGGAAGACACGTCATGGCCAACACCGAGACCACGCTGAAGGAATGCCTCGCCTCGATCGAGGGAGCGACCGGGGTCGCGCTCGTCGACTACACCAGCGGGATGGCGCTCGGCACGCTCGGCGGCAGCAAGACCTTCGACCTCAATGTCGCCGCCGCCGGCAACACCGACGTCGTCCGCGCCAAGATGCGCACGATGGAACACCTCGGCCTCAAGGGCGGCATCGAGGACATCCTGATCACCCTCTCCGACCAGTACCACCTGATCCGGCTGATCACCGGGCGCGGGGGCAACGGCCTCTTCCTGTACCTGGTCCTCGACGGCAAGCGGGCCAACCTGGCGATGGCCCGGCACCAGTTGAGGAAGATCGAGGAGGACCTGGAGGTCTGACCTAGACGAGCGCCGCGGTGCGGCGGCGGGCCCCGCCCGGGGCCGCGTCGCCCGCGGCGACACCCGTGGTGCGGTAGCCCTTCACGGCCTTGCCCGCGGGGCGGCCGCCCCGGCCGTCGAGCCAGTCGACCCGCGCCCACAGCAGGGCGTTCTCGGCCCGCTCCCGCCGCCCGAGCCACGCCGCCTTGAGCCGGAGCCCCGCTCCGCACCCCGCCAGCAGCATCCCGCCGGCCGCCGGTACGGCGAACGCGCTGCCCAGTGCGGCGAGGAACGCCGCCGCCAGCCACCAGCGGTGGCCCCGGCGCCAGTTGCGCACGGCGACCGCGCGGTCCTGGAGCACGTCGTGCTTGCCGGCCCGGGTGGCCGAGCCGATCAGGGCGGTGTAGCGCCTGCGGCGCACCGACGCCACCACGACCGGGGCGACGATGAACAGCGCGGCGCCGGCCAGGACGCCGATCCTGCGGCCCGTGACGCCCGGCACCAGCACGCCGATGCCCGCCGCGAACACCCCGAGCCACCACAGCGGGGCCGCCCCGGCCCGTACGACGACGGCCACCCGGGCCAGTCCCTGTCCTCCACCGCGTGCCACGCTCCGCCTCCCGTCTCGAGCCGTCCAGCCGCTGTGCGCACGCTAGCCAGCCAATGTGAGACGAGCCTTAAGAAACCGTCCGGGAACTCACTCGACGAACAGTCCCCGGCTCGCCGCCCGCGCGTCGAACTCCTCCAGTCGCGCCTGGGCGTCCGGCAGGTCGTCGCACATCGCCTCCAGCAGGACCCGCCCCAGCAGCATCGGCGCGCAGGCCGTGTCGAAGGCGAGGCCGGTGCCGACGGCGGCGGGCAGCAGCAGATCGGACACCTTGGCGACCGGCGCGAACGCGGAGTCCGCGACCGTCACCACGGTCAGCCCGGCCTCCTTGGCGTAGGCGAGGGTGTCCACGACCTCGCGCGGATGCCGGGGCAGCGCGAAGCAGAGCAGGGCCGTGGCCCCGGCCCGTACGGCGGCGTCGATCCGGTCGTGGATCATCGTGCCGCCCTCGTCCAGCAGCCGTACGTCCGGATGGACCTTGGCGGCGAAGTACGAGAAGCCGTACGCCTGGGAGGCCGCCGCGCGCAGGCCGAGCACCGGCAGGGGGCGAGAGGCGGCGAGCAGACGTCCGGCCTTCTGCACCGGGCGCGGGTCGGCCAGCACCTCCGCCAGATGCCGCAGGTTCTCGATCTCGGCCTCGACGGCCTGCTGGTACTCGTTGTACGAGCTCGCGTCCGGGGTCTGCTCCACGGGCGCGACCTCGCGCAGGTGCCGGCGCAGCGCCGGGTAGCCGTCGAAGCCGAGGGCGACGGCGAAGCGGGTCACGGACGGCTGGCTGACCCCGGCGAGCTCGGCCAGCTCCACGCTGGACAGGAAGGGCACGTCGGCGGCCCGCCGCACCATGCTGTGCGCGATGCGCCGCTGGGTCGGCGTGAGCCGGTGCCCCTCGAAGAGCGTCTGAAGTCGCGCGGCGGGGCTGTCCGTCCCGCCCGTGTTCCTGTCCGCGCTCATGCCGCGCTCCCCCTCCAGATCTCCGTGAACCGGTCCAGCAGTGCGGCCGCCGCCGTCACGTCGTCGGTGAGCGGACGGTCGGCCAGGTCGTCGTCGAGCGCCGACTCGGCCAGCTCCATCGCCCGGCCGATCGGAAGCTCGGCGTCGGGCCTGAGGCCGCGCTGGCGCAACGCCCGTACCGCGGCGACGAGTTCGCAGCCGACGACCAGACGGTACGCGCCGCACGCGCGCAGTGTCTGCCGTGCGGCGAGCGAGGCGAAGCTGGCCTGCTCCTCCACGCCCCGGGAGAGTACAGCGTGGCCGAGCGAGGCGGGGGCGGAGAAGGCGCGCAGGTCACCGAGGGCGGCAGCGGCGGCGTACTCCAGGATCATCACGCCGGACGAGGCGGGTTCCTGGTCGGCGAGGAAGGGCTTGAGGCGGGTGTAGGCGGGCTCGTTGAGAGTGGAGAGGCGGGAGGTCGAGAGGCGGGCCACCTGGGTCAGCGCCAGCCTGAAGTGGTCCAGGGCGAGGGCGAGTTGGGCCTGGTAGAAGCCGCCGTGGTGGTAGGCCGCCATGTCCTCGGGGGAGATCAGAGGGTTCTCCGCGGCGGCATTGATCTCCACCGCGAGCACCTCCTCCAGGGCGTCGGCGGCGTCGTGCGCGGGGCCGTGGATCTGGGGCAGGCAGCGGAAGCCGTACGGGTCCTGGATGCGGCCGAGTGGAGGGGTCGGCCGGTCCTCGGCGCCGATCAGCTCGCGCATCCGGCGGGCGACCTCGGTGCTGCCCCGGTGCGGCCGGGCGGTGTGCACGGGGGCGGCGTACGCCTCGTGGGAGCCGTCGACGGCGAGCAGGGACAGGGCGGCGACGACCTGGGTGGCGGCGATCAGGCCGCGCAGTTCGTGCAGGGCGAGGGCGGCCTGGCCGAGGGTCAGGGCGTTGCTGCTGATGAACGCGAGGGCGTCGTTGTTGTCGAGCGGCTGCGGCTCGGGTGCCCCGGTGCCGCGCCAGGGGTGCTCGCCGGCCAGCGCGAGGCCGGTCTGCGCGAGCGCGGCGAGGTCGCCGGTGCCGACCGAGCCGAACTCGTTCACCACCGGGTGGGCGCCGCTCTCCAGTGCCGCGCACAGGGCGGTGATGACGGTGGGGCGCAGGCCCGCGCCGCCGGCCAGAAGCTGGTTGGCGCGGACGGCGAGCATGGCCCTCACCTGCCGGGCGGGCAGTTCCTCGCCGATGGCGCCGGCGTGGCTGCGCAGCAGGCGCAAACCGTGTTCGGCGGCGGCCTCGGTGGGCACGTCCTCGTTCCGGTTGGCGCCGACGCCGGTGGAGCGGCCGTAGACGCGGCCGGTCGCGGCGATGAGGCGGGCGGCGTCCCAGGACTCCTCGGCCCGTTTCATCGCGTCGGTGGCGGGGACCGGCCGCGCGCTCCCGTCGGCGAGACGGGCGACGTCCTCGACGCCGAGCCCGATCCCGTCGAGGACGACCAGTCCCGTATGGACAGATCCCGACGCGTCCACGATCCGAGACGACATCAAGCCCAAACTCCCCTCAACCCGGACATCAGATCTCGCGCTTCAGTCATCCGTTACTCCGGATTTACACCAACCCGTTGACAAGTTATTCACCTACCGAGAACTCTGCATGACGTTATACAGCCGGGCAAGGGACATCTCATGATCCAGTTCGACGCGGTCCACAAGCGCTTCCCCAACGGCACGACAGCAGTCCACGATCTCTCTCTGGAGATGCCGGAGGGCGGCGTGACCGTCCTGGTCGGATCCTCCGGTTGCGGCAAGACGACCACACTGCGGATGATCAACCGGATGGTGGAACCGACCTCCGGCACCATCCAGGTCGGCGGCAAGGACGTCACCCGGCAGGACGCCGCCGAGCTGCGCCGCTCCATCGGGTACGTCATCCAGCAGGCGGGCCTGTTCCCGCACCGCACGGTGCTCGACAACATCGCCACCGTGCCGCTGCTGCTCGGCTGGAGCCGCGGCAAGGCCCGCGCCCGCGCGGCGGAGCTCCTGGAGACCGTCGGTCTCGCGGCCGACGCGGGCAAGCGTTACCCGCACCAGCTCTCCGGCGGGCAGCAGCAGCGCGTCGGCGTGGCCCGCGCGCTGGCCGCCGACCCGCCCGTGCTGCTGATGGACGAACCGTTCGGCGCGGTCGACCCCGTCGTGCGCACCCAGCTCCAAGACGAACTCCTGCGCCTGCAGAAGGAGTTGAGCAAGACCATCGTCTTCGTCACCCACGACATCGACGAGGCCGTACGGCTCGGTGACCAGATCGCGATCTTCCGCACCGGCGGCCACCTGGTGCAGTGCGCCTCCCCCGCCGAGCTGCTCGCCCGCCCCGCCGACGACTTCGTGGCCGACTTCCTCGGCGCCGAGCGCGGTCTGAAGCTGCTGAGCCTGCGCACCCTCGCGGACGTCCCGCAGGGCCCCGCGCCGGAGGGCGGCATCTGGAGCCTGGTGCTCGACGCGGCGAACAAGCCCCTGCACTGGGCGTCCGAGGACACCGAGATCCCCGTACGCCCGCTGACGGACGGCGACTCGCTCCTCGCCGCCCTCAACGAGTCCATCGCCTCCCCCAACGGCCTGATAGCCCGCGTCGACGCGGACGGCCACCTCACCGGCGTCTCCTCCCGCGACGACATCCACGAGCACGCGGGCCAGGCGCACACGGAAGCCAGGGTGACCGCATGACCATCGACTGGTCGTGGATAGGCGACCACACCGACGACCTCACCACCCTGACGCTCTCCCACCTCCAGGCCGCGCTCGGCGCCGTCTTCCTGGGCGTGGTGATCTCGCTGCCGCTGGCGGTGATCGCCCACCGCATCCGCCCCCTGCGCGGCTTCCTGCTGGGCCTGTCGAACGTCCTGTTCACGATCCCCTCGATCGCGATCTTCGTGCTGCTGCTCCCGGTGTCCGGTCTGACCCGCACCACGACCGTGGTCGGCCTGACGGTCTACACGCTGGTGGTGCTGCTGCGGAACACGGTCGAGGGCCTCGACTCGGTCCCGGTGAAGGTGAAGGAGGCCGCGAAGGCGATGGGCACGCGCCCGCTGCGCACCCTCCTCACCGTCGAGTTCCCGCTCGCGCTGCCCGTGATCATGGCCGGCGTGCGGATCGCGACCGTCATGTCCATCTCCCTGGTCTCGGTCGCGACCTATATCGGCGACGGGGGCCTCGGCCAGCTCTTCACCGACGGCTTCCAGCGCAACTTCCCGACCCCCGTGATCGTCGGAGTGGTCCTCACCCTGCTCCTCGCGGTGGTCGCCGACGCGCTGCTGGTCGGCCTTCAGTACGTCCTGACCCCGTGGCGGAGGCGGCGAGCCTGACATGTACGAACTCTTCAAGAACCTCGGCGCCTGGCTGGTCGCCGGCGAGCAGTGGTCCGGCTCCGACGGCATCGCGCACCGGCTGGCCGAACACCTCCAGTACTCCCTGCTCGCCACGCTCATCGCGGCGGCGATCGGCCTCCCCCTCGGCCTGCTGATCGGCCACACCGGCAAGGGCGCCTTCCTCGCGATCAACCTCGCGTCCTTCGGCCGCGCCCTGCCGACCGTCGGTCTGGTGGTGCTGGTCTTCCTGGCCGGCGGCCTTTCCATGCTCCCGGTCTACGTCGCTCTGGTCGCCCTCGCGGTCCCGGCGATCGTCACCAACACCTACGCGGGCATGACGGCCGTCGACCCGGACGTGAAGGACGCGGCACGCGGCCAGGGCATGCGCGGCCACCAGGTCCTGCTCCAGGTCGAACTGCCGCTCGCGCTCCCGCTGATCATGACGGGCCTGCGGCTGGCGCTGATCCAGGTCGTCGCCACCGCCACCATCGCCGCGTACGTCTCCTTCGGGGGCCTCGGCCGCTACGTCTTCGACGGCCTCGCCCAGCGCGACCTCGTGCAGGTGCTCGGCGGTGCGGTGCTGGTCGCCGTGGTCGCCGTCGTCCTGGACCTCGCCCTCTCCGGCCTCCAGCGCTTCCTCTTCCGCCACCGCACTCGCACTGCCTAGGGACCCATCGATGAACCTTCCGATGAACCGACGTACCCTCCTCGGCGGCCTCTTCGCAGCCGCCTCCGTCCCCGCACTCGCCGCCTGCTCCAGCGGCATCACCTCCCTGGAGGGCGAGGGCTCCGCCGGCTCCGGGGGCGGCTCCAGCAAGGGCGGCATCACCATCGGCACCGCCAACTTCACCGAGAACCAGGTGCTCGGGTACCTCTACGCCGCCGTACTGGACGCGGCCGGCGTGAAGGTCAGCGTCCGCCCCAACCTCGGCACCCGCGAGATCCTCATCCCCGCCCTCAAGGGCGGCGACATCGACCTGCTCCCCGAGTACCAGGGCGCCCTGCTGCACTACGTCGCGCCCAAGGCGACGGCCACGGAGGAGGGCGAGATGCAGAACGCCCTCACCATGTCCCTCCCCAACGGCCTGCAGGTGCTGCCGTACGGCAGGGCCGAGGACTCGGACGCCTTCGTCGTCACCCGTGAGACGGCCGAGAAGTACGGCCTGGCCTCCCTCGCCGACCTGAGGAAGCAGAACGGCAAGCTGGTCATCGGCGCGGCGCCCGAGGTGAAGAAGCGGGAGGTCGGCGCCGTGGGCCTGAAGGACGTCTACGGCGTGGAGTTCAAGGAGTTCAAGTCGCTGGACTCCTCCGGACCGCTGGTCAAGGGCGCCCTGAAGAAGGGCGACGTGGACGTGGCGAACCTCTTCACCACCGACACCGACATCCAGGCCAACGACTGGGTGGTGCTGACCGACCCCAAGAACCTCATCCCCGGCCAGCACGTCGTCCCGCTGATCGCCGACCGCAAGGCCGATTCCGCCGTCCGCAAGGCCCTCGCCGAACTCGGCAACACCCTGACCACCGAGCAGCTGACCGAGCTGAACCGGCTGGTGGACAAGGACAAGAAGGACCCCGAGGACGTGGCGAACGCGTACGCGAAGGAGCACGGCCTGGCGAAGTGACGGCTGGCCCCCTGACGAACAGGGGGGCTAACCCCCGTGCGGCCCGCGTCCCAGCTCCCTACCGTGGGGCGTATGACCGGAATGGACGCGCGGGACACCGAGCTCAAGAAGGAACTGAACGCCACCCTGCAGGCACGCAGGGAACTGGGCGACGAGTACGAGTCCGCGCTGGTCGACTCGTTCATGGAGAAGGTCGACCAGCGCATCGACGGGGCTGTCGAGCGCCGGGTGCGGCGGCAGCTGGCCGAGCAGCAGATGGTGGTGGCCCGGGGCGCGCGGTCGCCGAAGCCGACCGACTCGGACTCCTTCGGTGAGCGCTTCGGCTTCGGCATCGTCACCATGATCCTGGCGGTCCCGCTGTCCGGGATCGGCGGCGGTGTGGCCGGGCTCAAGGGGCTGCTGGTCACCTGGATCGGCATCGTCGGAGTGAACGTCGTCCAGGCGGCCCGCACCAACCCCGGAATGTTCAGGGGCTGGCGCCGCGGGTCGGCCAAGGACGAGGACCGCTGGGAGGACTGAGCCCGGCGGGGGACCGACGGTCTCACGCCTGCCGGGTGGGCATCGCCATGATCTGCCGCAGGTTCACATGCCGCGGCCGGCTCACCGCGTACGCCACCACATCGGCGAGTTCCTCGGCGGCCAGCGTGCCCACGGCTTCCAGCATGCCGTCGACCTGCCCCGACACCTCGGCGTTGTCGGTGTGCAGCCGCAGCTCGCTCTCCACGAACCCCGGCTCCACATTGGTCACCCGCACGTCACGCGGCCCGAACTCGGTGCGCAGGCACTGGGAGAGATGCGTGACCGCGGCCTTCGTCGCCCCGTACACCGCGTAATTGGGGAACGCGAGATGCGCGCCGACGGACGAGATGTCGACCAGGTCGGCCGTGCGGCCCTCGCCGGCCGCCGCCACCAGGTCGCCGGTGAACGCCCGGATGACGCGCAGCACCCCGGTCACGTTGGTGTCGATCATCCGCTGCCACTCGTCGAGCCGCCCCGCCTCCACGGGGTTGCCCAGCATGACGCCGGCGTTGTTGACGACGAGGTCGACGGGCCCGTACGCCTCATGGATCCGCGCCACGGCGGCGGCCACGGACGCGTCGTCGGTGACGTCCGCGACGACGGCCAGCGCGCTGCCGCCGCCCGCGGTGATCTTCGCGGCGACCTCCTCCAGCCGCTGCTCACGCCGGGCCAGCAGCGCCACCCGTGCGCCCCGCTCGGCGAGCAGCACGGCGACGGCCTCGCCGATCCCGCTCGCCGCTCCGGTCACGACGGCGGTACGGCCGGTCAGGTTCTCGTACGACATGGGACTCCTCCTGGGTGAGGGAGCCGCCGGGGCCTCTCCCCGGCGACTGGCGAACACCCCTCACCCTCGGCCGCCGCGCCGGCCCTACCCAGGGATGCGTTGTTCCTGTGTCTGGCAGTACCAGGCTCACGGCCGGGCGCGCGGCTACGCTCGAACCCATGGACGGGGACCTGGGAGACTTCCTGCGCTCGCGCCGCGGCCGGATCCGGCCGGAGGAGGTGGGCCTGCCCTCGTACGGGCGGCGCCGCGTCCCGGGCCTGCGCCGCGAGGAGGTGGCGCAGCTGGCCGGCGTGAGCGTCGACTACTACGTCCGTCTGGAACAGGGCCGCGGACAACGCGTATCCGACTCCGTGCTGGACGCGATCGCCCGGGTCCTGCGGCTGGACGAGACGGAACACACGTATCTGCGCACGGTGGCCCGGCCGCGGCGCGGGCGGGATGCGCGCAGACCGGAGGCGTCGCGGGTGCGGCCCGGTGTCCAGGCACTGCTGGACGGCATGGACCGCACGCCCGCCTTCGTCATGGACGCCCGCATGGACGTCCTCGCCTGGAACTCCCTCGCGGACGCGATGAACGGCTACAGCCGTGCGGCCCCCGCCGGGCGCAACATCCCCCGGCAGGTCTTCCTCGGCGCGGACGCCCGCACCACGTTCCCGGACTGGCCCGAGATCGCCGCCCAGGCCGCCGCGCACCTGCGCCTGAGCGCCGGCCACCGCCCTGATGACACACGGCTGGACGCGCTCATCGACGAACTGTCGGTCAAGAGCCCGGACTTCCGCCGGCTGTGGGCGGACCACCAGGTCAAGGCGTGCATGTCGGGCACGAAACGCGTCCACCACCCGCTCACCGGCGTGCTGTCCCTGCCGTTCGAGACCCTGACAGTGCCGACGGACCCGGACCAGACGGTGGTGGTCTACACGCCGGAGCGGGGCTCGGAGACGGCGGAACGCTTGGCCATGCTGGGGAGTTGGGCCGCGACAGCGCGCTGAGGCGACCGAGGCTGCCGGAAGAAGAGGTGCGCGGGGACCGCCGCACCCCCGTTTCCGGGGGGCGGGACGACGGCGGTCCCCGCGAAGGACGCGAGCCGGGTCAGGGCCGGGCCTGCACGTCCGTGGCGTCCATGGAGGTCCGGGAGCCGCTCCGGAGGTCCTTGGACGTTCGGCGTCGGCTCGGGCGGGGAGCCGCTCCCGCCCTGCCGACACCCACTAATGTGCCGGACCCGTGTTAAGCGGGTGCTGCGTGAACGTGACGCGCTCGTACCAGTTCCGCGACGGTGCGAGCGGCCCCGGTCACCGCACGTTCGCCGCGGCCACGCCCCGTTCACCGCACGTTCGCCGCTACTTCCCGCCCTTGGCCAGGAAGGCCAGCAGGTCCTGACGGCTGATCACACCGGTCGGCTTGCCCTCGACCAGCACGATCGCCGCGTCCGCCGCGCCCAGCACGGACATGAGGTCGCCGACCGGCTCGCCCGAGCCGACCTGCGGCAGCGGCGGCGACATGTGCTTCTCCAGCGGGTCGTCGAGGGAGGCCCGCTTGGTGAACAGGGCGTCCAGCAGCTCCCGTTCCACGACCGAGCCGACGACCTCGGCGGCCATGACGTCCGGGTGACCGGCGCCCGGCTTCACGATCGGCATCTGCGAGACGCCGTACTCGCGCAGCACCTCGATGGCCTGACCGACCGTCTCGTCCGGGTGCATGTGGACGAGGGAGGGGATGGCGCCGTGCTCCTTGTCGTTGAGGACGTCGGCGACGCGCGCGCTCGGACCCTCGTCCTCCAGGAAGCCGTAGTCGGCCATCCACTCGTCGTTGAAGATCTTGCTGAGGTAGCCGCGCCCGCTGTCGGGGAGGAGGACGACCACGACGTCGTCCGGCCCGAGCCGCTCGGCGACCTCCAGCGCGGCGACCACGGCCATGCCGCAGGAGCCGCCCACCAGCAGGCCCTCCTCGCGGGCCAGGCGCCGGGTCATCTGGAAGGAGTCCTTGTCGGACACGGCGACGATCTCGTCGGCGACGGTCCGGTCGTAGGCGGTCGGCCAGAAGTCCTCACCGACGCCCTCGACGAGATACGGCCGCCCGGAGCCGCCCGAGTACACCGAGCCCTCGGGGTCGGCGCCGACGACCTTGACCTTGCCGTCGCTGATGTCCTTCAGATAGCGGCCGGTGCCGGAGATGGTGCCGCCGGTGCCCACGCCCGCCACGAAGTGGGTGATCTTCCCCTCGGTCTGCTCCCACAGCTCGGGGCCGGTCGAGTGGTAGTGGGAGAGCGGGTTGTTGGGGTTGGAGTACTGGTCCGGCTTCCACGCGCCGGGAGTCTCACGGACCAGCCGGTCGGAGACGTTGTAGTAGGAGTCCGGGTGCTCGGGATCCACGGCGGTCGGGCAGACGACCACCTCGGCTCCGTAGGCCCGCAGCACATTGATCTTGTCGGTGCTGACCTTGTCCGGGCACACGAAGATGCACTTGTACCCCTTCTGCTGGGCCACGATCGCCAGGCCGACGCCGGTGTTGCCGCTGGTCGGCTCGACGATGGTGCCGCCGGGCTTGAGCGCGCCGCTCTCCTCGGCGGCCTCGATCATGCGCAGGGCGATGCGGTCCTTCACGGAGCCGCCGGGGTTGAAGTACTCGACCTTGGCCAGGACGGTCGCCCGGATGCCCTTGGTCACGTTGTTGAGCCTCACCAGCGGGGTGTCGCCGACGAGACTGATCATCGAGTCGTGGAATTGCACCGTTGTCTCCGGATGCTGCAAAAGGTGTGGTCGTAGTGGTTCCGCCAGCCTAAGGCCCGGTGGCCTGCACGGGGCCGTCGAAAGTCGTTCACTCGTGGTGGGGATTGGGCCACGGTCCGTGCGGGGCAAGCAGTTGATGTACGGCTGTTCCGGCCAGGAGGAGGTGGCGGCGACGCATGACGAGCATGTCTAGGGCGAGGGTGGCCCGGCGGATCGCGGCGGGCGCCGCATACGGCGGAGGCGGCATCGGTCTGGCCGGCGCGGCGGCCGTGGGTCTCCTGCTCGCCGAGGTGCGGATGGCCAGGCGCCACGTGGGCAACGGCACGAGCAACCATGTGCCGAACGCCGACGGCCGATACGGCCACCTCTACGCGACGCCGGGCGAACAGCCGCTGCGGCTGACCATGCTGGGGGACTCGACGGCCGCGGGCCAGGGCGTGCACCGGGCGGGCCAGACACCGGGCGCACTGCTGGCGTCGGGACTGGCGGCGGTGGCGGAGCGTCCGGTGGTCCTGCGCAACGTGGCCCTGCCGGGTGCGCGCTCGGACGACCTGGACCGTCAGGTGGCCCTGATCCTGGCCGACCCGGCCCTGACACCCGACGTCTGCGTGATCATGATCGGCGCGAACGATGTCACCAACCGGATGCCCGCGACACGCTCGGTCCGCCATCTCTCCTCGGCGGTACGGCGGCTGCGCACGGCCGGTGCGGAGGTGGTGGTCGGCACCTGTCCCGACCTGGGCACGATCGAGCCGGTGCAGCAGCCCTTGCGCTGGCTGGCCCGGCGCGCCTCCCGCCAGCTGGCGGCGGCCCAGACGATCGGCGCCGTCGAGCAGGGCGGCCGCACGGTGTCGCTGGGCGACCTGCTGGGCCCCGAGTTCGAGGCGAACCCGCGCGAGCTCTTCGGCCCCGACAACTACCACCCCTCGGCGGAGGGCTACGCCACCGCGGCGATGGCGGTCCTGCCGACGGTCTGCGCCACACTGGGTCTGTGGCCGGCGGAGGAGGAGCGCCCCGACGTCACCCGCCGCGAGGGCTTCCTGCCGGTGGCCCGGGCGGCTGCCGAGGCCGCCTCGGAGGCGGGCACAGAGGTCACGGCCGCCATGCCGACGGGCCCCAAGGGCCCCTGGGCCCTGCTCAAGCGCCGCCGCCGGCGCCGGGTACCGGAGCCGGACCGGGCACCGGTGACGCCGTCGCAGTAAGGGCACAGGCGCCTCAGGTCCAGTTCAGCGGAGAAAAGCAAGCGCTTATTAAATTGCGGCAAGGGTCACACCGCCACGCCCGTGACCTCGCCGGTACGTACGGGTAACTTCCCCACCAGCCCTGCCCATCCCGTAAGCCCCTGGAGCCGTGATGCCCGAAGCCGTGATCGTCTCGACCGCCCGCTCCCCCATCGGCCGCGCCTTCAAGGGCTCCCTCAAGGACCTGCGCCCGGACGACATCACCGCCACGATCATCCAGGCCGCGCTCGCCAAGGTCCCCGAGCTCGACCCGCGCGACATCGACGACCTGATGCTCGGCTGCGGTCTCCCCGGCGGCGAGCAGGGCAACAACCTCGGCCGTATCGTCGCCGTGCAGATGGGCATGGACCACCTCCCGGGCTGCACCATCACCCGCTACTGCTCCTCGTCGCTCCAGACGAGCCGCATGGCCCTGCACGCCATCAAGGCCGGCGAGGGCGACGTCTTCATCTCGGCGGGCGTCGAGATGGTCTCCCGCTTCGCCAAGGGCAACTCCGACAGCCTCCCGGACACCCACAACCCGTTCTTCGCGGAGGCCGAGGCCCGCACCGCCGAGGTCGCCCAGCAGGAGGGCACGACGTGGCACGACCCGCGTGAGGACGGCCTCGTGCCGGACGCCTACATCGCGATGGGCCAGACCGCCGAGAACCTCGCCCGCTCCAAGGGCGTCACCCGCCAGGACATGGACGAGTTCGGCGTCCGTTCGCAGAACCTCGCCGAGGAGGCCATCAAGAACGGCTTCTGGGAGCGCGAGATCACCCCGGTGACCCTCCCCGACGGCACCGTCGTCAGCAAGGACGACGGCCCCCGCGCCGGCGTCACCATGGAGGCCGTCGGCGGCCTGAAGCCGGTGTTCCGCCCGGACGGACTCGTCACCGCGGGCAACTGCTGCCCGCTCAACGACGGCGCCGCCGCGGTCGTGATCATGTCCGACACCAAGGCCCGCGAGCTGGGCCTCACCCCGCTCGCCCGCATCGTGTCCACCGGCGTCTCCGGCCTGTCCCCCGAGATCATGGGCCTCGGCCCGGTCGAGGCGAGCAACCAGGCCCTGCGCCGCGCCGGCCTCACCATCGACGACATCGACCTGGTCGAGATCAACGAGGCGTTCGCCGCCCAGGTGATCCCCTCCTACCGCGACCTGGGCATCGACCTCGACAAGCTGAACGTCAACGGCGGCGCCATCGCCGTCGGCCACCCCTTCGGCATGACCGGCGCCCGCATCACCGGCACGCTCATCAACTCCCTGCAGTTCCACGACAAGCAGTTCGGCCTGGAGACGATGTGCGTCGGCGGCGGCCAGGGCATGGCGATGGTGATCGAGCGCCTCAGCTGAACCAACGAGGCGGAACCGCTGGGTAGTCGTCGCACGACCCAGCGTGAGCCTTCGGCCCAGAACCCGGGAAACTCCAAGGTTCTGGGCCGTTTTGTGATCCAATCTCCCCCAGGATGTGACCTATCTCCCTTCGCGGAGGGATTCACGCAGGTCAGAACAGTTTCACTACCAAACCCCAGGCCCAAATCCCTGTCCGTTTCGTGACCTTACGCACTGACAGCTGGATAGTCCGCCCTTCAAGCTGATGTAGGAAGTCGGGGGTCGACTTTGAACCGGGAGTACGTCAGTGAGCGCCATGCCGATCGCCTTGCTGCTCACCACGGCCGCCACCGGCGCCGTGGGCGTCGCCGTCCTGCGCACCCTCATGGGGCTGCGCCGGCAGGTCGCGGCCCTGCACACCGAGCTGGCACAGAACAACGCCGCCACGGCCCGCGGCCTCGTCCCGCAGGCCCGCGTCTCCGCCGACGCCGATGAGATACGCGCGGCCGTGGCCGAGGCGCTCGCCGAGGAGCGCGAGCGGGAGCTGGCCGAGGCGCGCGCCTTCTGGGCCGCCCAGGAGGCCCGTGACGCCTCCGACGCGCCCACGCTCCTCGGTCTGTCCGACAGCGAGCTCTTCCTGCCCCGGCAGGCCGACTTCGCGGGCCTGGAGCACCTGGAACCGGTGACCGAGCCGACCGCCGAGCCCGACGAGTTCGCCGGGGAGTCCCCCGAACTGGCCGCGGCCCGCCGCCGTCACCCCTCCCACCCGGACTTCGTCCCGGCCTCGTCGCCGGTGGTGAACGACCATGAGCGCACCGTGTCCACCCTTGAGGACCTGGCCGCCTCCGCCACCGAACTGACCGACGTCCGCCCCGGACCCCTGGGCACCCTCGACGTCTATGTCTTCGCCGACGGCACCACCCTGTGCATGACCCCGGGCCACCGCGAGACGGCGGAGCGCCTGGCGACGGCCCTGCGCGCGGGCGAGACTCCGGTACTGCTGGGCGGTTCGGGAATCTCGGGCGCGTACACGCTGACCTTCGCGTGCGGCGAGGAGAACGTCTACATCCTGGCCGACCGGGTCATAGCGTCCCTCTAGGGCTCACACCCCGGCCCGCTTCTGCGCCTCCTCCACCAGCCGCACCGCTTCCTCGACCTCCCCCTCGTCCGTGAGTACGAGGGCCAAGTCATGGACGGCGACGGTGACTTGGTCGGCCGCCGCGAACATCCCGGCGTCGGGCATCTCCCGGGGCTGCGCCCCCGGCTCCTCCAGCACCTGCGCCCGACGGGCGAACTCCCTGGCCAGCGCCAGCGCCTCCGCGGCGGCGCTTCTTTGCAGCCGGCTCTGCGGTGCCGCCCGCAACCGGTCGGCGAAGTGATCTACGGCTCGGGTCAGACGCGTCGTATCAACCACGCCGTGAGCGTACGCGACTGTTGCCAACGGGCGAACGCTCAGGCACGGTGACCTGAAGGACCGGCTTACATCCCATGCGTCCGGAGGCGCCGATGTCCCAAGTCTTCTCCCAGGAGACCCATCGCAATCTGCTCGCCCGCATCCCCCATTGCACCGGTCGTGAAGTCTCCGACTGGTTGCGCGCTGTCGAAGAAGGCCCGGCTCTCTTCAACTTCGAGGAGAAGGTCAGCTGGCTCCGGCACGAACACAACCTCGCGTACGGCCACGCGAAGGCGATCATCCATGAGTACGACCTGAGGAGGGCCGCGCGCAAACTGCTCTAGGCGCGCACCGGGACAACGCCGAAGGGCCCCGGGTCGCGACCCGGGGCCCTTCGCGTACGACTGTGCGGTGGATCAGTCGCTGCTGTTGAGGATCGAGATGAGCCTCAGGAACTCCATGTAGATCCACACCAGCGTCAGGGTGAGGCCGAAGGCCGCCAGCCAGGCCTCCTCGCGCGGCGCGCCGTAGGCGATGCCGTCCTCGACCTGCTTGAAGTCCAGGGCGAGGAAGCAGGCGCCGAGCAGGATGCCGACGACACCGAAGAGGATGCCGAGCGGGCCGCTGCGGAAGCCGAGGCCGTCACCGCCGCCGAAGACCGCGAACAGCAGGTTGATCGCCATCAGGACGATGAAGCCGAGCGCGGCCGCCATCACGAAGCCGACGAAGCGGCGGTTGACGCGGATCCAGCCCGCCTTGTACGCCACCAGCACCGCGCCGAACACCGCGAGCGTGCCGAGCACGGCCTGCATGGCCGCACCGCTGGCGATGCGGTTGTCGACGACGCTGGAGACCACGCCGAGGAACACGCCCTCGAGCGCGGCGTACGACAGGATCAGCGCCGGCGACGCCTTGCGCTTGAAGGACTGGACGAGCGCCAGGACCATGCCGATCAGACCGGCGCCGATCGCGATGCCGTAGGACCGGCTGATGTTGGCGTCGTCGACCGGCAGCGTCGCCCAGGCGAGCGCGGCCGTGACGATCAGGATGCCGAGCGTGGTGCCGGTGCGCATGAGGACGTCGTCCATCGTCATGCGGCCGGTGGTGGCCGGGGCCTGCGGCGGCGCGCCGTACTGCAGGTCCTGCTGGGCGTAAGGGTTCTGCGCGTACGGGTTGCCGGCCTGCGGCTGGGCGTAAGGGTTGCCCTGCGTGCCGACAGCGGCGCCCCCGGCCTGCGGCGCGGTGTTGAAGCCCGCGTAGCCGTTGTCGCGGCTGAACCCCCGTCGCGAGAAGACCGGGTTGCTGCTCCTCATTTCACTCCTCCATGGCCGCCGTGCGCGGCCTTGGCTCAAGAGTAATAGGTAGGCAAAGGATTGACCCTAGTGCTTGGGGAGGATCTTTCCCTCGTCGTGCTGGCCAACACGCTACGCGGCCGGGTGATTCCCAGCCACGAAGGGGCCCATTCATGACCAACCTGCGACGTGGCCGGAATCAGTCGGAGATCACTCCCCCGGCCTTCACGCCCCGTCACCCGAACGGAAACCCGGTGTACGCCTCCGCGAGATCGGTCTCGGCCGCCCTCGACGCCGCGATCCGCTCCAGGCGCGCCAGCTGGAGCCGGTCCTCGAACGGCGTGGCCTCGGGCGCCCGGTGCAGCAGCGTCGTCATGTCGTAGGAGAACCGCTCGGCCTGCCAGACCCGGCGCAGACAGGTCTCGGAGTAGGCGTCGAGGAGCCCGGCCGAACCGGTGCGCCTCTCGTGCGTCAGCGCCCGCGCGAAGGTGACGACGTCACCGATGGCGAGATTCAGCCCCTTCGCGCCCGTCGGCGGCACGATGTGGGCCGCGTCACCGGCCAGGAAGAGACGGCCGTGCCGCATGGGCTCGTGGACGTAGGAGCGCATCGGCGTGACCGTCTTCTGGGTGATCGGGCCGCGTTCCAGACGCCAGTCGTCGGCCGTTTCGAAGCGGCGCTCCAGCTCCGCCCAGATCTCGTCGTCGCTCCACTCCTCGGCCTCCGTGCCCTCGGGCACCTGGAGGTAGAGGCGGGAGACGGACGGGGAGCGCATGGAGAGCAGGGCGAAGCCGCGGTCGTGGCGGGCATAGACCAGCTCGTCGTGGGAGGGGGCGACATCGGCGAGGACGCCCAGCCAGCCGAAGGGGTACGTCCGCTCGAAGACCCGCACCAGTTCCTCGGGGATCGCCTTGCGGGCCACGCCCCAGAAGCCGTCGCAGCCCACGACGTAGTCGCATTCGAGGACGTCCTCGACACCGTCGCGCCGGAAGCGCACGCGCGGGCGCTCGGTGTCCGCGCCCTCCACCGCCAGCGCCTCCGCCTCGAACAGCAGCGGGCCGCCCTCCTTCAGCTGGAGGGCGATGAGGTCCTTGCAGACCTCGGTCTGGGCGTAGACCATGACCGACCGGCCGCCGGTGAGGGCGGGGAAGTCGACGCGATGGCGTTTGCGGTCGAAGCGCAGCTCGATGCCGTCGTGCGGCAGGCCCTCGCGGTCCAAGCGCTCCCCGGCACCGGCCGCCCGCAGCACGTCCACCGTGCCCTGCTCCAGGATCCCGGCGCGCTGGCGGTGCTCGACGTAGGCCCGGTCGCGGCTCTCCAGGACGACCGAGTCGATGCCGGCGCCCAGGAGCAGCCGCGCGAGGAGGAGGCCGGCGGGGCCCGCTCCGATGATGCCGACGGTGGTGCGCATCGGTCGCTTCCCTTCACTCGGTTCGCTTGTTCGCACTGTGAAAATTCATTCACCATGTACGAAAGCGAGTCTCCGGGCGCATGCATCCGCTGTCAACGGTTGCGCGGGAACTCCTGAACCGGGGTCAACTCTTGAAGGGAGGGAGGGGTGTCGGAAGTGCCCAGAGCCGGACTTGAACCGGCACGCCCGCGAAGGGGCAGCGAGGTTTAAGCTCGCCGTGTCTGCATTCCACCATCTGGGCAGGCCATGGGCTCCGCATCGAGATCCCGAGCCTATCGGGATACCTCCCCCGAACAGCGGACGGGCGGACCGATGTTGTCTTATTTTATTGACGTCTGAGGGTGCATCAGCCCACGGAACACGCCATCCGCACTTGCCAATAGCCTTCCGTGCGGCGTTCGGCGACGCATACGGAATGACGGAATTTCACCGCCCGAACAAGGACGCTCCACCTGTTCCCGACACGAACAGGTGTCAGGGGTCCCCGTCATCCTCAGGTATGACACAGCCGCCTCCGGTCCATCCGCAGTCTGCCTTCGGAACCGGAACAGGGACGGACTACACGGCGCCGCACGGCCGGGACGATGGATACGTCCTTCGAACACACCGCCGTCCCTTCAGGAGCGTTCTTCTCGTGACCACCGCACCCATCGCCGACCGGGCCACGACCGTGGCCGCGCGGGCCACGGATCTGTCGAAGATCTACGGACAGGGCGAGACCCAGGTGGTCGCCCTGGACCGGGTCTCCGTCGACTTCCGGCAGGCCGAGTTCACCGCGATCATGGGCCCCTCCGGCTCCGGCAAGTCCACCCTGATGCACTGTGTGGCCGGACTGGACACCTTCTCCTCAGGGTCGGTGCGCATCGGCGACACCGAGCTCGGCACCCTGAAGGACAAGCAGCTCACCAAGTTGCGCCGGGACAAGATCGGCTTCATCTTCCAGGCGTTCAACCTGCTGCCCACGCTGACCGCGCTGGAGAACATCACCCTCCCGATGGACATCGCGGGCCGCAAGCCGGACCAGCAGTGGGTGGACTCGGTGATCCGGATGATCGGTCTCTCCGACCGGCTCAAGCACCGTCCCGCCCAGCTCTCCGGCGGCCAGCAGCAGCGCGTCGCCGTGGCCCGCGCCCTCGCCTCCCGCCCGGAGATCATCTTCGGTGACGAGCCGACCGGGAACCTCGACTCGCGCTCCGGCGCCGAGGTGCTGGGCTTCCTTCGCAACTCCGTACGGGAGTTGGGGCAGACGGTCGTGATGGTGACCCATGACCCGGTGGCCGCCGCGTACGCGGACCGCGTGGTGTTCCTGGCCGACGGACGGATCGTCGACGAGATGTACCGGCCGACCGCGGACAACGTGCTCGACTTCATGAAGCAGTTCGACGCGAAGGGCCGCACCAGCTGATGTTCCGCACCGCCCTGCGCAACGTTCTCGCGCACAAGGCCCGGCTGCTGATGACCGTGCTCGCCGTCATGCTCGGCGTCGCGTTCGTCTCCGGCACCCTGGTCTTCGCCGACACCCTCTCCAACGCCTTCCGCAACCAGTCGGCGAAGAGCTACGACGACGTCGCCGTCTCGATCACCTCGTACGCCGACCCGGACGACAGCAAGAAGGAGCCCGGTCTCTCCCAGAAGACCCTCGACAAGATCACCGCCGTCGACGGCGTCGCCGGTGCGTACGGCCGCGTCGAGGGCTTCGCCGGGGTCGCCGACCCCGACGGCAAGCTGATCGGCGTCGGCTGGTCCAACAAGGGCTCCAACTTCGCCCCCGGCAAGGACGGCAAGGACTCCGCCTACACCTTCACCGACGGCTCCGGCCCGGTGA
The DNA here is from genome assembly GCF_042657965.1 of Streptomyces coerulescens. Taxonomy (NCBI): domain Bacteria; kingdom Bacillati; phylum Actinomycetota; class Actinomycetes; order Kitasatosporales; family Streptomycetaceae; genus Streptomyces; species Streptomyces coerulescens. Next base: position 101,825 of record NZ_JBHSKM010000022.1, read on the forward strand.
AGGACGATCAGATCGCCCTGGACAAGGAGTCCGCGACCAAGGGTGAGTACAAGGTCGGCGACCGGGTGCGCGTCGCGACCAACGGTCCGGTGAAGGAGTACACCCTCAGCGGTGTGTTCACCACCGAGGACGGCGCCGTGAACGCCGGCGGCAGCCTGGTCCTCTTCGACACCGGGGTCGCCCAGAAGCAGTACCTCGAGGCGGGCTACTACGAGAGCGTCACCGTCACCGCCGCCCCCGGCGCGGACGACGCGAAGATCCTGGCCGCGGTCAAGCCGCTGCTGCCGGACACCGCCGAGGCGCAGACCGGCAAGGCGCTCGCGGACGAGCAGGCGAAGCAGATCGAGCAGGGGATGGGGAACCTCAAGCAGGTCCTGCTCGGCTTCGCGGGCATCGCGCTCTTCGTCGGGGTCTTCCTGATCTCCAACACCTTCACGATGCTGGTCGCCCAGCGCACCAAGGAGATCGCCCTGATGCGCGCCGTCGGTGCGTCGCGCAAGCAGATCACCCGCTCGGTGCTCGCCGAGGCCGCGGTGGTGGGCCTGGTCGCCTCGGTGATCGGCTTCGTCCTCGGCATCGGCCTCGCGGTCGGTCTGCGCTCCGGCATGGCCGCGTTCGAGATGAAGATCCCGGACGGCCCGCTGATCCTGTCCGTCACGCCGGTGATCGCCGCGATCGCGGTCGGTGTGCTGATCACGATGTTCGCCGCCTGGCTGCCCGGCCGGCGGGCCGCGAAGATCCCGCCGGTCGCGGCCATGAACAGCGTCCACGCGGCGGCCACCACCAAGTCGCTGGTGCTACGCAACTCCATCGGCACGGCCATCACCGGCCTCGGCGCGGCCGGGATCGTGCTGGGTGCCTCGACCGGTGGCGACGACGGCCGGATGTACATCGGCGGCGGCGCGTTCTTCGCGCTGATCGGCGTGATCATCCTGATCCCGCTGCTGTCCCGGCCCGTGATCGCGCTCGTCCGCCCGCTGCTCGTCGGCCCCTTCGGGGTGGCCGGCAAGCTGGCCGGCCTGAACGCGGTCCGCAACCCCCGCCGCACCGGAGCCACCGCCTCGGCGCTGGCGATCGGGCTGACGCTGGTGACCGGTCTTTCGGTGCTCGGCATCACGGTCGGCACCGCCATCGACAAGATGACCACGGACAACATCAAGGCCGACTACATGGTCTCGATGGCCAACGGCGGCGACCTCGACCAGTCCGCGCTCACCGCGCTGGAGAAGGCCAAGGGCGTCTCCGCGGTCTCGCCCCAGCAGGACGCCTACCTCCAGGCCGACGACGAGTACGTCTCCGCCTCCGCGGTCACCCCGGGCGACATCCAGCGGGTCCTGACCGTCGACGTCGTCAGCGGCAACGTCGACTCGCTCGCCGAGGGCCGGATCGCGGTCGCCGAGAAGACGGCCAAGAGCAAGGGCTGGAAGCCCGGCGACAGCGTCCCCTTCACCTTCGCCGACGAGAAGAAGGCCACGCTGACCGTCGGCGCCGTCTACAAGGACAGCGAGTTCCTCTCGCCGGTCCTGATCGACAAGAAGATCGCCGACCAGCACGAGGCGAAGCCGTACATCCGGCAGATCTTCGTGAAGACGGACGGCGGCCAGTCCGCGGCGAACGAGAAGGTCCTCATCGACGCGCTGGGCGACAACCCCGCGATCACGGTCATGGACCGGCAGGACATCCGCAACGAGTTCGGCGGCGCCATCAACACCCTGCTGAACATCATGTACGGCCTGCTGGCGATGGCCCTGATCATCGCGGTGCTGGGCGTCGTCAACACCCTCGCGATGTCGGTCTTCGAACGACAGCAGGAGATCGGCATGCTGCGGGCGATCGGTCTCGACCGGCGCCGGGTGAAGCGGATGGTCCGCCTCGAGGCCGTCGTCATCTCGGTGTTCGGCGCGGTGGTCGGCATCGGTCTCGGCTCGTTCCTCGGCTGGGCGATCGGCGAGACCTTCGCGGACCAGATCCCGGGCTACCGGCTGGTCCTGCCCTGGGACCGGATCGGGATCTTCCTGGTGCTTGCCGGTCTGGTGGGCGTCCTGGCCGCGCTGTGGCCGGCCCGCAACGCCGCGAAGCTGAACATGCTGAACGCGATCAAGGCCGAGTGACCGAGCCTCGACGCACCGAAGGGCCGGGTTCCCCCACCAGGGGGCCCGGCCCTTCGGCTTGCGCCCCGCTCAACGGCTCTGGGTCTCACTCCACTTGCGGGCGCGCAGCGGCATCCCGGAGTCACCGGACTCGGGGGTGCGCACCGCCAGCACCTGGTTGACGCCGATGCGGTTGCGCTCGAAGGCCAGCGCGGAGGCGGCCATGTACAGGCGCCAGACGCGGGCGCGCCCGATGCTGGTGAGCGTGACCGCCCGCGCCCAGTCGGCCTCCAGATGCGCGACCCAGCGGCGCAGGGTCAGGGCGTAGTGCTCGCGGATCGACTCGACGTCACGCACCTCGAAACCGGCGCGTTCGAGCTGGGCGACGGTGCTGCCGACGGGCTGGAGCTCGCCGTCGGGGAACACATACGCGTCGATGAACTCGTCGACCTCGTACGACGATTCGTCGCGCTGCGGCCGCCGGGCGATCTGGTGGTTCAGCAGCCGCCCGCCGGGCTTCAGCAGCCGGTGCAGCACATCGGCGTACTCCAGGTACCGGTCGGCGCCGACGTGCTCGGCCATGCCGATGGAGGAGATGGCGTCGTAGGGTCCGTCGCCGACGTCCCGGTAGTCCTGGACCCGGATCTCCACCTTGTCGGTGAGCCCCTCGTCGGCGACGCGCTTGCGGGCGTAGGCGGCCTGTTCCTGGGAGAGGGTGATCCCGACGACGCTCACGCCGTACTCGCGGGCGGCGTGCACCGCCATGGAGCCCCAGCCGCAGCCGACGTCGAGCAGGCGCAGGCCGGGCCGCACGCCGAGCTTGCGGCAGACGAGGTCGAGCTTGTCGCGCTGGGCGGTCTCCAGGGTGCTGTCCGGGTCGGGCCAGTAGGCGCAGGAGTACACCATGGACGGGCCGAGGACGATCTCGTAGAAGTCGTTGCCGACGTCGTAGTGGTGGCTGATGGCTCGCTTGTCCGTGCGCTTCGTGTGCAGATGGCCCGGCCTGCGCACCTCCTCGGGCGGCGGCGCGGGCGGCAGCGGCAGTCCGCCGAGTCTCAGGAGCCCGCGGACGGCGGCACGCGCCTCGGGGTCCCGAAGCGTCTGAGCCAGGCTCCGGGCGTCCTCGCCCCGCTCCCACACCAGCCCCGCGAGCAGATCGAGGGCGGTGTAGAGATCCCCCTCGATGTCCAGGTCACCGGCGACCCAGGCGCGGGCGAGGCCGAGCTCACCGGGCTTGAACAACAGCCGCCGTACGGCACGGCGGTTGTGTACGACGAGGATCGGCGCGCCCGGCGGACCCGCCTGCGATCCGTCCCAGGCGCGGATGCGCACCGGGAGCGGAACCCCCAGCAACTGTTCGAGAAGACGCTTGAGCCGCACCGCGGCGTCTGCCATGGCACACACCTCCGTGATTACGGATCCCGGAATGTCCGACACCACGTAAACACTTGCGGGGCCCGTTGGCAGTCCCCCACGCGCGTTACGGCTGGGCAAAATGCATGCAGCGACCACGTACTCTCAACGCCGAAGGACCTCCCGCACCACGGATGGCGGGAGGTCCTTCGGTCGGTCCGGCTGACCGGAAGCGGTCAGGAGGCCTTGGCCTCGGTCTTCTCCTGCTTGGGCGCCGAGGGCACGGGCTTGGCGGCCTCGTAGAACTCCTCGCGGGGAGTCTCCAGGGCGCCGAGGGCGACGACCTCACGCTTGAGGAACATGCCGAGGGTCCAGTCGGCGAAGACGCGGATCTTGCGGTTGAAGGTCGGCATCGCCATGCCGTGGTAGCCACGGTGCATGTACCAGGCGAGACGGCCCTTGAGCTTGATCTTCATCTTGCCCATGACGATCATCGCGACGCCCTTGTGGAGGCCGAGACCGGCCACCGCGCCCTTGTTGGCGTGCGAGTAGTCCTTCTGCGGGAAGCCCCGCATACCGGAGATCACGTTGTCGCCGAGGACCTTGGCCTGCCGCAGCGCGTGCTGGGCGTTCGGCGGGCACCAGGCGTTGGGGTTGCCGGCCTTGCGGCCGACGAGGTCCGGGACCTGGGCGTTGTCGCCGGCGGCCCAGATGTAGTCGGTGCCCGCGACCTGGAGGGTCGGCTCGCAGTCGACGTGACCGCGCGGGCCGAGGGGCAGACCGAAGCGGGCGAGGGCCGGGTTCGGCTTGACGCCGGCCGTCCACACGATCGTGTTGGAGTCGACCTCGAGTCCGTTCTTCAGCACGACGTGGCCGTCGACGCAGGAGTCCATGGAGGTCGAGAGGTAGACCTCGACGCCACGCGCCTCCAGGTGCTCCTTGCCGTACTGGCCGAGCTTGGGGCCGACCTCGGGCAGGATCTTGTCGGCGGCGTCGACGAGGACGAACCGCATGTCCTCGCGGGAGACGCTGGTGTAGTACTTGGCCGCGTCGCGGGCCATGTCCTCGACCTCACCGATGGTCTCGGCACCGGCGAAGCCGCCGCCGATGAAGACGAAGGTGAGCGCCTTGCGGCGGATCTCCTCGTCGGTGGTGGAGTCGGCCTTGTCCAGCTGCTCGAGGACGTGGTTGCGCAGGCCGATGGCCTCCTCGATGCCCTTCATGCCGATGCCCTGCTCGGCGAGGCCGGGGATCGGGAAGGTGCGGGAGACCGCGCCCATCGCGATGACCAGGTAGTCGAAGGGCAGCTCGTACGCCTCGCCGACCAGCGGGGCGATCGTGGCGACCTTGCGGTCCTGATCGATGGTGGTGACCCGGCCGGTGAGAACCTCCGCCTTGGGCAGCACGCGTCGCAGCGGGACGACGACGTGGCGCGGGGAGATGCTGCCGGCGGCGGTTTCGGGAAGGAAGGGCTGGTAGGTCATGTACGACCGAGGGTCGACGACCGTGACGGTCGCCTCGCCGTAGCGCATCTTCTTGAGAATGCGCCGAGCTGCGTACAGGCCTACGTACCCACCGCCTACTACGAGGATCCTGGGACGCTCCGTGGTGCTCATGCCATCGAGTATCCACCTGCCTCAGGGGGGTCGCTCGTGCGCCCCTTCACAAGCTCTCCCATGGCCTGTGCTACCATCCCCGGCCCGCGTGACACAGGTCATGGTGACATCCGGGAACCGGTGTGCCGTACGGCCCGTTGTCAATGCCGCGTGAGCTGCCTCTCTGTCCTCACGGGCCCTCTGTGAGCGGCACGTGCCACGCTTCGCCGGAAGGCTTCCGAAGCTCCCTTACACGAGCCATCTGAACATGTTCAAGGGCCTGTTCACCCCTCGGAAGGGTCAACCGACACCTATACATGCTCCGACAGGGCCGAATTCCTTGTGAAGAACTTCACGAACTTTCTCGAGAAGGCCGCTCCGGGAGGGCTCCAAGGGGCTTGGAAGGCCCCTCGAAAGCGCTCACACGCTAACCGCAGCGCTCACTCGATGGCTACCGGCAGGTAGCAAAACGAGACACGAACCATCCCTCGCCTGCGATCTGAGTCACCGTCACCCATCCAGCCACTCTCCACGCGAAAATGATCAGAAGGGCACATAACGTGCAGCCATGATCACTTCACGGAAGGCCCCCAAGCGGGCCGGCAAGCGAATAGTCTCGGTCGGCGTTGCCCTCGGCATCGCCCTGGCGACGGGCGCGTTCACGGCAGCGTCCGCCTCGGCCATGACACCCGTCCACTCCTCCAAGGCCACGGTCGCGCAGGCGAATCCGAGCCACGGCGATGACGACGGATGCAGCGGCCTCATCGTTCTCCTCTGCAACTGACGCCGGCCCGCTCGGGCTCGCACGACGGCCCCGGTTCCCTCCCTCAGGAAGGGCACCGGGGCCGTTCGGCGTCGAGGTGCGGGTCAGTGGCCCTGCTCGGCGGCCTCCTCGGCGACCTTGAAGGCGATGCCGTCGAGGATGTCGTGCTCGCTGACGACGACCTCACCGGCGCCGGTCCGCTCCATGATCGCCAGCAGCACCAGCGCGCCGGCCGCGATGACGTCGACCCGCCCCGGGTGCATGGAGGGCACGGCCGCGCGCTCGGCGTGGGTGGAGTGCAGCAGCCAGTCGGTGATCTCGCGGACCCGGTCGAGGCCGACCCGGGAGTGGTGGATGCGCGCGGAGTCGTACTCGGGCAGGTCCTGCGCGATCGCGGACACCGTGGTGACCGAACCGGCGAGCCCCACCAGCGTCTTCGCCTCGCGCAGCGGCACCGTCTCCTCGGCGAGGTCGAGGGCGGCCTCGATGTCCGCCCTTATCGCCGCGATCTGCTCGGCGGAGGGCGGGTCGGAGACCGCGCCGTCGCGCACGAGGTGGCGCTCGGTCATCCGCACACAGCCGACGTCCACGGAGCGCGCCGCGCGGACGTGCTCCTCGCCGACGACGAACTCGGTCGAGCCGCCGCCGATGTCCACGACCAGGTAGGGCCGGTGCAGATCCGCCCGCCCCGTCAGCTCCTTCGTCGCGCCGGTGAAGGAGAACTCCGCCTCCTGGTCCCCGGTGACGACCTCGGGCTCGACGCCCAGGATGTCCATGACCCCGCGCACGAACTCGTCCCGGTTCTCGGCGTCCCGCGAGGCGGACGTGGCCACGAAGCGCAGCCGCTCGGCGCCGTGCTCCTTGATGATCGCCGCGTAGTCACGGCACGCGGCGAAGGTACGCTCCAGCGCCTCCGGCGCCAGCCGCCCCGTACGGTCGACCCCCTGGCCGAGACGCACGATGGTCATACGGCGGTCCAGGTCGACGAGTTCGCCGGTGGCAGGGTCGACATCGGCGACGAGAAGCCGGATGGAGTTCGTACCGCAGTCGATGGCGGCGACGCGGGTCATGGGGCACCTTTCAGAGGTACGGAGGCTCATCTCAGCCCGTCCGGCGTTTGAGGACGAGGCCGTTCAGGCCGATGCGGGGGGCCGGGGGCGGCAGCCCCCGGGGACGGGACGGGTAGGGGCGGCGGGGCGGGACTCACTCGGCCGGCACCACGCACGGCCCCTTCATCCACCACTCCGGCAGCATCGCGATCGCCTCGTCTCCCAGCGGATTCACCCCCGGCCCGGCGGCCAGCGAGTGCGCGACCAGCACATGCAGACACTTCACCCGGTCCGGCATACCCCCGGCGCTCGGAAACCCGGTCAGCTCCTCGATCTCGTCGCGCCGCCGGATGTAGTCCTCGTGCGCGGAGCGATACGCAGCGGCCAGCTCCGGGTCGCTCTCCAGCCGCGCCGACATCTCCTTCATCACCCCGTTCGCCTCCAGCGTGCCGATCGCCGACGAGGCCTTCGGGCACGTCAGGTAGTACAGCGTCGGGAAGGGCGTGCCGTCGGGCAGGCGGGGGGCCGTCTCGACCACGTCCGGCTGCCCGCACGGGCACCGGTGTGCGATCGCGCGCAGCCCGCGCGGCGGACGGCCGAGCTGCTGCTTGAAGGCCTCGACGTCCGCGTCGGTGGGCTCGGTGCGCGGGGTGGGCGGCGGGGGCGTTTCCATGCCTGTCTTTCTATCGGTTCGGATCTCACTGGGCGGCGTCGGCCTTGTCGACCCCGTCCCAGATGTTCGCGTACCAGGGGCGGTCGGCCGCGCTCTGGTCGGTCCGCGACTTCTTCGCCGCGTCCGGGTCGACCACGATGAAGCCCGTCTCCCCGGGCATCACATAGTGCAGCCGCTGCCGGATCTGCTGTTCGGCGTACGCGTCGTCCTGCCAGCGCGCCTTGATGTCGCGCAGGTCCTCGACGCGCTGGGCGGCCTCCTCCTTCTCCCGCTGGAGGTCGGCGATCTCGGCGCGCTGCGAGACGTACTGCCTTATCGGGTAGGCCAGCGCCACGACGAGCGAGCAGACCACCAGCGCGAGCAGCGCGGCGCGTCCGGTGAGCCGGGAGCGCCGGGCCTGCCGCTTGGTCTGGGAGCGGTAGACGCGGGCCGCCGTCTGCTCGCCGAGCAACCGGATCCTGGTCGCGGTGGAGAAACGGTCCCGGTCCTTGACGGCCATCGGCTCTCGCCTCCCCTTTCACGTGCATACGTCCCCGCACACGGTACGGGACCGAGTACGGGGACGTACGTACGACTGGCTAAGCCTTACCCAGGTGAGGTCAGCCGGGGTCAGCCCTTGAAGCGCGGGAAGGCGCTGCGGCCGGCGTACACCGCGGCGTCGTCGAGGATCTCCTCGATGCGCAGCAGCTGGTTGTACTTGGCCACGCGCTCGGAGCGGGCCGGGGCGCCGGTCTTGATCTGGCCGCAGTTGGTGGCGACGGCCAGGTCGGCGATGGTGACGTCCTCGGTCTCGCCGGAGCGGTGGGACATCATGCACTTGAAGCCGCTGCGCTGGGCGAGCTCGACGGCGTCCAGGGTCTCGGTGAGCGAGCCGATCTGGTTCACCTTCACGAGCAGGGCGTTGGCGGTGCCCTCCTCGATGCCGCGGGCCAGGCGCTCGGGGTTGGTGACGAACAGGTCGTCGCCGACCAGCTGGACCTTGTCGCCGAGCTTGTCGGTGATGACCTTCCAGCCGGCCCAGTCGTCCTCGAACAGCGGGTCCTCGATGGAGACGAGCGGGTAGGCCGCGACGAGCTCCTCGTAGTACTCCGTCATCTCGGCGGCGGAGCGCTCCTTGCCCTCGAAGACGTACGTGCCGTCCTTGTAGAACTCGGAGGCGGCGACGTCGAGCGCGAGGGCGATCTGCTCGCCGGGCGCGTAGCCGGCTTCCTTGATCGCTTCGAGGATGAGGTCGAGGGCCTCGCGGTTGGAGCCGAGGTTCGGGGCGAAGCCGCCCTCGTCGCCGAGGCCGGTGGACAGGCCGCGGCCCTTCAGCACCTTCTTGAGGGTGTGGTAGACCTCGGTGCCCCAGCGCAGGGCCTCGGAGAAGGACTCCGCGCCGATCGGGGCGATCATGAACTCCTGGATGTCGACGTTGGAGTCCGCGTGGGATCCACCGTTGAGGATGTTCATCATCGGGACGGGGAGCAGGTGCGCGTTCGGGCCACCGAGGTAGCGGAACAGCGGCAGGTCGGACGCCTCGGAGGCGGCGTGGGCGACGGCCAGGGAGACGCCGAGGATGGCGTTTGCACCGAGGGAGCCCTTGTTGTCGGTGGCATCCAGGTCGAACATGGCCTGGTCGATCAGGCGCTGCTCGGTGGCGTCGTAGCCGACGAGCTCCGGGCCGATCTGCTCGATGACGGCGAGGACGGCCTTCTCGACGCCCTTGCCCTGGTAGCGGTTCGGGTCACCGTCACGCAGCTCGATGGCCTCGAAGGCACCGGTGGAGGCGCCGGACGGAACGGCGGCACGACCCGTGCTGCCGTCGTCGAGGCCGACCTCGACCTCGACCGTGGGATTGCCTCGGGAGTCCAGGATTTCCCGGGCTACGACGACGTCGATGGACGGCACGAGCATCTCCTTCTTGGGATGTGACGCGGGTACGCGGTCCGCGGTGGGACTGCGGGATGAGCCTAACCGGCTCCGGGCATCAGACCAGCGGTCGACCGCCCCGTGGACGGAACCGAGAGTAAATTGTTTCCGAACGGAACAAAGACGCGGTACAAAGAACCCCGCCCCGGTGCGTACGGGGGAAGACGCACCGAGGCGGGGAGTTCGTGGGGACGGGGGTGGCCCTCACGACGCCTTCACTATGGAGTCCACGGATGTGAAGGCGCTGTGGTTCAGCTGTCGGCCACGTACGCGCCGTGGCCGCGCCCTCTTACTTCAGGTGCAGCTGCTGACCGGGGTAGATCAGGTCGGCGTCCTCGACGATGTCCTTGTTCAGCTGGAAGAGCTTCTCCCAGCCGCCCTTGACGTCGTGCTCGGCCGCGATCGTGCTGAGGGTGTCACCCTTGGCGACCTTGTACTCGCCGTCGCCCTTCTTGACCTTCTTGCCGGTCGGGGTGGTGACGGTCTTGGTGCTCTTCTTGGCGGCCGGGCGGTCGGCGGAGCGGGAGGCCGACTGCTGCTCAGCAGCGCGAGGGGCGGTCTCGGTGGAGCCGTTGTACGCGGCGCTGGACAGGCCGGTGCCGCAGTGCGGCCAGGCACCCTTGCCCTGGCCCGCGAGGACCTTCTCGGCTATCTCGATCTGCTGGGACTTGGTGGCCTGGTCGGCGGTGGAGGCGTACGCGGTGCCGCCGTACGCGGCCCAGGTGGAGGCGGAGAACTGCAGACCGCCGTAGTAGCCGTTGCCGGTGTTGATCGACCAGTTGCCGCCGGACTCGCACTGGGCGACGGCGTCCCACTCGGAGGCGGTGGCGGCCGAGGCGCTGCCGGCCGCCATCAGCGGGGCGGCGACGGCGGCGGCACCGGTGACGCCGACGACGGCGATGGCGCGGGCGGCCTTGGACGGACGACGGTGCTTGCCCTTGCTGGAAAACAGCATGGTTGGATCCCCTCACCGACGCCTACGAGGTGAGCTGTCGGGTTCGGGCCGGTTGAGTTGCCCGGCCGCGCACGTTCGCCTCTCGGCTCCCGCTGCGCGGCTTCACCCCGAGCCGGCTCCGGCGTGTGGTCCCGTAGGACCTCAACTGCCGGACCCGGCGCAAACCTTGGGTCCCCCGCTCCTGCCTACGGCGCTTTACGCGACGACTGTTCCCGTACGGCCGCCGGCAGGATTCGGCGTGACGGCTGTAGGGGCCCGCACTGGTGGCGAGCGGTCATGACCGTAGACACGCGTTTCGCGGAATTTCAAAGACGATCAGGGCTTCTGAGATCTATCTCTCACTGCTTTCAAAACGGACATTCGCCGCGAAATATGACGCGAACTGCCGCTGTTTTTCACCCTGTTCGACCGTTATTTGGCAGGGACGTCCAAGGTCTGACCGGGAGCGATGCGGTTCGCGTCGGAGCCGATGGCCTTCTTGTTCGCCTGATACAGCGCGCGCCATCCGCCGTCGAGGTCAAGCGAGTCGGCGATCGAGGCGAGAGTGTCGCCCTCGCGGACCTTGTACGAGGCGTGGCGCCCGGTGGACTTGGTGGCCGCCTCGGCGGTGTCGCCCTCGTCGGCGCTGGCACCGCGGTGCCGGCCGGTCCCGGCCGTCGCGTCCTCGGTCGCGCCGTCGGCCGCACCATCGGTCGCGCCGTCGATCGAACCGGTGTCGACGAGGCTCCAGAAGCCCGCATCCTGGGACCAGTTGTCCTGATTGTCCGCATTGGGCGCCTCGGTGGGCGAGCTCTCCGGCGACTGCGAGGCCGTCGCCTCGGGTGACGCATCGGACTTCGAGGGCTTCTTGGACTCGGAGGATGAAGACGGCGAAGAAGAGGACTTTCCGGGCGACTCAGACGAAGCATCCGGAGTGTCGCTCGCCGACTTCGAGGGGTCGCCGGACGGCGTCGACGACTCGGAGGCGTCACCGGAGCCGGAGGAGTCGGACCCCTCCGACGCGTCGGATGAATCGGATGAGTTGGACGAGTTGGATGAATCGAGCAATCCGGAGGATCCGGACACCTCGGAGGGTGAGTCGCCCTCCACTCCGGTGTCGAGGTCGACCGAGCCGGACTCCTTGGTGAGGCCGTTCAGCACGGCGCACGTACCCCAGGGGCTGGTGCCCTGGTCCGCGAGGATCTCCTGGGCCACTGCTATCTGCTGCGAGCGGCTGGCCAGGTCGGGACTGGAGGCGTAGTCGAGACCGCCGTAGCGCTCCCAGTCGTCCAGGGTCAACTGGAGCCCGCCGTACTCTCCGTTGCCGTTGTCGGCACTCCAGGAGCCGCCGCTCTCGCACTCGGCGACCTTGTCCCAGACCGTGCCGTCGGCGGCGCTCGCACCGGTGGCGCCGAGGAGCGGGATGGCGATCGCGGACCCGGTGACTCCTGCCGCGACGAGAAGAGCCGGAGCCTGACGGGGGCGACGGTGACGACCGTTCCCGGAGAGCATGCGGGGACCTTTCGCGAGACAGCACTGAGCACGGCGCGTAAAACCTGGGCGCCTTGTTGACGTGTGAACGTATAGGCAGACGATCACTTGTCACAAGTTAATGCCGCGTAGATCACGTGAAGATCACAGACATGAGTGCGTGTCACGTTTCCCGAGGTGGACGTAGTCACCCAACAGGGGTGAACTCCACCGGAAGCGTGCGCAGTCCGCGCATGATGAGCCCGCCCCGCCACCTCAACTCCGCCGGGTCCACGGCGAGTCGGAGATCCGGGAGGCGGGTGAGGAGCGTGGCGAGGGCGGTCTGGCCCTCCAGCCGGGCGAGCGGGGCACCGAGGCAGTAGTGGATGCCGTGGCCGTAACCGAGGTGCTGGTTGTCGCGGCGGCCGAGGTCGAGGACGTCGGGGTCGGCGAACCGCTCCGGGTCACGGTCGGCGGCGGCCAGGACGACCAGAACGGGGTCGCCCGCCGCGATGTCCTGCCCGCCGATGGTGAGCGGCTCGGTGGCGAAACGCCAGGTGGCGAGCTCCACCGGCCCGTCGTAGCGCAGGAGTTCCTCGACGCCGGTCTCCAGCAGGGCGGTGTCATGGGCGGCCAGGGAGGTCTGCAGGCGGGCGCGCTGTTCGGGGTGGGTGAGCAGGGCGAAGGTGCCGTTGCCGATGAGGTTCACGGTCGTCTCGAAGCCCGCGAACAGCAGGATGAAGGCCATGGCCGCGGCCTCGTTCTCGGTGAGGTGCTCACCGTGGTCGGAGGCGCGGATGAGCCCGGAGATGAGGTCCTCGCCGGGGTCGGGGGTGGCCGGAAGTGCCTCGCGTTTGCGGTGGATGAGGTCGGCCAGATACCCGCGCATCTTCTTCACGGACCGCGCGACCCCGCCCCGGGGGCCGCCCTGGTGCCGGATCATCATGCCCGCCCAGTCCCGGAAGTCGTCCTGGTCCTCGCGCGGGACGCCGAGCAGGTCACAGATGGCGTAGATGGGGAGCGGGAAGGCGAACTCGTGGATCAGATCCGCGCTCCCCTTCTCCGCGAACCGGTCGATGAGCTGATCGGTGAGCTCCTGCACCCGCGGCGTGAACTCGGCGACCCTGCGGGGCGTGAAGGCCTTGGAGACGAGCCGACGCAGCCTGGTGTGGTCCGGCGGATCGATGTTGAGCAGATGCGTCATCAACTCGGCCTTGCGCTCCCCCGGGATCCCGGTCTTGCCCTTGGCGTGCGCGGGCTCGTCGTGATGGGCCGGGTTCTTGGAGAGCCGGTTGTCGGCGAGCGTCTGCTTGGCGTCGGCGTACCGGGTGACCAGCCAGGCCTCCACTCCGCTGGGCAGCCGCGTCCGATGAACGGGGGCGTGCTCGCGCAGCCAGGCGTAGGCGGGGTAGGGGTCCGTCGCGAACTCCCAGGTGAAGAGCTCGGGGGCCTCGGTGAGGGGCGGGGGGTGGGGCTGGTTGGTCACTCCTTGACGGTATCCGCAGGGGGGAGGGGATGCGGCGGGGTGGGGGAGGGCGGGAGGGCGGGCTCGGCCGGTGGCACCGGCAAGCCGCCGGTCTCCCGTTACGAGGACACCCCTTCCGCCACCCGTACCGCGTCCCGGTACGTCCGGGCCGCGACACGCAGGGCCGCCTCCGGGTCCACCCCGGCCGCCTCCGCGCGGACCGCCATCGCGAGCAGCTCGTAGCCGATGCCCTCACCGGTCGGCAGCGGTACGTCCAGGCCCGCCGTGCGGACCCTGGACGCCAGCTTCGCCGCGAGGGCCAGGCCCGGCTGCCCGAGGGGGATGCCCTCCGTGACCGACTCCCGGCGCTTCTCCTGCGCCTTCGTGCGCAGCCAGTGCTCCTTGACCTCCTCGGGGGTCGTCGCCGTCTCGTCGCCGAAGACATGGGGGTGGCGGTGGATGAGCTTGGTGACGATGCCGCCGGCCACGTCGTCGATGGAGAAGGGGGACTCCGGGTCCTCCTCGGCGATGCGGGAGTGGAAGACGACCTGGAGGAGGACGTCGCCCAGTTCCTCCCGGAGTTCGTCGCGGTCGCCGTCCTCGATCGCCTCGACGAGCTCGTAGGCCTCCTCGATGCCGTACTTCGCCAGGCCCTTGTGGGTCTGCTGGGAGGACCACGGGCACTCGGCGCGGATGCGGTCCATGACCTGGACGAGGTCGAGGAGGCGGGCGCCGGGCAGGTCGTAGGAGGCGGGGAGCAGTTCCAGTTCCGGCATCGCGACGCGGCCCGTGCCGGCGAGGCGGGCGAGTCCGTCGGTGAGCGCGGGCTCGCCCTCGCCGGTCGCCACGACCACGACCGTGCGGCCGCCGGCGCACACGTCGATCAGGTCCTGGGCGGTCGGGGCCTGCTCGTCGACCGGTATCCCGGCCTCGCGCAGATACGGCAGCTGCGGATGGGCGCCGTCCGCGCACAGCACGTGGTCGGCGGAGCGCAGCGCCTGCCATGCGGGCCAGGACAGCAGGCCGGGGGCGACACGGTGGCTGGTGGTGAGCAGGACGATGCGGCCGGGGGCGGCGGCTTCGGGACTGGTTGCGTTCACGATCCGAACGTAACCCAAGCGACCCACAAGTCCCCGAGTCATCCACAGGCCGGGCGGCGGCTCGGGCGTCGTCCACAGGGAGTGGAGCCGAGCCGCACCGCCGCGCCGTCCCTGGCCGTGGCCGTCACATCGCGGGCTGTGCCCCCGCCGCCGTCACCTCGCGCACCCACGGTGTCTTCGCGTCCGCGCGGCTGCTCTTCTGGACGTCCCAGGTGCCGTAGCGCGGGTTGACGTCGATGTCGAGCTGCTTGGAGGCCGCGGCCAGGGCGTTCCAGAAGGCCGGCTTGCCGGTGTCGGTGCCGAGGGAGGCGGCGAGCTTCTGGGCCTCCAGCTGGAGGCGGAGGTTCTCGTCGAGCCGCTGCGGCGGGATGCCGTACTGCTGGAGCCAGGCGGTCTCCAGCGCCTCGGCGCCGCCGGCCTGGCCCTCCAGGTCGGCGCGCATCTGCTGGATCTCCTTGCGGGTGACGGTCACCCCGGCGTCCTCGGCCGCCTTGTGCAGCACCTCGTCGAGAACCATGTTGTGCAGGACGTCGCGCGGGAGGGTGCCCGATTTCGCGATGACCTGCGCGTACGCGGCCTCGTCCGGTACGGCCTCGCGCTGGGCCGCGCGGACCTCGCCCACCCTGTTCTCCAGCTGCGACACGGTGATCCGCTGGTCGCCGACCACGGCCGCCGCACCGGGGTGCGCGTCGTTCCCGCAGGCGGTGAGCAGGGGTGCCGCGGCGATCACGGCGGAGAGGAGAAGCGCAGTGCGACGGCGGCGGTGCAAGGAGGCCTCCCGGGGAGCTTGTGCGGCGGTGCACAAAGTCTTGCGGTGATCGATGGTAGGCAGTGGGCAAGCTCTGGCCAACCCATTGGACCAACGATTCACCAGGACTTCGGGCACCGCCGCACCCCGCCGAGCGGGGGCCGGCCCGTGCGGGGCACCGGTGCGTCGGCCTAGCCGCGCACCTGCCCCAGCCACTGCAGGGTGCGCCGTACCTCCGCCGCGACCGGGTGACCGGGGCCGTGCAGACGCTCGACGTCCATCAGCAGACGGGCCAGCGTGTCGTGGGCGGCGGGGCGGTCGCCGACGGCGAGCAGGAGGTGACCGATGCGGCGGCGGACGTCGTGGGCGAGCTCGGGGTCGCCGGAGACGTACTGGTTCTCGTAGTACGGCAGCAGCGCGCGGTACTCGGTGAGCGCGGCGGCCGGCTGGCCGAGCTGTTCCAGGCACTGGGCGACGTCGAAGCGGAAGCGCAGGGCCTGCGGGTCGGCCTGGCCTGCCTCGGCGGCGCGCTCGTCGGCGAGGCGGCGCAGTTCGGGCAGCGCGCGCCGGTACTGGCCGTCGTCCATGAGCGTGGCCGCGTACTGCTTGCGCAGGGTGCGCACCACCGGGGAGTGCTCGCCGTGCTGTTCGGCAGCGGTGGGCAGTATCGCGCCGAGGATGTCCACGGCCTGGGTGATACGGCCCTCGCCCAGCAGCCGCTTGACCTCGTCGACGGCTCGGGCGACATCCGGCTTCTCGTCGGCGGGCGTGACAGGCGTGGCGGGTGCCGGCTGGGGGGCGGGGGTGCGCGCCCGGTCCGGCCAGGGGGCGTGCGGGCGCAGGAAGGGGCGGGTGGGGTCCAGCGGCGCTCCCAGATGGGTGCCGCGCGAGGGCAGCAGCTGCTCCAGGTCCTCGTACACCTGCTGTGCGGAGGCGGGCCGGTGCTGCGGGTCCTTCGCGAGCAGCCGCAGGACCAGGGCTTCGAGCGCCTCGGGGACCTCGGGGCGGACCCGGCGCACGGGCACCGGCGGCTCGTACAGATGCCGGTGCAGCACGCCGAGCGCGGTCGAGCCGGAGAACGGCACGTCCCCGCTGAGGAGTTCGTGCATCAGCACACCCAGCGCGTACAGGTCGGTGTACGGGCCGACCGCGCCGCCCATCGCCTGCTCGGGGGCCATGTAGGCGGGCGAGCCGATGGGCGTGCCGGTGTGGGTGAGGCGGGTGGTGTCGGCGTCCATGACAGAGGCGACGCCGAGGTCGAGGACGGTGACCGTGCCGTCCTGCTTCACCATCAGGTTGCGGGGCTTGAGGTCGCGGTGGACGATCGGCACCGCGTGCACGGCGCTCAGTACGGCGCACAGCTGCGCGGCGACCGCGACCGCCCACTGCCAGGGGTACGGGTCGCGCTCGGCGAGATGCGCGGAGAGGTCGACGCCGTCGACGTACTGCATGACGAGGAACAGCTCCTCGCCCTCGCTGCCCGCGTCGTGCACCGTGACCAGCCCGGGGTGGTCCACCTGCGCGGTCACCCGGCACTCGCGCACGAACCGGCGGCGCAGCTCGTCCGCCTCCTGCCCGGCCACCTTGTCGGGGCGCAGCAGCTTCACCGCCACACGCCGGTCGAGCCGTTGGTCGTACGCCGTCCAGACCTGGCCCATGCCGCCCTGTCCGATGAGCGCGGACAGTGCGTAGCGGCCGGCGACGACACGTCCTGTCGTCACGGTCACCTGCCGCCCTCGTGGTCGCCGTCCTGGCGGGTGTCGTGCTTGCGCAGGTAGTCACTGAGCTCGTCGAGCTCGGCGCGCACCTGGTCGATGCGCGCGGGCGCGGGGCGCTGCGGGGGCGTGGGCGGCTGCGCGGGCGTCCGGGGCATCGGGGTGCGGGGCGGCGGTGTCTGGGACATCGGCGGCGACTGCGGCACCGTCGTGGCGGTGTACGGCGACTGGGAGTGCGGGTAGCCGTAGGCCGCGGACGCCTGCCGCTGCCCGGGGTAGCCGGCGAAGCGGAGCTGGTGGAAGTGGCGTATGTCCGCGGAGAGGTAGTACGCGATCGCGGCCACCATGCCGCCGAGGACGAGGACGAGGCCCGTCCAGCCACCGGCGGTGTGGATCTCGTCGCCCGGCTCGGAGCCCATCAGATACAGCCCGAGGAACTCCACCACGATCGACGCCGCGAACAGCCACCAGTCGAGCGGCCTGCGGGTCACGATGGCCAGGCGCAGCATCATCACCCACATCAGCAGGCCGAAGCTGAGCACCGACATCACGACGAAGACCACGCGCAGGAAGACCAGCCAACCGATGGGCGGCGGCTGGTTCACCGGCTGCGGATAGCCGTGGCCTTGCATGACTGCTCCTGATGCCTGAGGTGGGCGCGTGGGGTCGACCGACCTTGCCCGGTGCGGGGCAACCTCGGTCGTGCGATTGTCGCTTCGAGCGTATAGGTCGACACCGACATAGGGTCACCGGTTGTACCGAACCGTTGTCGTGCTGATCACTTCCCACGACGACGCAGGTCGCGCGGAGCCTCGGCTTCCGGCCCCCCGGCCGCCGCGGGCGGCTCAGAGCGGGTGCCGCATCCACACATTGGGCTCGACGTACACCGCGTAGCCCCGCTCCGGCTCGCACCGCACCGGCACCAGCGCGCCGGGCACCTCGATGTCGCCCGGGGTGTCGAAGGGCAGTCCGGTCCAGCCGCGCCACTGCTCCAGCGATCCGGCGACGGTCATCGAGGCCGGGGCGATCGAGTCGATCGTGGCTCCGGCGCGGGCGTGGACCCGCAGCCACGGGTCGTGGGGCAGGCCGTCGGGGCGTACCCGTTGGGCGTACTCCTCGATGGGCGTGCGCGGTTCGAGGTGCTTGGCGTTGGGGCGGACCGGGGCGACGACCTCGGTGAAGCCGTGGGCGCGGGCGTTGGCACGCATCGCGCCGAGCATCCGGGCGGACAGGCCGCCGCCGAGGGCGTGCGGGGCGATGACGACGGAGATGGCGCTGACGGTGTCGGGGCGGACGTCGGCGCGCCGGTCGGCGAAGGCCCACACCAGCACCTCGTCCCAGCCCCGTGCGGGCAGCCGGCCACGGTCCTCGGCGTCGAGCGCGAACGGCACGCTGAACGCGTGGGCGACCACTTCTCCCCGCTCGTCCTCCGCGAACAGCGCGTACTCCGGGAACTCGCGCGGGATCCGGGCGTAGTGCGCATTGCCCACGGGATCCTGGATGACGAACTCCGGCCACGTGTCCGGCATCTCCAAGACCGCCTCGAGCATCTCGGGGCGTTCCGCCAGGCTCGACACCTTCAGTTCCATGCCGGAACCGTAGGCGTGCGGCGTCCGCGCCGGAAACCCGTTTTCAGCCGCCGCACTGTCGCAGCATCGTCTCCTTGTCGGCGCTGGTCACCGGAAGTTCGTACTTCAGCGAGACCTGGGCGAAGCGCACCGCGTACGAGCAGCGGATGCCCTTGTTCGGGGGCAGCCAGGAGGCGGGGCCCGAGTCGCCCTTGGAGCTGTTGGTGGGGCCGTCGACCGGTATGAGGTTGAGGGGGTCGTTGGCGATGTCCTGGCGCTTTCCCTCCGGCCAGCGGGAGGCGCCCATCTGCCAGTCGTACGACAGCGGCATGACGTGGTCGATCTGCACGGTCGTGGCACGGGACTTGGTCCACTCGATCGTCCGGCCCGTGTACGGGTCGTGCAGTGTCAGGGAGACCACGACACAGTCGGAGCCGGAGCGGTGGCGGACGTCCTCGCCGTCGCGTTGGAGGAGGTCGTTACGGGTGTCGCAGCCGTTGCGGGAGAATGGGACGCCGCCCGGCGCCGAGTCCATCCACGCGTAGCCGAACTCGTCCCGGTCGTAACCCGTCTTGGGACCTCGGCCCTTGGTCGCCACCTTCTCGATCAGTGTCCGCGCCTCGGACCGGTCGGCGTCCGAGGTGAGCGGCGCGAGCCCGGGTTTCGTGCCGTCGGGGTTGTCCAGGGGACTCACGGCGCGGCCGGAGCCGGGGGCCGGGACGGAGCCGGAGGGCCCGTCGTCCCCGGGCAGGTCGACGTTCTCGCATCCCGTCAGTACCAGCACCATGCCGAGCATCGCCGCGGCCCTCGCCGCCCCGCCCCTCAGACGCATCACGATGCGCCCCTCCCCTGCTTGCGCGTTCCGCCCCGCACAGGCGGTTTTCCCTGGTACTCCGTCGCGCACACGGTAGCGACCCGGCGCACGGCGGCATTCGAGAGGTCCGGGACGGAGGTCCGGACGAGGGCCCGGGCGCGGGCCGGACGGAGCCCGGACGAGGGCCGGACGAGGGCCCGGACGAGGGCCGGACGAGGGCCCGGATGGTGGTCCAGACCACGGTTGGACCTAACTGCGCATATTTCGCAACTCGGGCGTATCGTCGGTGGTGAATCACCTCGGGAAGGAGCTCTGGATGGGCATCTTCGACAGGTTCAAGAACCGCCAGGCGCAGGACAAGGCAAGGGACATGTCCGACACCGCGGAGCGGAAGGTCAACGAGAGGACGGGCAACAAGTACGAGGGCCAGGTCGATGACGCGCAGCAGAGGATGGAGCGCGAACTCGGCATGGATCGCGACAAGCCCGATCAGCGGTAGGACCGGAGGCCCACGGAGGACCACGAGACCTGGCTTGAGAGACAGCGCTTTGGGAGCAGGGCCGTCCGCGGAGAGACCCACCTTCCGCGGGCGGCTTCGCGTGAGCGGGTGACCGCCCGTCAGACCTTCCCGATCCCCAACGTCGTCTCCGAGGGCAGCAGCCCGGAGGACAGCACCGCCAGCCAGAACTCGCCGAGCAGTTCCACTAGGCGGTCGACCTCAGCCGGCGTGAGCGACTGCCAGGGCGCTGCTGCGAGTTGATCGGTGCGCTCCTCCACGGTGCGGCGCAGTTCGCGGCCTGTGTCCGTGGCCGTTCCGTCCGCGTCGACCAAACCTCGGGCGATCAGACGGTCCCGCGCCGCCTTCCACTCCTCGGGGCTCCAGCCGCGGCTTTCGAAGCGCTCGACGGACGCGGCGCCTATCGCGGCGAAGGACACGAGCGACTCGACGGGGTCCAGGCCGGCCACCATCAGGGCGGCTATGTGGCCGTCGCCGCGGTGCTCACGCAGGATCGTCGCCGCGTGCCAGAGCTCGAGGTGCGGGGCTTCGGGCCAGTCCAGGGCGGCGTTGGCCGCGGCCAGCGGACGGCCCGCGGTGTTCGCCGCCTCGGCAGCGCGACGGACCAGGCTCACGAGCTCGGCCAGTCCGGGACCGTCCACCCGGTCGCCGAATATCGCGCGATAGGCCCGGTCGATCCCGCGCATCCGTGCCCGCAGCACCGCCTCCGGGCTCGCGATCTTCCAAGCGGGGTCGACGTGTTCGGCGACCATGCGCGGGCTGAAGCTGTAGAACGCGGACGCGACACTCTCCGCACCGACTGCCCCCAACGGCGCGGCCCGGTAGGGGAAGTAGCTCGGCCAGCGCTCCTCGGTGGCGTACCCGAGCTCGGCCGCCTCCTCGAACACCTCGGGTGCGTAGTACAGCACGGCGTGCAGTGGCTCCAGCAGATGCCAGAGCTGCCGCACCCGGCCCCGATCCATACCGCCGTTCCGCTCCACCATGACGCGCCCCCAGTTCGCACTTCAGCAGTTCCGCAGTTTCGTAGATCCATGGGTCCGCAGACCCATGCCTCATAACTTGACACTGACAAGATTGCCCGATCGCCCCAGAACTTGTCAATGCCTAGATCTCAAAAACTTGTCGCCGCCTAGATTGCGCGTACGCTGCTGCCATGACGCAGCAGACCTCTTCTCGCCGCCCGTACCACCACGGCGACCTGCGCCGGGCCATCCTCACCACCGCGCTCGACGTCATCGCCACCGACGGCCCGTCCGCACTCAGCCTGCGTGACCTCGCCCGCCGTGCCGGTGTCTCGCACGCCGCGCCGGCCCATCACTTCAGGGACCGCACCGGGCTGCTCACGGCGATCGCCGCGGAAGGGTTCGGACTGTTGTCGACCGCGCTCATCGAGGCGGCGGACCTCAAGGACGCGGGGGTGCGCTACGTCCGCTTCGCACGCGAACACCCCGCCCACTTCCAGGTGATGTTCACGCCCGAACTGCTGCGCACCGACGATCTGGAACTGACCACGGCCCGCACCCTGGCCGGCGACGCCCTGCGCGGGGCCGTCTCCACCGTACGTCCGGAGGAGCTCGGCATCGACGCCCGTATGGCCGGAGTCGCCGCGTGGTCGCTGGCACACGGCTTCGCCACGCTGCTCCTCAGCCACAACCTGGAAGGCCCGGTCGGCGACCGGGATCCCGAGGAGGTCTTCCGGACCCTGGCGGCGACGCTGTTCCGCCACACCGACTGAACGAGCCGCACGAGGACCACCCCACGACGACACCGCCCTAACACCACCACACGACGACCACCACACGACGACCACCGTGCGACGACCACCGTGCGGCGCTTGACCTCAAGCTCACTTGAGGTCCCAGAGTGATCCGCATGACCACCGAACCCACGCACAGCGCCCCCGCCGCCCCCGCCGCGCCAGCCGCCCTCACCGCGCCGGCCGTCCCAGCCGTCCGCGCGGCCGACCTCCGAGCCATAGCCGAGGTCGTCGCCACCGGGGAACGCACCCAGCGTGCCAAGGACCCCGACGGCTTCCTCGCCCTCTTCCACCCCGACGCGCTGTGGACCACCGCCCACGGCAAGGTCCTCATCGGCCTCGACGCGATCGCCGAGTTCACCCGCGCCGTGCTGCCCGGCGCGACCTGGGACGGCGAGGTCACCTACGAGGCCGTGCACACGCAGTTCCTGCGGCCGGACGTGGCGGCCGTGAAGGTCCGGCAGGTCTACCACTCACCGGCAGGCGACACGGAGGGCGCCCCGCTGTACGTCATGACCAGGCAGGACGACGGCAGATGGCTGCTGCACGCCTGCCAGAACACCGAGGTCCGGGCCGGCTAGATACGGCTTCAGGACCCCAGAATGGAAGCCAGGAACTCCCCCACCCAGCCGAGCAACTCCCGCCCGACCAGCGGCTTCCCGCCCACCTTCGCCGTCTTCGGGCGGGGCACCAGCAGCTGGTGGACGGCCGGCTTGATGACGGTGCCCGGGTACAGGCGCTTGACCCGGAGTTCCTGGGACTCCCGCAACTCCACCGGCGCGAAGCGGATGTTGTTGCCCTGGAGGACGATCTCGCCGACGCCGCACGCGCGGGCCAGCATGCGCAGGCCCGCCACCAGCAGGAGGTTCTCGACCGGCTCGGGCAACTTGCCGTAGCGGTCGACGAGTTCCTCGCGTACGGACGTGATGTCCTCCTCCGTGTTGGCGGAGGCGATGGCGCGGTAGGCCTGGAGGCGGAGCCGCTCGCCGGGAGCGTAGTCGTGCGGGACGTGCGCGTCGACCGGGAGCTCGATCTTGACCTCCAGCGGCGGCTCCTCCTCGACACCGCCCTCCAGGGACGCGCGGTAGTCCGCGACCGCCTCGCCGACCATACGGACGTACAGGTCGAAGCCGACGCCCGCGATATGGCCGGACTGCTCGCCGCCGAGGAGGTTTCCGGCTCCTCGGATCTCCAGGTCCTTCATGGCCACGTACATGCCCGCGCCCATCTCGGTGTGCTGGGCGATGGTGGCGAGGCGCTCGTGAGCGGTCTCCGTCAGGGGCTTCTCCGGGGGGTACAGGAAGTAGGCGTAACCCCGCTCTCGTCCCCGGCCCACCCGGCCGCGCAGCTGGTGCAGCTGGGACAGGCCGAAGTTGTCGCCGCGCTCCACGATCAGGGTGTTGGCGTTGGAGATGTCGATGCCGGACTCGACGATCGTCGTCGAGACGAGCACGTCGAACTTCTTCTCCCAGAAGTCGACGACGACCTGCTCCAGCGCCTGCTCCGACATCTGACCGTGGGCGGTGGCGATGCGTGCCTCGGGGACGATCTCGCGCAGCCGGGCGGCCGCGCGGTCGATCGACTCGACGCGGTTGTGGATGTAGAAGACCTGGCCCTCGCGCAGCAGTTCACGGCGGATCGCGGCGCCGATCTGCTTCTCCTCGTAGGGGCCGACGAAGGTCAGGACCGGGTGGCGCTCCTCCGGCGGGGTGGTGATGGTCGACATCTCGCGGATGCCGGTGACCGCCATCTCCAGGGTTCTGGGGATCGGGGTCGCGGACATCGTCAGTACGTCGACGTTGGCGCGCAGCTTCTTCAGCTGTTCCTTGTGCTCGACGCCGAAGCGCTGTTCCTCGTCGACGATGACCAGGCCCAGGTCCTTGAACTTGGTCTCCGACGAGAACAGCCGGTGGGTGCCGATGACGATGTCCACCGCGCCGTCCTTCAGGCCCTCCAGGACGGCCTTCGCCTCGGTGTCGGTCTGGAAGCGGGACAGGGCGCGGGTGTTCACCGGGAACTGCGAGTAGCGCTCGGAGAACGTCCCGAAGTGCTGCTGCACCAGCAGGGTCGTGGGCACCAGGACCGCGACCTGCTTGCCGTCCTGCACCGCCTTGAAGGCGGCCCGCACCGCGATCTCCGTCTTGCCGTAACCGACGTCGCCGCAGATCAGGCGGTCCATCGGGACCGACTTCTCCATGTCCTCCTTGACCTCGGCGATGGTCGTCAGCTGGTCCGGGGTCTCGGCGTAGGGGAAGGCGTCCTCCAGCTCGCGCTGCCAGGGGGTGTCCGCGCCGAAGGCGTGCCCGGGCGCCGCCATGCGCGCGCTGTAGAGCTTGATCAGGTCGGCGGCGATCTCCTTGACGGCCTTCTTGGCCCGCGCCTTGGTCTTCGTCCAGTCCGCGCCGCCCAGGCGGTGGAGTGTGGGTGCCTCGCCGCCGACGTACTTGGTGATCTGTTCCAGCTGGTCGGTGGGGATGTACAGCCGGTCGCCGGGCTGGCCGCGCTTGGCGGGGGCGTACTCGACGACGAGGTACTCGCGCGTGGCGCCCTGCACGGTGCGCTGCACCATCTCGATGTAGCGGCCGACGCCGTGCTGCTCGTGGACGATGTAGTCGCCGGTCTCCAGGGTGAGCGGGTCGATGGTCTTGCGGCGGCGGGCCGGCATCCGGGCGCCGTCCTTGCCGGCGGCCTTCTGCCCGGACAGGTCCGTCTCGGTCAGCACGGCCAGTCTGAGGGCCGGGTCCACGAAGCCGTAGTCGATCGAGCCGCAGGCGACATGGACGACCGACGGGGAGATCTCCTCCAGGTCCGTCTCCAGGCGGGCCGCGACGCCCTCGCCGCCGAGTACCTCGACCGTGCGGGCGGCCGGGCCGTGGCCCTCGGTCACGAAGACCGTGCGCCAGCCGTCGGCGAGCCAGCCCTTGGTGTCGGCGAGGGCCTTCGCGGTGTCGCCGCGATAGGACTCGGGGGCGTGCATGCCGAGCTTGAGGGTGTCCGCGTCGAGCGTCTCGTCGGCGGCGAACGGCGACACCGACCACCACATCATGTCCAGCTCGCGGGCGCGGTCGCGGACGTCCGCGATGGACCACAGGGAGGCCGCGCCGACGTCGATGGGTGCCTCGCCGCCGCCGGCCGTGGCGGCCCAGGAGGCCTGCAGGAACTCCTGCGAGGTGGCTACGAGATCGGCGGCACGCGTGCGTACCCGCTCCGGGTCGCATACGACGGCCATGGCGCCCTTGGGCAGGACATCGAGCAGGAGCTCCATGTCGTCGACGAGGACCGGGGCGAGGGATTCCATGCCCTCGACCGCGATGCCCTCGGCGATTTTGCCGAGCAGTTCGCCGAGCTCGGGGTGCTGTTCGGCGAGGGCACGCGCGCGTGCGCGTACGTCGTCGGTGAGCAGCAGCTCGCGGCAGGGCGGGGCCCACAGGCCGTGCTCGGCGACTTCGAGTGAGCGCTGGTCGGCGACCTTGAAGTAGCGGATCTCCTCGATGTCGTCGCCCCAGAACTCGATGCGCAGGGGGTGTTCCTCGGTGGGCGGGAAGACGTCGAGGATGCCGCCCCGGACGGCGAACTCGCCGCGCTTCTCGACGAGCTCCACGCGCGAGTACGCGGCGGCCGCGAGGGCGTCCACGACAGCGTTGAGGTCGGCGGTCCGGCCGGTGCGCAGGGCCACCGGTTCCAGGTCGCCGAGGCCCTTGACCTGGGGCTGGAGAACGGAGCGCACGGGTGCGACGACGACGGAGACCGGGCCGGTCTCGGGGTCGTCGGAGCTGGGGTGGGCGAGGCGGCGCAGCACCGCGAGGCGGCGGCCCACGGTGTCGCTGCGGGGGCTGAGGCGCTCGTGCGGGAGGGTCTCCCAGGACGGGTACTCGACCACGCCCTCGGGCGGGAGGAGGGAGCGCAGGGCGGCGGCCAGGTCCTCCGCCTCACGGCCCGTCGCCGTCACGGCGAGGAGCGGGCGGTCGGTCTCGCGGGCGAGGGCGGCGATGGTGAACGGGCGTGCCGCGGGGGGGCCGACCAGGTCGACGTGCATGCGGTTGCCGTCTGCGGCCGCCGTGATCGCTTCCGCGAGGGCGGTGTCCTTGACTACGGCGTCGAGCAGACCGTGCAGACTCATGGAGGGCGCTTCCGTCCGAGGGGTGGGCAACACGAAGGGCCCGACGCGGGAAAACGGGCCGGGTGTTCCAGCGTACGTCGCTGCGCGGGCGGGCGCCGGGGCCTGTGGATAACGTCCGTTCTCCTGTGCTCGGCGTTGCCGCGGGGCCGGGTCTTCCTCGCCCCCGCCGCCCCTACCCGTCCCGTCCCCGGGGGCTGCCGCCCCCGGACCCCCGCTTCGGCCTGAACGGCCTCGTCCTCAAACGCCGGACGGGCTGAAAGATCGCGGCCCGCCTGAAAGATGCGAACCGGCTGAAAGATGCGGACCGTCCCTCGTCACACACCAGGAAAGACGCCGACCGCCCCGCACACACCGGGAAAGACGCCGACCGCCCCGCGACACACACCAGGAAAGACGCCGACCTTCCCTCGTCACACACCAGCGGACCACCCCACGTCACACACCAGACGGGCTGAAAGAACCTGAACGACGGCGAAAAGTCCGCACCGCGTAAGGTCCCCCCATGCCCACCCCCGCCGCCTCCACCACGCCCGACGCGTCCCCGGACCCTCACATACCGGCTCCGAGCAGCCCGCGGGAGCCGGGGCAGAGCCGCCCCGGACCGGGACGGCAGGACCCTTGGCTGTTGGCCGTCGCCCTGTTCGTCGGGTATGCGGTCGTCTCCGTGGGGCGTTATCGGCATCTGGGGCAGAAGTCGTGGGATCTGGGGATATTCGAGCAGGTCATACGGTCGTACGCGCATCTCCAGGCGCCGATCGCCGACCTGAAGGGGCCCGGGTTCAACATTCTGGGGGATCACTTCAGCCCGGTGACCGTGCTGCTGGCGCCCGTGTACCGGATCTTCCCCTCGTCGGTCACCCTGCTCGTGGCACAGGCGGCGCTCTTCGCGCTCTCCGTGGTCCCCGTCACGCGGGCCGCGGCACGGCTGCTCGGACGCCGGCGGGGGCTCGCGATCGGTGTCGCCTACGGGCTGTCGTGGGGGCTCCAGCAGGCCGTCGACTTCGACTTCCACGAGATCTGCTTCGCCGTACCGCTGATCGCCTTCAGCCTCGAAGCGCTCCTCGCCCGGCGGTGGCGGGCCGCTCTGCTCTGGGCGCTTCCGCTGGTCCTCGTCAAGGAGGACCTGGGCTTCACGGTCACGGCTGTCGCGCTGGTCGTCGCCTGGCGGGCCCGGCAGGAGTCGCCGCGCGCGACCCGGTGGGCGCTCGGCGTCGCCGTGTTCGGCGCGGCGGCCCTCGCGCTGACCCTGCTGGTGGTGATACCGAGCTTCAACTCCGCCGGCAGCTACGACTACTGGAACAAGGTCAGCGAGTCGGGCGGCGGCGGTCCCTTCGACGGGCTCGACACCAAGCTCCGTACGCTCGCCTGGCTCCTGATACCCACCACCGGACTGCTCGCCCTGCGCTCCCCGGTGCTGCTCGTCGCCCTGCCCACGCTCGGCTGGCGTTTCGTCTCCGCCTATCCGCAGTACTGGGGCACCGACTGGCACTACAGCGCCGTCCTGATGCCGGTCGTCACCTTCGCGCTCATCGACGCCCTCGTGATCACCCGTGACAGCACGCGCGCGTGGCTGCGTTCGTACGGCCGCCACCTGCCCGCCGCCGTCGCCGCCGCCTCGCTCGCGCTGACGACCTCGCTGCCGCTGGCCGCACTCACCGAGAGCGAGATCTACCGCAAGCCCGCGCGCGTGAGCGCGATAGAGCGTCTGCTCGCCGAGGTTCCCGACGGCGCCTCCGTCGAGGCGAACATCGCGCCGATCAGCCGGCTCACCTCGCGCTGCCGGGTCTTCTGGATCAGCAACACCCGCGGCGTCGAACCCGACTTCATCGCCCTGGACAACTCCCGCAAGCGCCACCGCGACGTCGAGGCGTACGCCCGGACCCTGCACCCCGACGCCCGGTACACCACCAAGGGCACCGCCTACGGAGTCGTACTCCTGGAGCGGCAGCCCGCGGGCTGAGCACGGCCGCCCAGCAGACGTGACCGGGCCCGGTCCGGAAGGTGGCAGCGCCTTCCGGACCGGGCCCGTCCCCCGCAACCCCCGTGTGCGGTGGCCATTAAGTGGCGACTCGACCAAGTAGCGACTCGACCAAGTAGCGACTCGACCGAGTGGTGACTCGACCGAGTGGCGACTCGACTGCTACTCCGTCGCGATCGCGTTCAGTACGTTCATCCGGCCCGCCCTGAACGCCGGCACCAGGGCCGCGAACAGGCCCACGAAGGCCGAGCCGATGAAGACCGCGATGATCGTCGGCCACGGGATCTCGAGGACGTTCAGGCCCTCCAGAGCCAGCAGCTTCTGGGCCGTCGCGCCCCAGCCCATGCCCAGTCCCAGGCCCAGCAGGGCGCCGAAGAGGGCGATGACCACCGACTCCATGCGGATCATGCGGCGCAGCTGGCGGCGGGAGAGGCCGATCGCGCGCAGCAGACCGATCTCCCTCGTCCGCTCGACCACCGACAGGGCCAGGGTGTTCACCACGCCCAGGACCGCCACGATGATCGCCAGGGCCAGCAGGCCGTAGACCATGTTCAGGAGCTGGCCGACCTGGTCCTTCAACTCCTGCTTGTAGTCGGTCTGGTCGCGGACCTGGTACTGAGGGTAGGAGTCGAGCGATGTCTTCAGGGCGGCGTACGCCGTCTCCTCCTGGCCGTCCTTCGCCTTGCCGAACATCATCACGCTCTGCGGAGTCCGGTCGGCGGGCAGGTACTTCGACAGGGTCTCGATGCTCGTGTAGCGGGCGCCCTGGTCGATGGAGGTGTCGTCGTCCGTGATGGCCGCGACCTTCAGCTTCGCCGTCTCGCCGCCCTTGAAGGCGACGGAGATGGTGTCGCCGACGCGCACGCCGTGCTTCTTGGCGTAGTCGGAGCCGACCGACATGGCGTCCTTGCCGTAGGCCGCGGAGAGGGTGCCCTGCGTGGTGGTGCGGCGCAGGTCCTCGGCGTACGTGGGGTCGGCGGCCGTGATCCCGGTGTCGTCGGTCTTGCCGTCCGGCGAGGTCAGGGTGGCGTCGACGTCCTTGTAACGGGTGACGTGGGCGAGGCCCGGCGTCTGCTGCATGGCCTTCTCGGCCTGCGGCACGATCGGCTGCTGCTGGCTCATGATGATGAAGTCCGCGCCCACCGACTTGTCCAGCTCGCTCGTCGCCGAGGCGACCATCGAGGAGCCGACGACGGACAGACAGGCCACCAGCGCGAGGCCGATCATCAGGGCGGCGCCCGTGGCACCGGTACGGCGCGGGTTGCGCAGGGCGTTGCGCTCGGCCATACGGCCGACGGGCCCGAAGGCGCGCAGCAGGACCGCGCTGATCACCCGGACCACCGCACCCGCGAGGAGCGGGCCGATGACGACGAAGCCGATCAGGGACAGCACCACACCGCCGCCCAGCATCAGCGCGCCGTCGCTCGCCTTGTCGGCGGTGGCCGCGGCGTAGAGGGCGAAGGCGCCCGCGCCGGTCAGCACCAGTCCGACCAGGCCACGTATCCAGCCGGCCTTGCCGTCGGCCGGCGTACCGGCGTCGCGCAGGGCGGCCATCGGGGAGACCTTGCCCGCGCGGCGGGCGGGCAGGTAGGCGGCGAGCACCGTCACCACGACGCCGAGGATCAGACCGACGACCGGGGTCGTCACCTTCACCGTGAGGTCGTCGGTGGAGAGGTTCATGCCGGCCATCGACATGAGCTTCATCAGGCCGACCGCGATGCCGACACCGGCGGCCACGCCCAGGACGGAGCCGATGAAGCCGAGCAGCAGCGCCTCGACCAGCACGGACCGGTTAACCTGCCGGCGGGAGGAGCCGATGGCCCGCATCAGGCCGATCTCCCGGGTGCGCTGGGCGACCAGCATCGAGAAGGTGTTGATGATCAGGAAGATGCCGACCAGGAACGCGATCCCGGCGAAGCCGAGCATGGCGTACTTGATGACGTCCATGAACGCGCCGACGTCCTTGCGGTTCTCGTCGGCGGTCTCCTTGGCCGTCTGGACCTTGTACGCGTCGGCCGTACCGGTCGAGGAGCCGT
The DNA here is from genome assembly GCF_042657965.1 of Streptomyces coerulescens. NCBI lineage: Bacteria > Bacillati > Actinomycetota > Actinomycetes > Kitasatosporales > Streptomycetaceae > Streptomyces > Streptomyces coerulescens. Next base: position 131,480 of record NZ_JBHSKM010000022.1, read on the forward strand.
CCAGTGCCTCGGCGACGTTCCGCTTGAGCTGTGCGTCGCTCACGCCCGCCGCCGCGGTGACGGACACCTGCGTGAAGCGGCCGGTCGCACCGAGCAGGGTGCGCTGGGCGGTCTCGGTGTCGAAGTAGACGACGGCCGCGCCCGGGTTGGTCACCTTCCAGGAGGCGATGCCGACGATCCGCGCGCGGATGTCGCCGGTGGCGGCGATGGTGCGCAGTTCGTCACCGAGCTTCAGGTCGTGCTTGTCGGCGGTGTCCGCGTCGACCATGACCTCGGTGGGCCCGCGCGGGGCGTGCCCGGAGGTGATCTCCATGGACTTCTTGTCGTTCTCGGTCCAGTTGCCGGCGAAGGTGGGCGCGCCGGTGGAGGAACCCATGTTCTTGTTCTCGGAGTTGACGACGGTCACGCTCATCGAGGCGACCGCGCCCTCCGCCTTCTCGACGCCGTCGACGGCCGCGACCTTCTGGACGGCCGAGGCGGGCAGCGAGGCGGGCTTGCCGGTGCCGCCGCCGTCGTCCTCGTCCTTCGCCTCCTTGGGGCTGACGGTGACGTCGGAGGAGGTGACGGCGAAGAGCTTGTCGAAGGTGGTGTTCATCGTGTCGGTGAACACCAGGGTCCCCGAGACGAAGGCCACCGACAGCAGCACGGCCACGGCCGACAGGGCCATCCGCCCCTTGTGCGCGAAGAAGTTGCGCATCGAGGTCTTCAGGACGGTCATGACGTACGCCCCCGGGCGTCGAAGTCCTTCATGCGGTCCAGGACGGCGTCGGCGGTCGGCTTGTACATCTCGTCGACGATGCGTCCGTCGGCGAGGTACAGCACGCGGTCCGCGTACGAGGCGGCGACCGGGTCGTGGGTGACCATCACGATGGTCTGCCCGAGCTCGTCGACGGACCGGCGCAGGAAGCCGAGGACTTCGGCGCCGGCGCGGGAGTCGAGGTTTCCGGTCGGCTCGTCGCCGAAGATGATCTCCGGGCGGGCGGCCAGGGCACGGGCGACGGCGACGCGCTGCTGCTGACCGCCGGAGAGCTGGGTCGGCCGGTGCTTGAGCCGGTCGGACAGCCCCACGGTGTCGACGACGCGGCCGAGCCAGGCCCGGTCGGGCTTGCGGCCCGCGATGTCCATGGGCAGCGTGATGTTCTCGATGGCGTTGAGCGTGGGCAGCAGGTTGAACGCCTGGAAGATGAAGCCGATCCGGTCCCGGCGCAGCTGTGTGAGCTTCTTGTCCTTCAGCCCGGTGATCTCGGTCTCGTCGAGGTAGATCTGGCCGCTGCTGACGGTGTCGAGCCCGGCGAGGCAGTGCATGAGGGTGGACTTGCCGGATCCCGAGGGACCCATGATCGCGGTGAACTGGCCCCGCGCGATGTCCACGTCGACGTGGTCGAGCGCGACGACTCGGGTCTCCCCCAACCCGTATGCCTTGACGACCTGTCGCGCCCGTGCGGCAACGGCCGTACGCCCTCCAGTACCCCCGTGCCTGGGAATGGTCACAGCCGATGTCACGGTATATCTCCTATGAGGTGTAAGTCGGTCAGCGGGTGAATCACGAGAACTTGTTACGGCGTTCAGTCTCGTGGCGGGAGAGGGTCCGGCGCGCTGGTGCCCAGCCCCCTCTTGTGCGGGGGGAAAACCCCACCCCCGATGGTTCGGTGAGCCGCCCCCCAGCGGCGTAAAGCCAGGTTAAGGACGACAGCCGCACCGTCTCGTCCTCCGCCGGTACCAACCCTCCCCGAGACCTGATGCGGAGGTCCCCCTAGGGGCTGTCCACCCTTCGACGGAGCGCGCGTCGGGGTTGTCTCCACCCTTCGGCTCATCGAGCCTCCACCCTCCCGCCGCGTCAGGGTCAAGTGGGAAGCTGTTCCGCGGCAGATAGGTGCAAGGGGAAAACATCACGAGAGGAACCCGGTGGGCCGTTCGAGACCTGCGATACCCGACACCGCACCGCGCGCCGGAACCGACAGGCGCGGGGCCGTGGTCGCGGCCCTGATGCTCGCGATGGCGCTGGCCGCGCTCGACGCCACCATCGTCTCCACGGCCGTACCGCAGATCGTCGGCGACCTCGGCGGCTTCTCCGTCTTCTCCTGGCTGTTCTCGGGATATCTGCTCGCGGTGACGGTGACCCTGCCCGTCTACGGCAAGCTCTCCGACACCTTCGGCCGCAAGCCGGTGCTGATCGCGGGCGCGGCCGTGTTCCTGCTGGGGTCGCTGCTGTGCGCGGTGGCCTGGAACATGGCGGCGCTGATCGCGTTCCGGATCGTGCAGGGACTGGGCGGCGGGGCCCTTCAGGGCACGGTCCAGACGCTGGCCGCCGACCTGTATCCGCTCAAGGAGCGCCCGAAGATCCAGTCCAAGCTGTCGACGGTGTGGGCGCTGTCGGCGGTGGCCGGACCGGGGTTGGGCGGTGTCCTGGCGGCGTATGCGGACTGGCGCTGGATCTTCCTCATCAACCTGCCGATCGGGGCGGTGGCGTTGTGGCTGATCGCCCGCCATCTGCACGAGCCGGAGCGGGCGGGGACGGGCACGCGCGCGCGTGTCGACTGGGCGGGCGCGCTGGCGGTGTTCGCGTGCGGGGGCGTGCTGCTCACGGCGCTGGTGCAGGGCGGGGTGGCCTGGCCGTGGCTGTCGGGGCCGTCGATCGCCCTGTTCGGTACGGGACTCGCGCTGGTGGTGGTCGTGGTGCTGGTGGAGCGCCGGGCGGCCGAGCCGATCATCCCCGGGTGGGTGTGGCGGCGCCGGACGATCGCGGCGGTGAACCTGGCGCTCGGCGCGCTGGGTCTGCTGATGGTGGCGCCGACGGTGTTCCTGCCCACCTACGCGCAGGCGGTGCTGGGCCTGGCCCCGGTGGCGGCCGGGTTCGTGCTGTCGGTATGGACGCTGAGCTGGCCGGTGTCGGCGGCGCTGAGCCAGCACGTGTACCGCAGGATCGGTTTCCGCAACACGGCGATGCTGGGCATCGGTACGGCCTCGCTGATCCTGCTGGCGTTCCTGTTCCTGCCGTATCCCGGGGCAGCGTGGCAGCCCACGCTGCTGATGCTGCTGCTGGGCGCGGCGCTGGGGCTGTTCCAACTGCCGCTGATCGTGGGTGTGCAGTCGACGGTCGGCTGGTCGGAGCGGGGCACGACCACGGCGTCGGTGCTGTTCTGCCGGCAGACGGGCCAGACGGTGGGCGCGGCACTGTTCGGCGCGGTGGCCAACGGCGTGCTGGCGTCCCGGCTCGGCGGGGCGAACGACCTGGACTCGGTGACCCGTGCCCTGGACTCCGGCGGCACGGCACCGGAGGCCACCAGGAGGGCCATCGCCGACGCGGTGCACGCCGTGTATCTGGGGGCGTCCTGCGCGGCGGCGCTGGCCTTCCTGGTGCTGTTGCTGCTGGCGCCGAGGCGGTTCCCGGTCCTCAAGGAAGCCGACGAGGCCGACGATCAGGACGCGGACCAGGTCACCCTCGGCGCCGTCAAGGACGCCGTCACGGAAGACGGACGCTGACCTCGGGCTTGTCCGGGGACGGCCCGTCGAGCAGCGGTTGCGGGGCGCCCTTCAGATGCAGGTCGAAGAAGGCGGCGACGTACGCGCGCGTGAGGGCGAGCGAACGCTCGTAGGGCAGCGGGGAGGCGTCCGGTATCCCGGCCAGTCCCGCGAGGAGTGGTACGTCCGTGAAGGAGCCGTGGTCGGAACCGGTGACGGACAACCAGCGTTTCCAGCCGTCCAGTTCGGCCCAGGTCTCGTCCCAGGTCTTGTCGGCCGGCGGCCGGTTCCCGGCTCCGAACATCATGAAGGGCCGCCCGTCGAGGCCGCCGGCGGGGACCTTGGAGAAGAAGGTGCCGTCCATGTTCACGCCTGCCCGCACGCGCGCGTCGCCGGCCATCGTCGCGGCGGCCGCGTTGCCGCCGATGGAGTGCCCGGCCATGCCGATGCGCTTCGCGTCGATCACGCGCGCGTACCGCCACGCCGGATGCCGCCCGGCATCGCGCCCGGTCAGCCGGTCCAGCACGAAGGAGACGTCCTGTGCCCGGCTCTCGGCGACGGCATCACCGCCGATGGTGGAGAACTCGTCGCAGATAGCGCAGGGCAGGGTCTGCCCGTCGGGAAGGGTCGTGCCGGCGTTCTCGTACGGATGGTCGACCAGCGCGACGACATACCCGCGACTGGCCAGATCCTCGGCGAGTCCGGTGAGCGTGGAGCGCGGGAAGCTGAACCCGGGCGAGAGCACGACGAGCGGGAACCGGCCGTGCGCGGGGCGGGCGTCGGTGTGCGCCCAGGTACGGACACCGCTGAGCACCTCCGGCGGGACGGTGGCGTCGGGCGCCCGCAACTCAAGGAGCTGACGGGCCTCTTCGGTGGTCATATAGGGCGCGGTCGGTCCGCCGGTGCCGGGGCGCGCCGGGTAGTACATGGACACCATCAGCTGCCGGGGCCCGGCGGAGGGCACCCAGGGGTCGGGCCGGTCGCGGTCCACGAGGTGAAGGGTGCGGCGGCCGACGGCGTGCGGGCCGGTGGGGCGGGGCAGTTGGGCCGAGGCGGTGGTGGAGGAGGAGGTGGACACGGGCGCGGCGGAGGCGGCGCCCGCGCCGACGACGGGAAGGGCCAGGGCGGGTCCGAGTACGAGCACGACGGCCGCCGCCAGCGCCGATAAGCGCGGCCTTTTCGTTGATCGGTTCATGCCGAGGAGGCTAGGCCGCGGACCCCTGACCTGGCGTCGCCCGGCGGACGTAGGCCAGGGGTGCCGCGTGGCGGTACGAGCGTCCTTCCCCAGTCGGACGGACCCCTGACGGCCTCACCTACGCTGTCCCCATGCCGACCCTGGAACGCCTGCGCGCCGACCACGCGGACGCCCTGCTCGCCTTCGAGCACGCGAACCGCGCGTACTTCGCCCGTACGGTGCCGGACCGCGGCGACGAGTACTTCACGCCCGCGGGATTCGCGGCCAGGCACAAGGCGCTGCTGGCCGAACAGGACGCCGGGATCTGCCACTTCCACGTCGTACTGGACGACGAGGGGCGCCTGGTCGGCCGGATCAACCTGATGGACGTCGAGGGCGGCTCGGCCGAACTCGGCTACCGGGTCGGCGAGTTCACGGCAGGCAAGGGTGTCGCCACGGCGGCGGTCCGGGAGATGTGCCGGATGTCCGCCACGGCGTACGGGCTGACGTCCCTGGTCGCGGTCACCACGCTGGACAACGTCGGGTCCCGGACCGTCCTGGAACGGAACGGGTTCGTCGCGGTCGGTGAGACGACGGTCGGCGGCCTGCCCGGCATCCGCTACCGGCGCGAGCACCTCGGGCACTGACAGGGCGGGAACCGGCCGGCGAGGTCGAAGGGCGTGTCCTTCCGAGAAGGCTGATACGTCACTGTGGGTCCCCAGGTCCGCCCGCTGTCCCGGGAGACCCGGAGGGTGAGAAAGGGAACGGCCATCTCGTCGAACGGGTCTTTCTCCTGCTCAGCTTGTTCCACGCCCACGCCTTTCACTTTCCGTGCCGTTGCATGCACACAGTGGCGTCACCCTGGGTACGCTCGGAAGGTGGCTCAGCGTGACAACGGAGTCCGCACGGAGGGGAGTTGCAGGGGTGGCCATCGAGGACAATCCGCGTTCGCGGGAGCAGTACGGCGCCGAACTGAAGCGGCGACGCGAGGCAGCGGGCCTCACCCAGGAGCAGCTGAGCCAGCGTGCGGTGATGTCGCGCACGCACATCGCGCACATCGAGGCGGGGAGGCGGCGACCGGATCCGGATGATGCGCGGAGGTTGGATCAGGTGTTGGGGGCAACCGGGTTCTTCGAGAACTTCTTGCCGACGCTGGACGGGAAGGAGGTGGCAGAGCACTTCAAGCAAGCGCTGGAGTTCGAAAGCAGGGCGACGGTGATCAAGGAGTACGCTCCCAGCCTCGTACCCGGCATCCTGCAGACGCGTCCCTACGCGTACGAGGTGCTCAGCTGCAGCTTCCCGCGCAAGTGCGACGAGGAACGCGACAAGCTCCTGGCCACTCGCCTCGAACGTGCCTGTATCCTCGACGATTTCCACTCACCCGAGATCTGGGTGCTTCTCGACGAGGCAGTGCTGAGACGGGTCGTGGGCAGCCCCGCCGTGATGTACGAACAGCTTCGGCACATCGCGGAGTTGGGGGAGAGCCGCCGCATCCGCGTGCATGTGCTCCCCTATTCCGTGGGCGCGCACCCTCTGCAAGAGGGCTTTCTCTCCCTGATGTGGTTCGAGGATCTGCCACCCATCGCGTACGCGGAAGGCGTGAACAGCGGGCGCATTCTGGAACTTCCCTCCGTGGTACGCGAGTGCCAGGATCTTTACGATCACGTGCTGGGCGATGCCTTGTCGCACCGTAAATCCCTGGACCTGCTCAAGTCCGTTGCGGAGGATTACGAGCATGAAGCGCAGCGAGCACACCATTCCTGACCCCTCGGCGCTGACCGCTTGGCGCAAGTCCAGCTACAGCGGCGGCAGCAGTGGCTCGTGCCTCGAAGTCAACGACGCCGCCCGCCCCACTCACGTCCCCGTCCGCGACAGCAAGACCCCCGCCGGACCGGCGATCGTCTTCTCCGCGTCCGCCTGGACGGCGTTCGTCGCTGCACTGCATTAGGCGGCCGGCGCCGGTGCACCTGAAGTAGTGCTGTCGTCGCCCTCAGTCGCCGTACGGGTGCCTCAAAAGTCTGAGTTAACGCGGGTAACACCCCAGGTCAGACACGGTTCGGCATCGTTAGCGCATACCGACCACTCAGTTTGCAGAAACCCTCGCGCTCAGCGGTACTCCAAAGTAACCTGCGTGGCTCGCCTCCCCCCATCTCCCTGCGGTCCGCCGCCGGACCCGAGCCACGCAAGGAGCACCGGGATGTCCTCCCCGTACGACCCGTACAACCGGCACAACCCGTATGACCCGCACAACTCACGTGAACCGCACGATCCGTACGACAGGTTCCAGCCACCTCGCCACCCCTCGGCATCTCCACCCCCGTCGTATGCCACCTACCCCTGGCAGCCACCCGTCCCACCGGAGCCACCGGCACCTCCACGGCACCAGACTTCCGACCATCCGCCCCTCGGACACCACAGCGACCTGCGGATCCTGCGCGGCGCCTACCGCTGGCAGCGGCGCGTGGCGACGCTGACCGCGCTCGGGTACTTCACGCTGTTCTTGATCCTGTCCGCCTTCGCGCCCGGGTTCATGACGGGCACGGTCACCGACGGGCTGCCCGCGGGCCTGCTGCTCGCGCTGCTGCAACTGCCCGTCACCTGGCTGGCGATAGCCCTGTACGAACACACCGCCCGGCGCTACGTCGACCCGATCGCGGACCGTATCCGCAAGGAGGCCGCGGTGGACGCCAAGCGTGAGGCGGGACAGCGGAGGTCCGGACGATGACGAACTTCAGCGGAAACGCGCAGGCGATGTCGCTGGTGGCGTTCTGCGTCGTGGTCACCGTCACGCTGCTGCTGTGCGTGATGACCGGCCCGGACCGGGACGACCTCGACGAGTTCTACACGGGCTACAGCTCGCTGTCCCCCATGCGCAACGGCCTGGCGATCGGCGGCGACTACATCAGCGCGGCGACCGTACTGGGCACCACCGGTGTGGTCGCGCTGTGCGGCTACGACGGGGTCGTGCTGGCGCTGAGCACGGCCCTGTCACTCATGCTGCTGATGTTCCTGCTGGCCGAACCCCTGCGCAACGCCGGCCGCTTCACGATGGGTGACGCGCTGGCCCGCCGGATGCCGGGGCGGGGCGTGCGGATCGCGGCGTGCGGGGTGACGCTGGCCGCACTGCTGCCGCTGATGCTGGTGCAGCTGGCGGGGACCGGCCAACTGCTGGCGTTCATCCTCGGATTCTCCAGCGACGGCCTGAAGACCGGCTGCGTCATCGGACTCGGCGTGCTGATGATCAGCTACGCGGCCATCGGCGGGATGAAGGGCACGGCGCTCATCCAGATCCTGAAGCTGGTGATGCTGCTCGGGTCGGGTGCCGTGGTCGCCCTGATGGTGCTGAACCGCTTCGACTGGGACCCGGGCGCGCTGTTCAACGCGGCCGCCGAGCACAGCGGGGTGGGCCCGGCGTTCCTTCAGTCCGGGCTCCAGTTCGCGGGCAGCCCCTACCCCCGCGTCGACATGATCAGCTCTCAGCTCGCGGTCGTCCTCGGCGGCGCGGTGCTGCCGCACATCACCATGCGCATGTACACGGCGACGAGCGCGCGTCAGGTGCGCAGGTCCATGTCCTGGGCGGTGTCGAGCGTGGCGCTGTTCGTGCTGGTGATCACGATCGTCGGCTTCGGCGCGACGGCGCTGATCGGGCGGGAGGTGATCGCCGGGGCGGACCCGCAGGGCAACACGGCCTATCTGCTGGGCTCCAGGGCCGCCTTCGGCGCCGAGGTCTCGACCGCGGAGAGTCTGCTGTTCACGGCGGTCACCACGGCCATCTTCCTCACCGTGCTCGCCTCGGTCGCCGGCATGATCCTCGCCTGCGCGAACTCCCTCGCCCACGACCTGTTCGCCACCCGGATGCGGGAGTTGTCCGCGCACCGCGAGATGGCGCTGGCACGGCTGGCGGCGATCGGGGTCGGTGTCCCGGCGATCGTGCTGGCGACGATGGTCCAGCACCGCAGCCTGCAACCGCTGGTGACCCTGTCCTTCACCCTGGGCGCCTCGGCCATCGCCCCGGCCCTGGTCTACAGCCTGTTCTGGCGCCGGTACACCCGGGCCGGTCTGATGTGGACCCTGATCGGCGGCACGGCGGTCGTGCTGGTGCTGATGCCGTGGACCAACCTGGTCTCCGGCTCACCCGTCTCGGCCTTCCCCGAGGCCGACTTCAACTGGTTCCCGTTCACCACGCCCGGCCTGGTGTCCGTGCCCGCCGGATTCCTCTTCGGCTGGCTCGGCACGGTCAGGTCGGGACGCCGGGAGTCCGAGGAACAGCGACGGCAGTACGAGTCCGTGGAGGGATGGATCCTGGCGGGAGCGGTACGCAGGGGGAACTGAGCCGGAAACGGAAACGGGCCGCCCGGGTCACTCCTGGGCGGCCTGGCCCGTGAGCGCCGTCAGGCTGTTGCGCATCTGGCCGATGTGCGTACGTACGTCGTCCCACACCTCGCCGTGTTCGCGCAGCACCTGCTCGGTCTCACGGGCGATCTCCTCGGCCTGGAGCCTGGCCTGCGTGACCAGCTCCGTCGCCCGCTCCTGCGCCTCTTCCTGCACCCTGCGAGCGGTGGCGTCCGCCTCGGCGAAGCTCTCCTTCGCCTCGGCCAGCGCAACCTCCGCCCGGTTCGCCCGTTCCCGCTCCGCCGCCTTCTGTGCGGCCAGCTTGTCCTCGGTCTCCTGCTTCAGTACGGCCCACCGCTCGTCGTGGTTCTTGGACTGCTCGGTGAGCATGCGGGTGGTGCGGTGCCGCAGCTCGCGCAGCGCGAGGAGTTCAAGGCCGCGCTCCTCACGCACCGTGCGCCGGGCGGCGACCCGGATCTCGTCCGCCTCGGCACGCGCCGCGAGCAACCGCTCCTCGGTGAAGGCGTCGGCCTCCGCGGTCAGGGCGTCGGCATGCGCCTGGGCCGCGTCCCGCAGCCCCTTCGCCCACGCCTGCGCCTTGCCGACCAGGCTCTCCGCCTCCTGCCGGGCACTCTCCCGCACGGCCTCGGCCTCCTTCTGCACCAGCTCGAACAGCCGCCGCGCCTGCTCCCCGAGGGCCTCGTACGTCTGCGGGCCGAGCTGCGCCACCTCCTCCCGCAGCCGCTCCGCCTCCGCCTCCATCTCCTTGGCCAGCACGGTGAGCCGGGCGGCCCGTTCCCAGGCGGCGTCCCGGTCGCGGAAGAGGGCGTCGACATAGGCGTCGACCTGATCGGGACGGTAGCCACGCCCCTTGACGACCACGAAGTCGTGGAGCGAACACGGTTCGCTGCTCATCCTGAGAACCCCTCTCCGCCGAGCGACTGCAAAAATGATGATTTAGCGCATATCTTGAGGTATCAGACGGAGGCCCTCATAACGCGACACTCCGGGCGCGGGGCGGGTGCGCGGAGGACGGGCGCGGGTGCGCGGAGGACGGGCGCGGGTGCGCGGAGGACTGGCCGCGGGCGGGCGGAGGACTGGCCGCGGGCGGGCAGGGGGGCGGGCGGCGGGCATGCGAAAGGGCCGGACCCGGTCGTATCACCGGGATCCGGCCCTTTCAGCGCCCTCGCCCGGCGGCCGTCACCGGCAGCCGGGCGAGGGTCCTCACAAACAGTCGGGTGGCGTCACAGCAAGCCGTCCCACATCTGCTCAAGGAGCACCGACCACCAGCTCTCCGGCGAGCCGAGCGCCGCCGGGTCGAGGGCGGCGAGCTGGGCCTGGAAGTCGACGGTCCAGCGGCCCGCCTGCTCCTGGTTCAGGCCGAAGCGCAGCCGCCACATCCGGCCGAGCAGCGCCAGGCAGCGCTGGAACTCGGGCAGGCCCGTGTTCACGAACTGCGGCGGCACGGGCGCACCGCCCGGCCCTGCCTCCACCGGCACGGCGACGATGTTCGCGGTGCCGTACTGCACACAGACGGCCTTGCCGAAGTCGCTGCCCATGACTAGGTACGACCCGGCGTCCGACGCCGGCTGCACCCCGCGCTCCTGCGCCAGCTCCGCCAGCGTCGGAACGGGCCGCCCCGGCTGGGCCTGTGCCCAGAAGAACGGGCCCATGTCCATCGGCAGCCCGCCGACGACCAGACTGTGCGCCACGACCGGCGGCACGCCCTGCCGGGACACGGCGGCCTGCTCGAACCGGAAGAGCCCCGGCCCGAACGCGCCCGCCAGTTCCTGCGCCACGCCCTCCGGCGGAATCGGCGGCGCCGCCTGCACCTGCGGCAGCGGGGCACGCACCGGCGCCGGCCGGGCCGGGCCGTCGGCCACCTCGTGCAACTCGCCCTGGTGGGCGAGTAGTTGCTGCATGCCCTGCTGCCGGCTCGCGTGATCGGTGCCGTACGGCGCGATGGACGTGATGCGTGCCTGCGGCCACTGCTCCCGGATCATCCGCGCGCAGTACGCGCCCGGCAGCTCGCACGACTCCAACTCGGTGTGCAGCTCCAGGACCTGGTCCGGCGGCACGTTCATGCCGCGCAGCTCATGGAAGATCTGCCACTCCGGGTGCGGCGTACCCGGCGCCGAACGCCGGATCAACTGCTGCTCCGACCCGTCCTGCGCGCGATACCGCAGAACGGCCTGATAGCCGGGGCCGACGGTCGGCTGACCGACGGGGGGTTGCGGCGGGTACCCGTAGGAGGGCTGGCCGGGGGCGGCTTGACCGGGGCCGGGTGGCATCCCGGGAGAGGGGTGTCCGGGGGCGGGTGGCATTCCGGGGCCGGCCTGACCGGGGGCGGCCTGACCGGGGCCAGGTGGCATTCCGGGTCCCGGCTGACCGGGGCCGGGTGGCATTCCAGGGCCGGCCTGACCGGGGACGGCCTGACCGGGGCCAGGTGGCATCCCGGGTCCCGGCTGACCGGGGCCGGGTGGCATTCCGGGGCCAGGGTGACCGGGCGGCGGCGCGACGGCACCCGGCGGCATGGGCGGCTGCGCGGCGCCGGCCATGCCGGGAGCGCCGGACATGCCAGGAGCGCCAGGCATGCCAGGGGCACCGGGAGCGCCGGGAGCGCCGGGAGCGCCGGGAGCGCCGGGAGCGCCGGGAGGCGGCATGCCCGGTCCCGCCGGAGGCATGCCGTGGGCGCCCGGTGGCATACCGGGAGCGCCCGGAGGCTGCGGCGCGCCGGGGGCCTGCGGCGGCGGAGGCACGCCGGGACCACCGACCGCCGGTCCGGCCAGCACGGTCTCCGCGTGGTGCACGGCACCTCGCGCGTCGCCGGAAGAGGTGGGGGCACCGGGCGGCTGGGGAGCACCCGGACCGGCGGTGCCAGGCGCACCAGGGACGCCGGGAGCGCCGGGCGGGTGGGGAACGCCGGGGCCGGCGGCACCTGGCGCACCGGGGACGCCGGGGGCACCCGGAGGCTGGGGCGCGCCGGGCATGCCGGGAGCACCGGGAGTACCGGGCGCGTGGGGGACGCCGGGCGGATTAGGAGGGCCGGGCGGGTTGGGAACACCGGAACCCTGCGAAGCCCCCGGCGCACCGGGAGGCGGCGGCGCATCCCCCATCCGGCTCGGGTCGGCCAGCACGGTGGCGGCATGGTGCACCCCGCCGGGGGGCGTACCGCCGGGCGTGCCAGGCGGGTTGGGGGCGCCCGGAGGCTGCGGCGCGCCGGGCATGCCGGGCGCACCCGGAGCACCGGGCGGCTGCGGAAGGCCGGGCGGGTTCGGGGGACCGGGCGGGTTCGGAACACCGGAACCCTGTGAAGCCCCAGAACCCTGTGAAGCCCCGGGGTCCTGCGAGGCCCAGGGACCCGCGACGCCCTCCGGCCCGTCGGGGCCGAGCGAGGACACAAGCTGCGTGGGCACGTAACCGCCACCCGACGAGCCGGGAGCACCCGGATTACCCGGGGTCCCCGGAGCAGCCGGAGCCGACGGCGGCGCAGGCGTACTGCCCGCCGGCGCACCCGGCATCCCCGGCGCGCCCGGCGGCGGAGGCGGCGTCGCCCCACCCCGCGCCCGCGGAGGCGCCGCCTTGCTCGTGGCGGCATCGGCGATGTCCGCGGCGTTCGACCCGGGCTGCTGCCCCGGCGCCCCGGGAGCGCCCGGAGCGTGCGGCACACCCGCAGCACCGGCAGGCGCACCGGGCGGAGGCGGCGTACCCGGCCCGCCGGGACCCTGCGGATACCCGTACGAAGACGCAGGCGCCGTACCCGGCCCGCCGGCACCCTGCGGATACCCGTACGAAGACGCAGGCGCCGTACCCGGCCCACCGGCACCCTGCGGATACCCGTACGAAGGCGCGCCCGGCGGAGGCGGAGGAGTCGCACCCGGCGGAGGCGTCCCGCCCGGACCGCCCGGCTCGTTCGCATCGCCGAGCGCCGGTGACACCGCCGTGGGCGGAAGCTGGCTGCCACCCGACATCAACGCCGTCTGGGCGTCCGACTGCACGCTGTCGTCACCGCTCAGCGGCGGCGCGAACACCGTCTCCGGCAACGGCACGGAACGATCCTCACCGGGATCGGCATTGGTGTCCGTCCCGGCCCACGGAGTCGCCCCGTCGGGCACGCCGTCCGACCCCGGACCGCCACCCCCCGCCGGAGGCCCACCCAACGTCTCGGCAAGCCCCCCGGCCCCGGAAGCACCGCCAACAGACGCAGCACCACCGGCGGACGCACCACCGGCACCGGAAGCACCACCCACGGACGCACCACCGACGGACCCGGCACCGGCCTCCGAAGCGCCACCCACGGCCCCGGCGCCACCAACACCGTCCCTGCCCCCGTCACCCGCGGCCAACGCCCCGCCCCGGCCGCCGTGTGTCCCGATCCGGTCCGCTGCCTCCTGCAACCACTCCGGCGGAGTCAGCAGGAACGACGTCTGGTTCAGGTCCACCCGGGCCGGAGGCGCCGGCGCGGGCTCGGGGACCGCGTCCGTGCGGCCGTACTCCTCCTCGTAGCGGCGGATCACCTCACCCACCGGCAACGCGGGCCACAGCGTGGCCTCCCCGCTGTCCCGGGCGATCACCAGCCGCTGCGCACCCCCGTCCGAACGCGGCCCGTCGGCACGGTCCTCGGCCCACACCACGAACCCGCGCTCGAACTCCCGCACCCGCACCTCACGATGCTGGTACGACGGCAGGTCGCCGTTGATCCACTCCTCGGCGCGCTCCTGCGCCTGTGCGAACGTCACCATCGCGAAGCTCACTCCCCCACAGCCGCGGCCGCGACGGGCACCGCACGCGCGAACCCACCGTCCACCATCAGATTCGCCACCGTCTCCAACTCCGGCGGAGAACCGGCCAGCCGGGACAGAAACGCGTCGAAGTCCTCACCGCACGGCATCAGCAGACGCTCCACCCGCTCCGCCGGCGGCCACGAGGGATCCACGTCCCGGGCGTCGTCGAAGGCGCAGAACCACACCGAACCGATCCGGTCGCCCTTCACCTTCACGGCCAGCAGCCCGCCCTGCACGAACCCGACGCCCAGGTAGTCCTTGGTCAGGTGGTCGCGCAGGCACTTGTTGACGTAGACCAGGTCGTTGACCGCCGCCTCGTCCCGCACCGTGAACAGCGGCTGGTCGATCAGCAGGCCCAACTCCGCGTCCAGAGCCGTGCCCACCGGCGCGCACCCGCCCGCCGCCTTCAGGAACGACCGGTACGCACCCGGGAGTCGGTACCCGAGGTCCTCCTCGACCCCCAGCGCCTGCGCCTCCGTCACCGCCACACCCGACTTCGGCAGCCGGAAGTGCGCGGGCCGGGTCTCCTGCAACGGGCGCGTCCCACGCTTGTTGTGGTCCACCGCCGAGGTCGCTATGCCTCCGTGATGCCGCAACAGCGCCTTCACCTCGACCGGAACCAGCTCCAGTCGGCGCGTGCCCACCGCGTGGTGCCACGTCCAGCCGTGCGGCGTCGCCACCGCGGGCACCGTGTCCCACAACTCGTGCCCCGTGGCCGCCAGCGCCGCGTTCGCCGACACGTAGTCCGTCAGCCGCAATTCGTCGACGCCGAAACCCTCCGGCGGCTCCGCGATCTCCGCCGCCGCACGCGCGTACGGCGAGAAGTCGGGGTAACCACGCTCGTCCACCCGTACCCCTCTCGGGTGACGGGAGGCGCGAACCGGATCCGGGAAATGCACGACCTGCCCGGCGTAGGCCGCGTTCGGCGGCGCGGCTTGCTGCCCGAGCCGACCTGTCGTCATGGCGGTTGCCCCCTGCGGCGTTCTGAATACGCGCCACCACGACCACTCTCGGTCACAACGGCACGTATCGACTGTCTCGTCTGCGTCCACGCGTCACCGCATGGAAAGCGGTGCCGACAGCCTATGCGGTACCACGATCCCGGTCACCGGCGCCGGTCACGACCCCCTCCGCTTCCGTGACCAGCCGTCACCCTGCCGTGACAGCCCGCCCAAACCCGGGCGTGTCGCGTCGCCCCAGCTTCCGCACCCGCCACGGCATTTGGCACTCTGTGACGTCCGAGAGCATGCCCGGGGGATGCTCGGGAGGGGATGATGATCATGAACGCGACGCAGACAGGGCCGCACGCCGCGAGGTCCGGCGACCCCCGCATCGGCTGGAGTGCCACCGAAACCGTGCACGCGCCCGCCCTCCACCACCGCCGTGACGGCATACTCCCCACCGTCGCCGCCGCCCTGTCCGTGCGCGGCGCCACGCTCACCGGCACCGCCGCCCGCGGCGACCAGCCCCCCGAGCTGCACCACCTGGTGCAGGACTTCCTCGACACCCTGACCAGCGGGGAACGCGACCGCTTCACCGGCCGCTGCGCCGAGACCATCCTCATCTCGCGCCATATCGCCGCCGCCGACGCCACTCGCAGCAAACGCGCCGCCCGCAAACCGATGACCAATGGCGAAGCCCGCAAAGCCCTCAAGCAGGCCAAGCTCACGGCCCGCCGCATCCGCGAGGACGGCGACCCCCTGCACGGCAGCTTCGCCGCCCCCTGCCGCGCCTGCACCGCCCTGAGCGCCCACTTCGGCGTCCGTATCGTCGACCCGGCGGCAGCGGACGGCTGACCCACCACACCCGCACCACAGCGCTCCACGCACACCGGCGCACTCGACGAACGAAGGGCAGATGCACACCGACCGCACCTCCAGCACCCGCTTCCCCGTCCCCGTCGACGCCGCCCTGCGCGCGGCCGGCTGGCAGCCCGGACGCTGGGACATCAAACAGGCCGAAGTCTGGGCGGACACCCTGCGCGAGCACACCTCACCCGCCGGTCACCGCCATGCCGTCTTCCCGGCCGCGGTCGAGGCCTGGGCCGAGTTCGGCGGCCTGCACATCGCACCCGCCGGCCCCGGCCGCCAGGTCGCCCCGGCCCACCTGCACTTCGACCCCCTGCACGGCCTCCACATGGCCCGCACCCTCGGCGACCTCGGCCGCGCCCTCGACACCGAGGTCTGCCCCCTGGGCGCCGAGCCCGACACGGAGGCACTCCTCGCCATCGACTCCGAGGGCCGCGTCTACGCCCTCGACCACACCGGCGACTGGTACCTCGGCCCGGACATCGACCAGGCCCTCTCCGGCCTCGTCGCGGGGATAGAACCGGTACGGCTCACAGCGGGCTGAAGCGCCCCAAAGGGGCGCGGGGCAGTATCGATGTGCGGCTCCGCCGCGTGGGCGCGACCAGCCCCAACGCCGCCGCAGACGAACGACGACACAGCGCGGCACCCCCATCGGCCCCCCAAGCGGAGCGCCTACGCCGGAATCACCGCCGACACCCGGAAGCCCCCGGCATCCGTCGGCCCGGACACGAACACCCCGCCCAGCGCGACGACCCGCTCCTTCATCCCCACCAGGCCGTTGCCACCCGACGGCAGCCGCGCGGCCGACGCCGACGACGGCTCCGGCGGCGGCCCGTTCTCCACCTGCATCGCGATCTCCGACGTGCGATGTGCGAGCCGTACCTGCGTCTTCGCACCCGCGGCGTGCTTGTGGACGTTCGTCAGCGCCTCCTGCACCACCCGGTACGCCGTCTGCTCGATCTTCGGCGCGTACTCCCGCGTCTCGCCCTCCACGGACAGCTCCACGACCATGCCCGCGGCCGCCGACTGCCCGATCAGCTCCTCCAGCTCCGACAGACAGGGCCCCTCCGCGGTGCTCTCCTCCCCGCCGGACAGTTCCCGGTCGGCCGCTGCGGCCGCCGCGGCTCCCACCGCGGCGAGCGGCACGGCGGCACCCCGCGCCCGGTCCGCCGTGGCGGCCCCGCTGCGCAGCACACCGAGCATCTCCCGCAGCTCGGTGAGCGCCTGCCGGCCCATGTCCCCCACCAGCGCGGCGTTCTTCACCGCCTTCTCGGGATCCTTGCGGGCGACCGCCTGGAGCGCGGCGGCATGCACCACCATCAGACTCACCCGGTGCGCGACGACGTCGTGCATCTCCCGCGCGATCCGGGTCCGCTCCTCGCCGCGCGCCCACTCGGCCCGCTCCTCCGCCCGCTCGGCCAGCAGCTGAAGCTCCCGCTCAAGACTGTCCGCCCGCTCCCGGAGCGACTCCATGAGCCGCCGCCGCGCGCCGACGTACAGGCCGAGAAGAAGAGGAGGCGCGGTCACACCGAGCGCCGTGGTCACCGACGCGAACGGAACCACCCAGTCGCCGAAGGTCAGATCCCCCCGGTCCACGCCCTGCCGCATCCACACGAACATCACGATCAGCGTGCCGACGAACGACATCCCGGCCAGCGAGGCGATGATCCGCCTCGGCAGTTCGGAGGCGGCGAGCGTGTAGAGCCCGACGATGCCCAGCAGCATCCCCATCTGGGCGGGCAGTACGGCGATCGACACGAGCACGACCGCGATCGGCCAGCGGCGCCGCAGCACCAGCACCGACCCGGCCAGCACACCGAACACCACGCCCGCGGCCACCGGAATCCCGGCGTCCCCCGCGAACCGGACCCCCTCCAGTCCGCATTCCAGCGCGGACACGACACCCAGACTCACGTCCAGAACCGCGCTGCGCACCCTGTCCCACCACCACGGCCCCGCCTCCGGCGGCGGGACCTCGGCGCGCTCTTCCCCCGTCGTGGTCATGCCTCCAGCCTAAGGGCCGCCCGCCCCGCCTTTCCGGCGAGTTTCGCGGACCGGCCCACACCACGCCCGACAGGCGGTTACGCGGACATCGGCGACGCGAACGGCGTCCGCTTCCCGCACCGGGGGCGGCGAGTTGTACCGTCGCACGGAAGGCGTCCGGTACGGCATAGTAGGAGGCGCCGCCCGGCGGCATGACTAAATGTCCGGTTTAGCCATGCTCAATCCCCCGTGGTGTAATTGGCAGCACTGTGGCTTTTGGTGCCATCTGTCCGGGTTCGAGTCCTGGCGGGGGAGCAAATACTCCAGTGCGGGCCCCGACTGCTGACAGCGCAGTCGGGGCCCGCTCTCATATCCCCCACGAAACGCCCCGGTATCCTGCGGATGTCACCCCACCCCCGCCACATCCGAAGGGCAAACCGTGAGCGCCATTCGCCCGGCAGCCGTCGTCGTTCTCGCAGCGGGTGAGGGCACCCGTATGAAGTCGGCCACACCGAAGGTCCTGCACGAGCTCTGCGGACGCAGCCTCGTGGGGCATGTGCTCGCCGCCGCGCGCGAGTTGGACCCCGAGCATCTCGTCGTCGTGGTCGGCCACGCCCGTGAGCAGGTCACCGCACACCTCGGCGAGATCGACCCCGGCGTGCGCACCGCCGTGCAGGCCGAGCAGAACGGCACCGGTCACGCCGTCCGTATGGCCCTGGAGGAGCTCGGCGGCGGTGTCGACGGCACCGTCGTCGTCGTGTGCGGCGACACCCCGCTGCTCACCGGCGCGACGCTGACGCACCTCGCCGCGACCCACTCCGCCGACGGCAACGCCGTCACCGTGCTGACCGCCGAGGTCCCGGACGCGACCGGTTACGGGCGGATCGTGCGCGACGGCGCCTCCGGTGCCGTGACCGCGATCGTGGAGCACAAGGACGCCACCGAGTCGCAGCGGTCGATCCGGGAGATCAACTCCGGTGTGTTCGCGTTCGACGGACAGCTGCTCGCGGACGCGCTGGGCAAGGTCCGCACCGACAACAGCCAGGGCGAGGAGTATCTGACCGACGTGCTCGGCATCCTGCGCGAGGCCGGTCACCGGGTGGGTGCCTCCGTGGCCGCAGATCACCGTGAGATCGCCGGGATCAACAACCGGGTGCAGCTCTCCGAGGCCCGCCGGATCCTCAACGACCGGCTGCTGACCGCCGCGATGCTCTCCGGCGTCACGGTGATCGACCCGGCGACGACCTGGATCGATGTGACCGTCACCTTCGAGCAGGACGTGACCGTCCAGCCGGGGACGCAGTTGCAGGGCGCCACGCACCTGGGTGAGGGCGCGGAGGTCGGTCCCAACAGCCGGCTGAAGGACACCAGGGTCGGGGCCGGGGCACGGGTGGACAACACCGTGTCCGACGGTGCAGTCGTGGGGGCGCAGGCGAGCGTCGGGCCGTACGCGTATCTGCGGCCGGGGACCCGGCTGGGCGCGAAGGGCAAGATCGGTACGTACGTCGAGACGAAGAACGCCTCGATCGGCGAGGGGACCAAGATCCCGCATCTGTCGTACGTCGGCGACGCGACGATCGGCGAGCAGACGAACATCGGTGCCGCGAGCGTGTTCGTGAACTACGACGGACAGGACAAACACCACACCACCGTCGGCTCGCACTGCCGTACCGGTTCGGACAACATGTTTGTGGCTCCTGTCACGATCGGGGACGGTGCGTACACCGCCGCCGGGTCCGTGATCACCAAGGACGTGCCGCCCGGTTCGCTCGCCGTGGCCCGTGGTCAGCAGCGGAATATCGAGGGTTGGGTGGCTCGCAAGCGTCCGGGCAGCGCCGCCGCGAAGGCCGCGGAGACGGCGTCTCGGCAGGTCCAGGGCGAGGACTGACCGGAAACGGGTGCGCCAAACACGGCGTACCGTGATAAGTGCACACCCAGTTGAGACACCTCTGAGGAGACAGCTGTGACCGGGATCAAGACGACCGGCGAGAAGAAGTTGATGTTCTTCTCCGGCCGCGCCCACCCCGAGCTTGCCGAGGAGGTCGCCCAGCAGCTGGGGGTCGGGGTCGTCCCGACGAAGGCCTTCGACTTCGCGAACGGCGAGATCTACGTCCGTTACCAGGAGTCGGCGCGTGGCGCGGACTGCTTCGTGATCCAGAGCCACACGGCTCCGATCAACCAGTGGATCATGGAGCAGCTGATCATGATCGACGCGCTGAAGCGTGCGTCGGCCCGCTCCATCACGGTCATCGTGCCGTTCTACGGTTACGCCCGTCAGGACAAGAAGCACCGTGGGCGTGAACCCATCTCGGCGCGTCTGATCGCGGACCTGATGAAGACCGCCGGTGCGGACCGCATCCTCACCGTCGATCTGCACACGGACCAGATCCAGGGCTTCTTCGACGGCCCCGTCGACCACCTCTTCGCGCTGCCGCTGCTCGCGGACTACGTGGGCGCCAAGGTGGACCGGGAGAAGCTGACGGTCGTCTCCCCGGACGCCGGCCGCGTGCGGGTCGCCGACCGCTGGTGCGACCGGCTCGGTGCGCCGCTCGCCATCGTGCACAAGCGGCGCGACAAGGACGTGGCGAACCAGGTGACCGTCCACGAGGTCGTGGGTGAGGTCAAGGGCCGGGTGTGCGTCCTGGTCGACGACATGATCGACACCGGTGGCACCATCTGCGCCGCCGCGGACGCCCTGTTCGCGCACGGCGCCGAGGACGTCATCGTGACGGCGACCCACGGCGTGCTCTCCGGCCCCGCCGCGGACCGGCTGAAGAACTCCCGCGTGGGCGAGTTCGTGTTCACCAACACCCTGCCGACGCCGGGCGAGCTGAGCCGTGATCTGGACAAGCTGACGGTGCTGTCGATCGCGCCGACGATCGCGAGCGCGGTGCGTGAGGTGTTCGAGGACGGTTCGGTGACGAGCCTGTTCGACGAGCAGTAAGCCCGCCGCTGGAGATCCTTTTGGGTCCGGCCTCCCTGTCCGAGTAGACTGCTTCAGTTGCTCGGCGAGGGAGGCCGTTTCCCGTTGTGGGATGCGGTGGTCCGTTATCGACGCGCTCTTCGTAGCAGGCCGTTCGTGGCCGGGTGACCACGTCCGCCCCAGATTTTCTACGAGGAGTGATCATGTCCGAGGTCAAGATCTCCGCCGAGACCCGTACCGAGTTCGGCAAGGGTGCCGCCCGTCGTATCCGTCGTGACTCCAAGGTCCCCGGCGTCCTGTACGGCCACGGCTCGGACCCGCTGCACCTGACCCTGCCGGGCCACGACCTGCTGCTCGCGCTGCGTACGCCGAACGTCCTGATCTCCCTGGACATCGACGGCAAGACCAACGAGCTGGCGATCCCGAAGGCCGTGCAGCGTGACGCGATCAAGGGCTTCCTGGAGCACGTCGACCTGCTGCTGGTCAAGCGTGGCGAGAAGGTCACGGTCGAGGTTCCGGTGCACGCCGAGGGCGAGCTGGCCCCCGGTGGCAACCTGCTCGAGCACGTGCTGAACGCGCTGCCGGTCGAGGCCGAGGCCACGCACATCCCCGAGTCCTTCACCGTGTCCGTCGAGGGCCTGGAGGCCGGCGCCTCCGTCCTCGCCAAGGACATCGAGCTGCCCAAGGGCACCACGCTGGCCGTCGAGGAGGACACGGTGGTCCTCCAGGTCCTGGCCGCGCAGGCCGAGGAGGCCCCGGAGGGCGAGGAGACCGAGGCCGAGGAAGTCGCCGAGGCCTGATCCCCGGCTCCGGCAGAGGCGTGATCCTCGGCTCTGTCATCGCTTCGTCAGCCGCTGTTCCCGCTGGGGGCAGCGGCTGGCGTGTATCACAAGGAGAATGGACGTGACGACCGATCCGAGCGCGCCGTGGCTGGTTGCCGGCCTCGGTAACCCGGGACCCGAGTACGCGATGAACCGGCACAACGTCGGGTTCATGGTGGCGGATCTGCTGGCCGAGCGGATCGGGGGGAAGTTCAAGCGGGCCGGGAAGGCGCAGGCGCAGGTCGTCGAGGGGCGGATCGGGCCGCCGGGGCCGCTGAACCGGCGGGTGATCCTGGTGAAGCCGATGTCGTACATGAATCTGTCCGGCGGGCCGTTGAACGCGCTGCGGGACTTCTACAAGGTGCCGCTCGGCAATATCGTCGCCGTTCATGACGAGTTGGACATCGACTACGGCACCCTGCGGTTGAAGCTCGGTGGCGGGGACAACGGGCACAACGGGCTGAAGTCGATGACGAAGGTGATGGGTTCGGACTATCACCGGGTGCGGTTCGGGATCGGGCGGCCGCCGGGGCGTATGCAGGTCGCGGACTTCGTGCTGAAGGATTTCGGTTCGGCGGAGCGCAAGGAGCTGGACTACTTCGTGGACCGTGCGGCGGACGCGGTGGAGTGTCTGGTGATCGAGGGGCTGGAGCGGGCGCAAAGCACGTACAACTCCTGACTTGTCCGCCCGCCCGGTCGGGCCGAGGTTGACCGGGCGCAGGGGCATGGCCAAGGATCGCGGCCATGCCTTCTGCCGTTGTCTCCAGTCAGGGCGCTGCCTCGGCGCTGCGGTTCGGGCGGTTCGCGTCGATGGGTACGGTCGCGGTGCTGATCCTGATCGCGGGGGTGTGGGCGTCGTGGGGCACCGCTCATCACGTGATGCTCACCAAGGGCCGGGAAAGCGGCACGATCGCGGTGACGCGGTGTGGTGCGGACACGTGCAGCGGGCCGTACACGCCCGTCTCGGAGGGTTCCCGGGCGCGGAAGTCGGTCGTCATCGAGAAGAACGTGGCCGTGCGCAAGGGGCAGACGTACACGGTCGTGATCAAGCCGGGCAGTGATGAGGTCGTGCGGTCGGGTCCCGCCGGGGTGCTGTACGCGTGGGTGCCGCTGGGCGGTGCGTTGCTGCTGGCGTCCGTCGTGGTCGCGGGAGGGCTGCAGCGGATGCGGTCGGCGTGGGTGATGGCCGGAGCCGGAGTCGCCCTGCTGACGGCGGCGTTCCTGATGGTCTGACGCCCCGGCGCGTTCTCCATTCTGTGGAGGATCTGAGTGTGGCCGGTTCGTGATTGACCTGGGTTCAGTCCTGGCAGGAAGCTGAGCCGCCCCCTCCACATCTTCCCGTTCCTTCTCGAAGATGGACTACTGCCCCATGCGTACCCTCAACCGCGTCGGTGCCCTGTCCGCCGTCGCCGCGGCAGCACTGCTGTCCGCCCCGGCCGCCGCGCACGCCACCGCTCCTGGTGACAACGGCACCGTGAAGATCCATGACGCCACCACCGGCGAAGAACTGCGCAAGAACGAGCCGCACGTGTGCGAGTTCTACCTCGACGCGTTCGGCTTCGACTCCGTGCAGCAAGTCTCCTGGCACATCGAGGCCTGGGCCCCGACGGCCGCCGTCAAGGGCGAGACCGTGAAGTCCGGCGCGATCACGCTGGACGGCGAGGGTCATGGCCGTACGGCGGACATGACACTGCCCGACGGCCACTACAAGCTGTTCTGGAACTTCGACGGCGAGAAGGGGGCCGCGAAGCACAAGGTGTTCTGGACGGACTGCGAGGACGAGGAGCCGGGTGGCGGCACGCCCACGCCGTCCGCCTCCGAGCCCGGGTCCCAGACGCCGGGCGGGGAAAGCTCCGAGCCGACCCCGAGCCCGTCCACGTCCGCGGGTGAGGCGGCCCCGTCATCGTCGCCGTCGGCGCAGGGCGATGCCGAGGGCGATCTCGCCGAGACCGGCAACGGTGCCCCGGTGGGCCTGCTGTCGACGGCGGCCGCGGCGCTGCTGGCCGCGGGCGGCTACCTGGCGTTCCGGCGTCGCAGGGCCTGACGCCCGACGAATGACGAACGGTGCCCCCGTGCTCGTAGGCAGCACGGGGGCACCGGTGTCGACTGCCCTGCGGTCAGCCGGTGTTGCGCAGGCCGGCCGCCACGCCGTTGACCGTGAGGAGCAGGGCGCGGGCGAGCAGCGGGTCGGGTTCGGCGCCGCTCGCGACCGCGTCGCGCTGGCGCTTGAGCAGGGTGACCTGAAGGTAGGAGATCGGGTCCAGGTAGGCGTCGCGGATGGCGAACGTCTGCTTCAGGACGGGCTGGGCGTCGAGGAGTTCGTCCTCGCCGGTGACCTTCAGGACCTCCGCGACGGTCAGTTCGTGCTCGGTGCGGATGGTGTCGAAGACGTGCTTGAGCTCGTCCGGGACGAGGGTGTCGACGTAGTGTCCGGCGATCCGCAGGTCGGTCTTGGCGAGCGTCATCTCGACGTTGGAGATGAAGTTGCGGAAGAAGTGCCAGTGTTCGTGCATCTCGTCGAGCACGGTGTCCAGGCCGGCCTCGCGCAGGGCCTTGAGGCCCGAGCCGACGCCGAACCAGCCGGGCACGATCTGCCGGGACTGGGTCCAGCCGAAGACCCACGGGATGGCGCGCAGCCCGTCGAGCGAGACGCCCGAGCCGGGGCGGCGGGAGGGCCGCGAGCCCAGGTGCAGGTCGGCGAGCTGGTCGACCGGCGTGGAGGCGAGGAAGTACGTCGGCAGGTCGGGGTCCTCGACGAGCCTGCGGTAGGCGGCGTGGGCGGCGTCGGAGACGACGTCCATCGCGGCGTCCCAGCGGGCGAGCGCCTCGACCGACTGGCGCGGGGCGGTGTGCAGCGCGGAGGCCTGCAGCGTCGCCGCGACCGTCAGCTCCAGGTTCTCCCTGGCCAGGGACGGCACGAGGTACTTGTCGGAGATGACCTCGCCCTGCTCGGTGACCTTGATCTCGCCCTCGAGCGTGCCCCACGGCTGGGCGAGGATCGCGTCGTGCGAGGGGCCGCCGCCGCGGCCGACGGTGCCGCCGCGGCCGTGGAAGAGGCGCAGCCGCACCCCGTAGCGGTGCGCGACGTCACGCAGCCGGCGCTGGGCGCGGTGGATCTCCCACTGGCTGGTGGTGATGCCGCCGAACTTGGAGGAGTCGGAGTAGCCGAGCATGACCTCCTGGACGTCGCCCCTGAGCGCGACGAGGCGCCGGTAGGACGGGTCGGAGAGCATGTCCTCCAGGATCGTGTCGGCGGCCTTGAGCTCGTCGGTGGTCTCCAGGAGCGGCACGATGCCGATCTTCGCCCAGCCGGCGTGCAGGTCGAGCAGGCCCGCCTCACGGGCGAGGACGGCCGCGGCGAACACGTCGTCGGCGCCCTGGCACATGGAGATGATGTACGACTCCACGACCTCGGGTCCGAAGACCTCCAGGGCCCGCTTCACGGTCTGGAACACGCCGAGGGTCTTCTCTCCCGCCGCGTCGACCGGCGCCGGGGTGGGCGCGAGCGGCCGGCGGGAGCGCAGTTCCTTCGCGAGCAGCTTGGCACGGTACTCGCGGGGCATGTCGACGTAGCGCCAGGACTCCTCGCCGAGCCGGTCGAAGAGCTGACCGAGGGCGTGGTGGTGGGCGTCGGCGTGTTCGCGGACGTCCATGGTGGCGAGCTGGAGACCGAACGCGGACAGCGTGCGGATGGTGCGGTCCATGCGGCCGTCGGCGAACAGCCCGCCACGGTGTTCGCGCAGCGAGGTCTGGATCAGCGTCAGGTCCTGCAGCAGCTCGCCGGTGCCGAGGTAGTCGCGGCCGGGCTCGTGCGGGATGTTCCTGGCCAGCCGGGTCTTGGTGTTCTCCAGCTTCTGCCGGATGCAGGTGGCCTTGAGCCGGTAGGGCTCCTCGGCGTTGAGGCGCTTGTAGCGGGGGCTGATCTCGGGCAGCCGGTCCAGGTCGGCCTGGAGGGAGTCCAGGAGTTCCTGGGTGGCGCCGGTGTAGCGGATCGAGTTCGACAGGAACTGGCGCAGCTCGTCGATCAGGTCGAGGGCGTCGTTGATGCCGTGCTCGTGCTGGAGGATCAGGACGTCCCAGGTCACCTGGGGGGTGACGTTGGGGTTGCCGTCGCGGTCGCCGCCGATCCAGGTGCCGAAGGTGAGCGGGCGGGTGGCGTCGGGCAGCTTGTAGCCGACCCGCTCCAGCTCCGCGGTCAGGTCCTCCAGGACGTCGCCGACGGCGCCGGCGTGCAGCTCGTCGAGGTAATAGATGGCGTTGCGGGCCTCGTCGGCGGGCTCGGGGCGTACGACGCGCAGCTCGTCGGTCTGCCATACGAGGTCGATGTTCTCGGCCAGTCGGGTGTCGTGCCGGCGGCGGTCCCCTTCGAGGACCGGGGCCTCCAGGAGGGCGGCGATGCGCCGCAGCTTGTTGAGGACCGAGCGGCGGGCGGCCTCGGTGGGGTGTGCGGTGAAGACCGGGCGGACGTTGAGGTGCTCGATCGTCTGGCGCAGGTGCTCGGGGTCGGCGTCCTTGAGCCGGTCGGCCGTACGGGCGAGGAGGCCGCCCTCGGCCGCGCGCCGGGCCCGCAGCTCACGGCCGCGGTGGACCTGCTCGGTGACGTTGGCCAGGTGGAAGTAGGTGGAGAAGGCGCGGACCAGCTTGGCCGCGGTGTCCAACTCGGTGCCCCTCAGCAGCTCGGCGGCTGCCTCGCCGTCCTCGCGGGTGAGACGGCGGACCTTCTCGACGAGATCGAGCAGCTCGGGCCCTTCCTGGCGGACGAGGGTCTCGCCCAGGAGGTCACCCAGTCGGCGGATGTCGGCTCGCAGCTCACTGCCGGTCGTCGTGTTCTGGTCGTCGGCACTGCTCACAGGTGCGGCTCCTTGCAGTGTTGAAGCTCGTCCGGGAGGGAACCCGGTCGCAGGCGCCGCGCGGCGGGTGCCGCATACGGCTCCTGACATCCGGGAAGAAATCAGAGCGGACCGCGCTGTCCGACCGACACCAGGATAGGTGTCCACGCGGACGCGCAGACTCTCGGGCTCTTGCCGCCGGGCGACGCACTGCCATACTTACGACGCCGTAGGTTACGGAACCGTAGGCACCGTCGTAACGAAATCCGGGAATGGTTCCGGCAACCCCGGCACCTGCCAAAACCCTCGACCCCACAGGGGACGCCCCATGACCACGAGCTCCGATGTGATCGAAGACGCCCCGAAGGCGAACGACGACACCCCGTTGACCTCTGCCACGCTCGGCGGCGAGAAGAAGGGGTCGCTCGAACAGTTCGCGCTTCTTCTCTTCATCGTCGTCCCGTTCCTGGCTCTCGCCGCCGCGGTGCCGCTGGCCTGGGGCTGGGGCGTGAGCTGGCTGGACCTCGGTCTGCTGGTCTTCTTCTACTTCCTCGCCTGCCACGGCGTCACGGTCGGCTACCACCGCTACTTCACCCACGGTTCGTTCAAGGCCAGGCGTCCGCTGCGTATCGCCCTCGCGATCGCCGGTTCCATGGCGGTGGAGGGCCCGCTGGTGCGGTGGGTCGCCGACCACCGCAAGCACCACAAGTTCTCCGACGCGGAGGGTGACCCGCACTCCCCGTGGCGTTACGGCGAGACCGTCCCGGCGCTGATGAAGGGCCTGTGGTGGGCGCACATCGGCTGGATGTTCGACGAGGAGCGCACCCCCCAGGACAAGTACGCGCCGGATCTGATCAAGGACCGGGCGATCCGCACGATCTCGCGTCAGTTCATCTGGTGGACGGTGCTGTCGCTGGCCCTGCCGGCGCTGATCGGCGGTCTGGTGACGATGTCCTGGTGGGGCGCCTTCACCGGCTTCTTCTGGGGCTCCCTGGTCCGGGTGGCCCTGCTGCACCACGTGACCTGGTCGATCAACTCGATCTGCCACGCGGTCGGCAAGCGCCCCTTCAAGTCGCGTGACATGTCCGGCAACGTGTGGTGGCTGGCGATCCTGTCCTGCGGCGAGTCCTGGCACAACCTGCACCACGCCGACCCGACGTCCGCGCGGCACGGTGTGGAGCGCGGGCAGATCGACTCCTCGGCGCGGATCATCCGCTGGTGCGAGATGCTCGGCTGGGCCTATGACGTGCGCTGGCCGTCACGCTCGCGTATCGATTCGCGCCGGAACACCGGGGAAGGCGGCTCCCGGCGCCGGAAGGAACCCGTAGAGGCGGCATGATTGACGCCGTGGCGACCGACTCCAGCAGCACCCCCGGCAATGAGAAGCAGCGGCGGGCCCGCCGTACCCGGATGACCGGTGCGGAGCGCCGCCAGCAGCTGCTGGAGATCGGTCGCACCCTCTTCGCCGCGAAGGGCTTCGAGGGCACGTCGGTGGAGGAGATCGCCGCGAAGGCGGGCGTCTCGAAGCCGGTGGTGTACGAGCACTTCGGCGGCAAGGAGGGGCTGTACGCCGTCGTGGTGGACCGTGAGATGCGCCGGCTCCTCGACATGGTCACGGGCAGCCTGACGGCGGGCCACCCCCGGGAACTGTGCGAGCAGGCCGCCTTCGCCCTCCTGGACTACATCGAGGAGAACACGGACGGTTTCCGCATCCTGGTCCGCGACTCCCCCATCCCGCAGTCGACGGGTTCCTTCGCCTCCCTCATCTCCGACATCGCCACCCAGGTGGAGGACATCCTGGGCCGCGAGTTCAAGAGCCGCGGCTTCGACCCCAAGCTGGCTCCCCTGTACGCGCAGGCCCTGGTCGGCATGGTCGCCCTGACCGGCCAGTGGTGGCTGGACGTGCGCCGCCCGAAGAAGGCGGAGGTGGCGGCCCATCTGGTGAATCTGGCCTGGCACGGGCTGGACGGCCTGGAGGCCAAGCCGCACCTGATAGGGCGCCGCAAGAGCTGACGCCCCGGCCGCCGGTGCCCGTGCCCTCGGCCGGCGCGCTCAGTGCTTGAAGGTGTCCTTGCCCTTCTCCTTCGCCTGGCGCGCGTCACCCTTCATCTGGTCGGCCTTGCCCTCGGCGGTCATGCGCTCGTTGCCGACGACGCGGCCCACCGCTTCCTTGGCCTTGCCCTTGGCCTGTTCCTTCATGGCCCGGGTCTTCTCTTCCTTCGCCACGTTCCTCACTCCGTAAGGTCCGACTTCGTGTCACCCAGCGGGTGACCCTGCGTGGCACCGCTCAAACAGCGGTCAGGGGCTCCAGGAACTCCAGCCGGTTGCCGACCGGGTCCTGCGAGTAGAACCGCCGGTGCCCGGGCAGGTTCTCGTCCCACTCCACCGGTGCCCCGTGCGCCCGGAGCCGGGAGCCGTACCGCTCGATGTCGGCGACCCGCAGCCCGGGGTGCGCCTTCCTCGCCGGACGGAAGTCCGCCTCGATGCCGAGATGCAGCTGTACACCGCCCGTCCGGAACCAGCAGCCCCCGCGCGCGGCGAGCACCGGTGGCTTGGGGATCTCGGTCATGCCGAGGGCGTCCACGTAGTACCTCCGCAGCCGCTCCTCCGAGCCGGGCGGGGCCGCGAGCTGCACATGGTCGACAGCGGTGATCATCAGGCCTCCTTGCGGGCCACGGCGAAGATGCGGCGGAACGGGAAGGGCGTGCCGTGCGCCCCGGCCGGATAGGCCTCCCGCAGGGCCGTCCGGTACTCGTCCAGGAAGGCGTCGCGCCGCTCGGGTTCGTCGGCGAGCGCGGTGAGGACCGGCCGCAGTCCCGTCCCCTTCACCCAGTCCAGCACGGGATCATCGCCGGTCAGGAGGTGGACGTACGTCGTCTCCCACACGTCCGCCGTACAGCCCAGGTCGGCCAGCCGGGCCAGATAGTCGCGCGGGTCGAGCACGGCGTCGTCGTGGCGCAGGACGTCGGCGAGGCCGTGGCGGGGGGCGAGGTCGCGCATCAGGCGGTGGCTGGGGGCGGCGAAGTTGCCGGGGACCTGGAAGGCGAAGGTGCCGCCGGGCCGCAGGGCGCTCACCCAGTGCGCGAACCGGTCCGCGTGCCCCGGCACCCACTGGAGGGTGGCGTTGCTGATGATCAGGTCGTGCGTCTCGGCGGGCGTGAAGGTGCGTACGTCGGCCGGGGCGAAGTCGAGCCGGCCGCCGCCGGCCGTCGGCCCCTCGTGCTCGACGTGGGCCTTGTCGAGCATCTCGGCGGAGTTGTCGTAGCCGGTGATGTGCGCGGTCGGCCAGCGCTCGGCGAGCAGGGCGGTGACATTGCCGGGGCCGCAGCCGAGGTCGGCGATACGGGGCCGCTCGGCGGGCAGGCCGGGGACGCGGGCCAGCAGGTCGGCGAAGGGGCGGGCGCGGTGGCCGGCGTGACGCAGATACTGGGCGGGGTCCCAGGTGGGGGTGGCGGCAGCGGACATGAGGGCCTCCTGTCTCGACTCGCTCACCAGCCTGCCCCGATAGATATCTTGACGTCAAGAGACTTCACGTCGACACAACCACTACACTGATCGTCATGGAGGACGAGGTCGATCGGCTGGTCGCAGCGTGGCGCCGGGAGCGCCCTGACCTCGACGTGGAACCGCTCGAGGTGCTCAGCCGCGTCAGCAGACTGGCGCGGCATCTGGACCGCGCACGCCGGCTGGCCTTCTCCGAGCACAGCCTGGAGCCCTGGGAGTTCGACGTGCTGACCGCGCTCAGACGCGCGGGATCGCCGTACCAGCTCTCGCCGGGACAGCTGCTGACCCAGACCCTGGTCACCTCGGGCACGATGACGAACCGCATCGACCGGCTGGCCAAGAAGGGCCTGGTCGAGCGCCTTCCCGACCCCAGCGACCGGCGCGGGGTCCTCGTCCGTCTCACGGACGAGGGACGCGATCGGGCGGATCAGGCGCTCGCCGGGCTGCTGGACCAGGAGCGGGCGATCCTGGCGGAGCTGTCGCGGGCGCAGCGGGGTGAGTTGGCCGGGTTGCTGCGTCAGCTGACGGCGCCGTTCGACAACATTCCCGGCTGAGCCGAGAGCCGCGACCTGCCATTTGCCGTCCGCGGCTCCGTCGTGGCCGGTCGCGCAGTTCCCCGCGCCCCTTGGGGGTGCGGCTCAGCGGTGCCGGTCAGGGCTGTCGGCACAGCCCCCGTGCCTTGAGGGTTGGGCTCGGGTGCGTCCGTCAGGCGCTGCTGCTTTCCTCCGGGATGATTCGGCCCGTCGGGCCCAGGTCCACCGGGCCCACCCCCGCCCGTCGCGCCAGCGCGACCGCGGCCAGCGTCGAGTGGACGCCCAGTTTGCCCAGGACGTTCTGCATGTGGGTGCGGACCGTGTGCGGGGAGAGATACAGGCGCTCGGCGACGGCCTTGCGCCCCAGGCCCGCCACCATGCACCGCAGCACTTCGCGCTCCCTCGGCGTCAGGGATTCCACCAGACGCTCGCTCTCGGTGCGGTGCTTGCGGGCCGCGGTCAGCTCCCGCAGGACGCCGGTGAGCAGGGCGGGCGGCAGATGTGTCTCGTCGCGCAGCACTCCTCGGATGACGGTGAGCAGCCGGGACAGTGAGCAGTCCTTGGCCACCCAGCCGCACGCACCGGCCTGGAGCGCCAGCGCGGCCCGGCGCGGATCGTCCTTCTCGGCGAGCACGACGGTCCGTACCGCCGGCTGCGCGGAGCGGACCCCGGCGACCAGCGAAATGCCGTCCACCAGCCCGTCCTCGCCCACCTCCTGGACGGGCACGGCGGGCCGGACACCTGGCACGTTGCCACCCAGGTCGGCGTCGACGAGCAGGACATCGAACCGGCGCCCCTCGGCGGCGGCGCGCTCCAGACTGCGCAGCGCGGCCGGACCGCTGCCCGCGGCGGAGACGTCGACGTCGGGCTCGGCGGCCAGGGCGGCGGCGAGCGACTCGGCGAAGATGCGATGGTCGTCGACGACCAGCACTCGGATGCGAACCACGAAACCCCCTTCCCCAAGCTCTCGAAGAGCAGGGGATACCCCATCGTCAAAGGACGACACCGGGAGACGAACACCGTCGCGGGCACGACGCCCGAAGCGGGGATGGCGCACGGCCGCCGCCGCGCAGAAACAGTTACCCCCACTTCGGGCGTCGAACCCGACCTGTCTCGCCCCCTGATCAGCACCGGCCCCCACCGGTGCTGTTCATCAGGGTACGGCCGGGGGGCAGGAGTGGAAGGCAATTTGCAGAACTGGTTGGCCAACGCGTTTATGGTGAGCCGCATGTTTCGTCTGGAGACAGAAGTAGACAAATCACGGCTGGATCTGCTCCGCCGTCGGCTGCGGGACGCCAACACCGCGGCCTCCCCGATCCTGCGCGCCCTGCGGGGAACCCCAGGTGAACGTGAACTTCCGCTCCAGGTCTGGGCGTTGGACCGCTCCGGCACGCTGGCCGGCGGTCTCGTCGGGCACACCTGGACCAGTTGGCTCCACGTCACGTATCTCTGGGTCGACGAACGCGCCCGCGGGGCCGGTCTGGGTTCGCAGTTGCTCGCACACGCGGAGGGCGTGGCCCGTGCCGAGCGGGGCTGCACCTCGGCGCGCGTGGAGACCTGGGACTTCCAGGCGCCGGGGTTCTACCGGAAGCAGGGGTACGACGTGGTCTGCGTGATCCCGGACTATCCGCCGGGCATCACGGAGTACACCCTGACCAAACATCTGGCCGGCGCGTAGCGCCGCCCCAGGGGCGCGGGGCTGTATCGATGTGCGGCTCCGCCGCGTGGGCGCGACCGGCCACGGCGGCGCCGCGTACGGATGACGACCCCACGCGGCATCGGCTCCCGGCGGAGCGTCAGCGCACGCGTCGCGCGCCGGCCGCCGGCACCGCCTCGAAGACCCTCGGCGCCGTGAACCCGGCGGTGGCGAAGGCCTCCTCGACCGCCTTGGTGATGGTCTCCACGTCCGCCGCCTCGGCCAGCACGATCGCCGAGCCGCCGAAGCCGCCGCCCGTCATCCGCGCGCCCAGGGCGCCACTGGCCAGAGCCGTGTCCACGACCAGGTCCAACTCCGGGCAGGAGATGCGGAAGTCGTCCCGCAGGGAGGCGTGCCCCTCGGTCAGCACCGGGCCGATCGCGCGCGTCTCGCCCGACTCCAGCAGGGCCACGACCCGCTCGACACGCTGGTCCTCGGTGACGACATGGCGCACCAGACGGCGGACCTCCTCCTCGTCGCCGAGCCCGTCGAGGGCCGCCGCCAGGTCGTCGTAGGCGATGTCGCGGAGCGCGTCCACGCCCAGGAGCGCCGCGCCCTTCTCGCAGCCCGCGCGGCGCTTGCCGTACTCGCCCTCGCTGTGCGAGTGCTTGACCTGGGTGTCCACCACCAGCAGGCGCATGCCCTCCGCCGCCAGGTCGAAGGGGATCTGCTTCTGGGAGAGGTCGCGGGTGTCGAGGAACAGCGCGTGGCCCACCTCGCAGCACGCGGACGCCGTCTGGTCCATGATCCCGACCGGGGCGCCGACGTACACGTTCTCCGCGCGCTGGCACAGCCGGGCCAGCTGCCAGCCCTTCTGCCCCAGGTCGTACAGGTCGTTCAGGGCGAGCGCCACGACGACCTCCAGGGCCGCCGACGAGGACAGGCCGGCCCCGGCCGGGACCGTCGAGGCCAGGTGGACGTCGGCGCCGGCCACCACGTGGCCGGCCTGGCGCAGCGCCCACACCACACCCGACGGGTACGCCGTCCAGTCGCGGTCCGACTCGGGTTCGAGGTCGTCGACGCGCAGTTCCACGACGCCGCCCTCGACGTCCTGCGAGTGCAGCCGCAGCACGCCGTCGGTGCGCGGGGAGACCGCCGCGACCGCGGTGTGCGGCAGCGCGAACGGCATGACGAAGCCGTCGTTGTAGTCGGTGTGCTCGCCGATCAGGTTGACCCTGCCCGGCGCGGCCCACACCCCCTCCGGCGCGGCCCCGTACAGCTCCTCGAACCGCTCGGCGACCGCGGCTGCCGTGTCGACGTTCATGCCCTGCCCCACCCTGACCTTTCGCTACGTTCTAGTTGCCGCGCCGCTGCGCGAACTCCCACGCGTCCGAGACGATGCCCGCGAGATCCGCGCGGGACGGGTTCCAGCCGAGCCGGTCGCGGGCGGTGTCGGCGGAGGCGACCAGGACCGCCGGGTCGCCGCCCCGGCGCGGGGCCACGACCTCGGGGATCGGGTGCCCGGTGACCTGCCGGACGGTCTCGATGACCTGGCGCACGGAGAAGCCGTTGCCGTTGCCGAGGTTGCAGATGAGGTGTTCGCCCGGCTCGGCGGCCTTCACCGCGAGCAGATGGGCCTCGGCCAGGTCGGCGACGTGGATGTAGTCCCGCACGCAGGTGCCGTCCGGCGTCGGGTAGTCGTCGCCGAACACGGAGATCGCGTCGCGCCTGCCCTGGGCGACCTGGAGGACGAGCGGGATCAGGTGCGACTCGGGGTCGTGGCGCTCGCCGTAGGAGCCGTAGGCACCCGCGACGTTGAAGTAGCGCAGGGAGACCGCGCCCAGGCCGTGGGCCGCCGCCTCGCCGGTGATCATGTGGTCGACGGCGAGCTTGGAGGCGCCGTAGGGGTTCGTGGGCCGCGTCGGCGCCGACTCGACGATCGGCACCTCGGCCGGCTCGCCGTAGGTGGCCGCCGTGGAGGAGAAGACGAGCTTGCGCACGCCCGCCTCGCGCATGGCGCCGAGCAGCGCCATGGTGCCGCCGACGTTGTTGTCCCAGTACTTCTCGGGCTTGACGACCGACTCGCCGACCTGCGAGGACGCGGCGAAATGCAGCACCGCGTCGAAGGAGGAGTCCAGCCACTTGGCGGCGTCGCGGATGTCGCCCTCGATGAAGGACGCCCCGGACGGCACACCCTCGCGGAAGCCGGTGGTGAGGTTGTCGAGCACGACGACCTCGTCACCCGCCTCGATCAGGTGCTGCGCGACCACGCTGCCGACGTAGCCGGCCCCGCCGGTGACCAGAAACTTCCCACTCATCTACTCGCTACCTCTCGCAGTCGCTCGGCCGCGCGCTCCGGCGGCACGTCGTTGATGAACACGTTCATGCCGGACTCGGAACCCGCGAGGAACTTCAGCTTGCCGGAAGTGCGGCGGATGGTGAAAAGCTCGAGGTGAAGCGCGAAATCGTCCCGCACGACGCCCTCGAAGTCCTCCAGTGTGCCGAACGGCGCCTGATGCCAGGCGGCGATGTACGGCGTCGGAGGCTCACCGACAGAGCTTTCCCCTCCGTCCCGCCCATCGAAGATCCGGTCGAAGCGCCTCAAGAGTTCCAGATAAACCTTGGGGAACTCTGAGCGCGCGTCCTCACCGAGGGCGAGCAGATCGGGCACACGGCGCTTGGGGTACAGGTGGACCTCGTACGGCCAGTGCGCGGCGTACGGCACGAAGGCCAGCCAGTGTTCACCCTCCAGGACGACCCGCCCGTCGGCGAGTTCACGCTCCAGGACGGTGTCGAAGAGGTTCTCCCCGCCGGTCGCCTCCTTGTGCGCGGCGGCCGACCGCAGCATCAGGGCGGTACGCGGGGTGGTGAAGGGGTAGGCGTAGATCTGCCCGTGCGGGTGGCCGAGGGTGACACCGATCTCGGCGCCGCGGTTCTCGAAGCAGAACACCTGCTCGACGGAGGGGAGGGAGGACAGTTCCGACGTCCGGTCCGTCCACGCGTCGAGAACCAGCCGCGCCTGCTCCTCGGAGAGATCGGCGAAGGACGCCTGGTGGTCGGGGGTGAAGCAGACGACCTCGCAGCGCCCGGAGTCGCCGGCCAGCGAGGGGAAGCGGTTCTCGAAGACCACGACGTCGTACGACGCGTCGGGGATCTCGCTCAGCCGGTCGCCCTCGGAGGGGCACAGCGGGCACTGGTCGGCGGGCGGGTGATACGTCCTGCCCTGCCGGTGCGAGGCGATGGCGACGGCGTCGCCGAGCAGCACGTCATGACGGACCTCGGACGATGTGACGGTGCGCTCCAGCGGGCGGCGGTCGACCGCGTCCCGCACGGTGTCGTCGCGCAGGTCGTAGTAGATGAGCTCACGACCGTCGGCCAGTCGGGTCGAGGTCTTCTTCACACCGGACTCCCATCAAACAGAACTAAACACAGAGAAACACAACTCACCACCGTCGTCAACATCACAATCAAACAAAGAGCACCATCTGACGTGTTCAAATACTGAACGCAGGGGCGTAGGTTCCGCTGGGTATCGATTCGCGAGACGAAGCGAGCACATATGCAAACCCCCACAAATTCCCCCACCTATCTGGCAGCCGAGCTACGGCTCCCCACGAACTGGCTCGACTACACGCTGCTCGGCATCTACTTCGTGGTGGTGCTGGGTATCGGCTTCGCGGCCCGCCGCTCGGTGAAGACCACCCTCGACTTCTTCCTCTCCGGGCGCTCCCTGCCCGCCTGGGTCACCGGTCTGGCCTTCATCTCCGCCAACCTGGCCGCCACCGAGATCCTCGGCATGGCCGCCAACAGTGCCCAGTACGGTGCCTACACCGTCCACTGGTACTGGATCGGCGCCATCCCGGCCATGGTGTTCCTGGGCCTGGTGATGATGCCCTTCTACTACGGCAGCAAGGTCCGCTCGGTCCCCGAGTTCCTGCTGCTGCGCTTCGACAAATGGGCACACCTGCTCAGTTCGATCCTGTTCGCCTTCGCCGCGATCCTGATCGCCGGCGTGAACCTGTACGCCCTGGCGATCGTCGTCGAGGCCCTGCTGGGCTGGCCGCAGTGGGTGGCCATCGTGGTCGCCGGCTTCTTCGTCCTCGCGTACATCACCCTCGGCGGCCTGTCGTCCGCGATCTACAACGAGGTCCTGCAGTTCTTCGTGATCCTGGCCGCGCTGATCCCGATCACCGTGCTGGCGCTGAAGAAGGTCGGCGGCTGGGACGGCCTGAGCGACAAGCTGACCCAGACCCATGGCGACAACTTCGTCACCGCGTGGGGCGGCACCGGTATCGGGGAGGCGAACCCGTTGGGCGCGAACTGGCTGACGATCGTCCTCGGCCTCGGCTTCGTGCTGTCGTTCGGCTACTGGACGACGAACTTCGCCGAGGTCCAGCGGGCCCTGTCCGCGAAGAACCTCTCGGCGGCCCAGCGCACCCCGCTGATCGCGGCCTTCCCGAAGATCTTCATCGTGTTCCTGGTGATGATCCCGGGCCTGGCCGCCGCGGCCCTGGTCCCCGGCTTCGGCACGGAGGAGTCGGGCTACCAGTACAACGACGCCATCCCCTATCTGATGGAGGGGCTGCTGCCCAACGGCGTGCTGGGCATCGCGGTGACCGGCCTGCTGGCCGCGTTCATGGCCGGCATGGCGGCGAACGTGTCGTCCTTCAACACGGTGTTCACCACGGACATCTGGGCGAAGTACGTGGTGCAGGGCCGCGAGGACGCCTACTACGTGCGCTTCGGCCGGCTGATCACGGCGATCGGTGTGCTGGCGTCGATCGGCACGGCGTTCCTGGCATCGTCGTTCTCGAACATCATGAGCTACCTCCAGACCCTGTTCTCCTTCTTCAACGTGCCGATGTTCGTGGTCTTCATCGTCGGCATGTTCTGGAAGCGGGCGTCGATGAAGTCCGGCTTCTGGGGTCTGCTGGCCGGCACGACGGCGGCGATGGTGAACTACTTCGTCTTCTACAAGCAGGACATCATCTCGATCCCCTCCGACCAGGGCGCCAACTTCGTCTCCGCGATCGCGGGATTCGTGGCCGGTGCGGTCGTCATGGTCGCCGTCTCGCTGTTCACCGCCCCCAAGCCGACGAAGGAGCTCCAGGGCCTGGTCTACGGCACCCGCTCCCCGGGGATGGCCGAGCCGCCGGCCGAGGGCGACGACGCGTGGTACCGCAAGCCGGCGTTGCTGGGCTGGGGTGCGATCGTGCTGGCGGCCGCCTGCTACATCCCGTTCTCGTTCTCGCTCTGACGACGGAGGGCTGACATCATGACCGACCCACACTCCGAACACCCCGGGTCCTCCGGGTACTCCGAGCAGGACGTCCAGCGCGAGGTCACCGAGCTTCAGGAGAAGTCGGCCACGGCCGCGCGGCTCTTCGACATCCGGCGCATCATCGGCGGCCTCTTCGTGCTCTACGGCGTGATCGTCACGATCGCCGGGCTCACCGATGACGACGCCACGATCGACAAGGCCGAGGGCGTGAACATCAATCTCTGGACCGGGCTGGGGATGCTGCTGCTGGGCCTCTTCTTCCTGGTCTGGCTGAAGTTGCGGCCCACGGCTCCGCCGCCGCCGGATGTCGAGGCGGGGGAGGAGCCCCAGGGCTGACGGTGGGTGGGGGCGGGCGGGTCTCTCTTCGCCCCCGCCGCCCCTTCCCGTCCCGTCCCCGGGGGCTGCCGCCCCCGGACCCCCGCTTCGGCCTGAACGGCCTCGTCCTCAAACGCCGGACGGGCTGGAAGCTGGGGCAGCTACTCCCCCTGTGTCTCCGTCTGCGGCACCGGTCCCGCCCGGTCCAGCAATCCCGTGCGGGCCGCCAGGGCCGCCGCCTCCAGGCGGGAGCCGACGCCGAGTTTCATCAGGACCCGCTGGACGTGGGTGCGGGCCGTGGACGGGGCGATGCCCATACCGGCGGCGATCAGGCGGGTGTCCTCGCCGTCGGCCACCCGTACCAGGACCTCGACCTCGCGCGGGGTGAGCAACTGGAGCAGGCGCTGGCCCTCGTCGTCCGGTTGCGCCGCGGGGTTGAGCAGTTCACTGAACGCGCCCTGGAGCAGCTGCGGCGCCACCGCCGCCTCCCCCGCCCGTGCCTTCATGATCGCCCGCTCGACGCCCTCTATGCGTTCGTCGTGCCGGACATAGCCGGAGGCCCCGGCCGCGAACGCCGCCGCTATGCCGCGCGGGCTCGGCACCGGGCCGAGCACCAGCACCGCCACCTGCGGACGTTCCCGTTTGATCTTCGCCACCGGGTCGAACATCCCCGGTTCCGCGGGCGTCGCCGTCCCGAGCAGGCACACCTCGGGCGCCCGCGTGATCACCAGCTCCGCCGCCCCCGCGGCGGGCGCCGCCGCGGCCAGCACCCGGTGCCCCCTCAACTTCAGTGCCGAGGCCAGTGCCTCGGCGAGCAATCGGTGGTCGTCGACCACCATGAGCCGAACTCCCATCGAGCAACCCCCCAGTCCCCCCAATGGATACCCATCACTACCCAGGACCGCCTGCGCCAGTCCGGATGCCCCACTATGGATGCCCACTGGTCCGCGCGGACAGAAGCCCCCTCCCGGCTCCCCCGCCCTTCATGCCCCCGGAAGCTACACGCTTGTTCGACGTTGCGCTCCCCCTACAGGCGAGAAGTGCCCCGGAACGGCGGATTTTCTGGCTTTCCGGGTATTCGAGGGCGATGAGACGGTACGCGAACGGCTCCGCCCCCGAGCAGGGACGGAGCCGTCTTCACCACCGGGCTCGGCGATCTCAGCCGTTCGCGCCGAACGCGATCACATGGGCCTTGCGGGTGCCCGAACTGCCCAGCTCGCTGGCGAACTTGGCGGACATGTACAGACGGCCCTGCGAGTAGAGGATCTCGGAGTACTCCGGCGACATCCGCGTCTCCACGTCCCGCACGGGCCTCGTGGCCGGGTTCTCCAGCAGCTTCGTCTCCTCGAAACTGCCGCCGTCGATGCTGACGATCTGTCCGCCCTTGTCGTAGGGGGGACGCTTGTACGCGATCACATTGCCGCCGTCCATGCGCAGGGGCGTGATCGTGTACCGGTCGCCCGCGTCCGCGCGCTGACCGGTCTGCTTGCCGGTGGCCAGGTCGAAGGAGACGATCTCGTTGGTCTGGCCGTACTCGCCGCTGCCCTCGTGCTGCTTCGTCTCGACGTAGAGCCGGTCGTTGCCCACCACGACGCCCGTGCACGACTCGATGGTGGTGACGCCGGAGCAGCGGGCCGCGAACTGGTCGCCCGGCACGGAGATACGGATGCGCAGCTTGCCGGTCCTGTTGTCGATGGAGAAGGCGTCCGTGATGCCGATGGCGTCCTCGGACTGGCCGGCCTCCGCCGCCACGACCAGCGGGTCGGTGGAGATGACGCTGGCGTACTCGACGCCCTCGGCCATCTTGTACTCGGAGATCACCTTCCCGGTCTTCGGGTCGATGGTCTGGATGTGCAGCTGGGGCTGGTCGTAGGAACCGCACCTGCGGACCACGGCCATCTTCGGGCCGCCCGCGTACCCGAGGTCGTAGCAGTCGTCGTCGGCTTTCGGGACCCACAGCGGCTTGCCCGACTCCAGGTCCCAGGCGGCGCCGCCGCTGGTGCCGCCCGCGGCGACGGTGCCCCCGCTGACGGTGATGTTGTCGTAGCGGATCTGCCCGTCCGCGTTCTGGGCGGACTTGGTCCACAGCTTCTTGCCCGCGTCGAGGTCGATCGCGGCGACCTGGGTGCAGCCGTGCGAGGGCTTGTCCTTGGTCGGCATCGCGGGCTCGAAGGCGACGGCCGTCACACCGTCCTCGCTGATGTGCTTGCTGGCCTGGCACACCGGGCCGGGCAGCTTGACCGACCACAGCTCGGAGCCCTTGTCGAGGTCGTAGCCGACGATCTCCGCGACACCGCTCTTGACGTACGCCTTGTCGGTCAGCCACGAGCCGGACACCACGATGCTGGTGTCGTCGTCGACATCGGGAGCCGGGACCTGGAAGAGGACCGAGGAGGCGGTGTTCGAGGGCACCTTCTCCGTGCCGTCGGGGGCGTCGAAGCCGCCGCCCGCGTCATCGCCACCGCCGCCGGTGCCGCCGCTGGAGCTCGCGGTGTCGTCCTTGCCGCCCTTGTCACCGGACTTCGCGTACCAGACGCCACCGCCGATGATCAGGGCGATCACCACGACGGCCGCCGCCACGACGACGGCCAGCTGCGAGCTGGACCGGCCCCCGCCGGCGGGCTGTCCGGGCTGCGGGTGCATCGGCACGGTCTGCTGCGGATAGCCGTAGCCGGGCTGCTGCGTGTACGGGTTCTGGGGCTGGCCGTAGGGGTTCTGCGGCTGGCCGTACGGAGCGGGCTGCGGGGTCGCAGGGCCGTACCCGGGCGGGGCGGCCTGGGGGGCGCCCTGCGGGGGCTGGGGAGGCTGGGGGTAGCCGTAGCCGGGCTGCCCGGGTGCCTGGGCCGGCGGCTGCGGAGGCTGCGCGGGCGGCTGCTGGGGCCGTTGCGACGGCTGGGGGGCGCCGAAGCCGCCGCCCGGCTGCTGGGGCGGCTGATCCTGCGGCGGGCCGAACCCGCCCGGCGGGGGCTGGTTGGGCGGCGGAGGCGGCGGCTGGCTCATGGCGTGGGTACCTCAGGGGAGGGGGACGACGGACACGGGGTCGGGCGCGAGGGGCGCGAGCGGTGCGCGCCTCACTTGCCGAAGGCGAGCATCAGCTTCTCCTTGGCCTCGTCCTGCCCGCTCAGCCGGGTGCTGGAGAGGTAGAAGCGGCCGTCGGCCCAGGCGTAGGCCTTGGAGAAGAAGCCGTTCTCGATGTCCGCGGCGCTCGCCGGGTTCTGGAGCACCTTCGCCGGCTGGTGGCCGCTCCCGGAGATCGGGATCGCCACGACCTGGCCGCCCGCGTCGTAGGTCGCCTGGACGTAGGCGATGAGCTTGCCGTCCTCGACCTTGATCGGCAGCATCGAGTCGTCGGCCGGGGACTTCACCCGCCACTTCTCCTTGCCGTTGCCGAGGTCGATGGCGACGATCTCATTGGCGCTGGCGGTCGACTTGGTGGGCATGTACAGCGTGTTCGCGTCGGCGACCACGCCGGAGCAGCCCTGAAGGTCACGCTGGAGGATGGCCCAGCCGCACTCGGCGCCGATCTCCAGGTCGACGTCGACCTGGGAGCGGATCTTGCCGGCGGAGTCGAACGTGGAGATGTTCCACGCCTTCTTGTCCTCGTTCGTGCCGTAGATGACCAGCGGGTCGAGGGAGAAGACGCGCGACACGCGCCAGCCCTTGTCGAAGCGCCTGGTCCACTTCGCCTCGCCGGTCGACGGGTCGAGCTCCTGCACCTCGTCGTGCTCGTCGCTGCTGGAGGCGGCACAGGACGCGACGGCGATGATCTTGTCGCCGCCCGCGAAGGCGTCGGGGAAGCACTTGTCCCCGAAGCGCGTCTTGTCCCACATCTTCTCGCCGCTGTCGATGTCGTACGCCGTACCGGACTGCGAGCGGCCCACCAGCAACGTCTTGCCGGTGATGGTCAGTTCGACGTCGAGCGTGCTGTCGAAGAGCTGGCCGTCGGCGACGCTGCCCTTCCAGCCCTTGTCGCCGGTGTTCAGGTCGACCTGCTGGAGCTGGTTGCACTTGGCGCGGTCGCTGCTGCCGCTCATGTACGCGACGACGATCTTGTCGCTGTCGGACTTCTGCGGGGTGACCGCGCAGATCTTCTCCGGGAAGGTGATCGGGTCCCAGGCGTCCTCGCCGTCGGCGACCTTGAAGCCGAAGAGCTGCTTGTACGCCGCCTTCACCGCGGTCCGGTCGGTGATCCACATGCCGGGGGCGTCGGCGCCGGACTTGGGCGCGTCGGGCGCCGGCTTGTACCAGAGCACCTTCGACTCGCCCGCCTGGCGGCCCCCGTTGAGGTTCTCCGGGTCGTCACCGCCACCGCCGGATTCGGACGGCGACTCGGAGCCCTTGGGGTCGTCGCTCCCCTGGGCCACCGGCTTGTCGTCCTTCTTGTCGTCGCCACCGGTGACCGCGTACACGGTGCCACCGATGACGAGCAGCGCCGCGACGGCGGCGCCGATGACGACGGCGGGCTTGCCCTTGAAGGGGTTGCGCGAGCCACCGGGCGGGGTGCCGGGTGCGCCCGGGTACTGCGGCTGGGGCGGGTAGCCGTAACCCGGGGCGGGCTGCTGCGGATACCCGTACGGCCCCGGCTGCTGCTGGGGCTGGGCGTACGGCCCGGACTGGTACGGGCCCGGCTGAACTGGCTGGCCCGGCTGCTGCGGGTAGCCGTAGCCGGGCTGCGGGGGGCCGGACGGCGGGGTCTGCGGGGGCGGCGGCGTCTGCGGCGGGCCCTGCGGCGGCGGGGGTGTCTGGGGGGCGCCCTGCGGCGGGGGCGGGGTCTGCGGCGCACCTTGCTGCCCGGGCTGCGGCGCTGCGAAGCCGCCCTGCCGCGGGTCCTGTGGTGCGCCGAAACCGCCCTGCGGCGGCTGGTTGGGCGGCTGGCTCATGAGCGGTTCCCCCTTGAGACCGGTGTGGTGCCACGTTCTGTGCCGTCGCGTTTCCGCCACACCAGCGTTTCTCAGACTGTTCTCAGGCGGCCCTTTCTATCACCCGCCACCGACAGCACACCGGCCCGC
Organism: Streptomyces coerulescens; assembly: GCF_042657965.1. Classification (NCBI taxonomy): domain Bacteria; kingdom Bacillati; phylum Actinomycetota; class Actinomycetes; order Kitasatosporales; family Streptomycetaceae; genus Streptomyces; species Streptomyces coerulescens. Next base: position 173,874 of record NZ_JBHSKM010000022.1, read on the forward strand.
ATCCTCCCCTGTTCCCAAGGGAGAACCGCCCCGTGATACCCCCGTTATGCGCCTTCACGCCCCCTTCACACAGCACACGCAGCCGCCCGACAACGGCGCCGCAGGCGCCTTTTGAAGGGGCGCGGGGCCGTATCGATTTGCGGCTACCGCCGCGCGGGCGCGACCAGCCCCCACACCGCCGCACCCGACACCCCACCCAAGCCCGCCACTTCCGTAGTCACGGCCAGACCAGCGGAGCGCTACGCGTCCTCCGCCAGTTCCAGCCACCGCATCTCCAGCTCATCCCGCTGCCCCGCCAAGTCCCGTAGCTCCGCGTCGAGTTCGGCGACCTTCCCGAAGTCCGTCGCGTGCTCGGCGATCTGCGCGTGCAGCTTGGTCTCCCGCTCGGAGAGCTTGTCGAGCTGCCGCTCGATCTTCTGCAACTCCTTCTTGGCTGCACGCGAGTCGGCCGAGCTCTTCTCCGGCACGGCCTTCTCCGCGGCCGGAGTCGCGGCAGCCGCCGCGACCTGTGCCTCCATCCGGTGCCTGCGCTCCAGGTACTCGTCGATGCCGCGCGGCAGCATCCGCAGCGTGGCGTCGCCGAGCAGCGCGAACACCCGGTCCGTGGTGCGCTCCACGAAGAACCGGTCGTGGGAGATGACGATCATCGAGCCCGGCCAGCCGTCGAGGACATCTTCCAGCTGGGTGAGCGTCTCGATGTCGAGGTCGTTGGTGGGCTCGTCGAGGAAGAGGACGTTGGGCTCGTCCATGAGCAGCCGCAGCAGCTGGAGCCGGCGGCGCTCACCGCCGGACAGGTCACCGACCGGCGTCCACTGCTTCTCCTTGTTGAAGCCGAACGTCTCGCACAGCTGACCGGCGGTCATCTCGCGGCCCTTGCCCAGGTCCACGCGCTCACGCACCTGCTGGACGGCCTCCAGCACCCGCCAGTTCGGGTTCAGCTCGGCCACTTCCTGCGACAGGTAGGCGAGTTTGACGGTCTTCCCGACCGCGATCCGCCCGCCGGCCGGCTGGGCCTCGCCCTCGGTCCGCGCGGCCTCGGCCATCGCGCGCAGGAGCGAGGTCTTGCCCGCGCCGTTGACGCCGACCAGGCCGATGCGGTCGCCGGGGCCGAGCTGCCACGTCACATGCTTGAGCAGCACCTTGGGGCCGGCCTGGACGGTGACGTCCTCCAGGTCGAACACCGTCTTGCCGAGCCGGGAGGACGCGAACTTCATCAGCTCGCTGCTGTCGCGGGGCGGCGGTACGTCCTTGATGAGCTCGTTGGCGGCCTCGACCCTGAAGCGCGGCTTGGACGTCCGCGCGGGGGCGCCGCGGCGCAGCCACGCCAGCTCCTTGCGGACCAGGTTCTGCCGCTTGACCTCCTCGGTCGCGGCGATCCGCTCACGCTCGGCGCGCGCGAAGACGTAGTCGGAGTAGCCGCCCTCGTACTCGTAGACGTCGCCGCGCTGGACGTCCCACATGCGGGTGCAGACCTGGTCGAGGAACCAGCGGTCGTGGGTGACGCAGACGAGCGCCGAGCGCCGCTCGCGCAGGTGCTGGGCGAGCCAGGAGATGCCCTCGACGTCGAGGTGGTTGGTGGGCTCGTCGAGGACGATCAGGTCCTGCTCCTCGATGAGCAGCTTGGCGAGCGCGATCCGCCGCCGCTCGCCGCCGGAGAGCGGGCCGATGACGGTGTCCAGGCCCTGCGGGAAACCGGGCAGGTCGAGCCCGCCGAAGAGGCCGGTGAGCACGTCCCGGATCTTGGCGTTGCCCGCCCACTCGTGGTCGGCCATGTCCCGGATGACCTCGTGCCGGACGGTGGCCTCGGAGTCGAGCGAGTCGTGCTGCGTGAGGACGCCGAGGCGCAGCCCGCCGGAGTGCGTGACCCGGCCGGTGTCGGCCTCCTCCACCTTGGCCAGCATCCGGATCAGGGTCGTCTTGCCGTCGCCGTTGCGTCCGACGACGCCGATGCGGTCGCCCTCGGAGACGCCGAGCGAGACACCGTCGAGCAGGGCACGGGTGCCGTACACCTTGCTGACGTTCTCGACATTGACCAGATTGACGGCCATTTCTCTCCTGCCCAGGGGGACGATCGACCTTCCAGGGTAGTCGCGCCCACCGACAGCCCCGCACGCCGCCGTCCGCACAGCCGTACGCCGCCGTCCGCACAGCCGTACGCCGCCGTCCGCACCGCCGTACGCCGCCTTACGCACAGCCGTACGCCCCGGGGACCCCACCGCGGTCCCCGGGGCGCCTCGCCGTGCCCGGCGTCAGCGGCGTGCCGCCGCCGCACGGACCTCGGCCAGGAGGTCGTACATGACCTGGCCGGGGCACTCGGTGTCGAAGTAGTCGCGGTGGCCGCCGACGGTGTCGGTGTCCTTCTTGGTGCCGTTGACGGGGTTGGTGTAAGTCACCCTCGCCTGCGGGTCGAGGCCCTTGAACCGGGTTATCACCTTGATCAGCCGGATCAGGGAGGCCTTGGCCGCGTCCGTCGGGGGCTTCTCCTGGAGGTTGCCGATGAGGGCGATGCCGAGGGCGCCGGAGTTGTAGCCGACGGAGTGGAAGGCGGTGACGAGGTCGCCGTCGGGGTTGAAGGCGGGGATGCCGTCGTCGCCGGAGTAGCGGCCCTCGTAGACGGTGCCCGCCTCGTCGATGAGGAAGTGGTAGCCGATGTCGCCCCAGTCGTTGGTGATCGCGTGGTACTCGTACATCGCGCGTACCGTCGCGGCCGGGTCGGGGTCGTCGTTCGGCGTCGCGGTGTGGTGGACCGTGATGACCTGGAGCGGGTAGTACACCTCGGGCGAGTTGACCTTGCCGTCCTTGTACCGCTTGGACTCGTCGGCGCCCCAGGCCGGCCGCGAGAGGTAGCCGACGCCGCGCACGCGCGTGGGCTCGCTGGGCACCTGGACGGTGCGGTCGGGGCCGTCAGTGGTGTCGATCGCCAGCGAGCGCACACCGTCGATGCCGCTCGGCGCCCTCAGCTCGTAGACCTTGGCGTCACCGGCGGCGACCAGGGCCGTGCCACCGTCCTCGACGGCCGCGCAGCCGCTCGTCAGGTTCCGCCAGTCGCCGTTCGCGAGCCGGATGGCGGCGCCCTCCTTCGCGCCGGACCAGCGCACTCCCACGTAGGAGGCGGCGAAGGCGGTGGTGGCCTCGCCGGTGCCGGTGGCGGCCTCGGTCCGGGTGGCGGGGAACTTCTCGGGCGTGGTGCCCGAACCACCGGAATCGGAGGCGGAGTTGTCCGTCCCTTCGGAGTCGCCGGCGGCGAACACCATGGGCGTGAGCGCGGCTCCGGCGGCCACCGCCCCGCCCGCGGCGATCATGCCGCGACGGGACAGGGAGCGCTTTCTACGGTGGGACGACTGGGCGGGTGTGGGGGATTCGGACACAGGAGTGTCCCCTTCCAGAAGTGCGCTTGACGGAGGGCCGGGCGCACCGGCCCGACAGTTGAAACGTCAAGCGACCCTAATCGCCCCAACAGCCCCTCGTGTACTGCGATCGCAGTACTTCCGTGTGGAGATCGGGCGAAGAACGCGTACTTGTGAGTACGGCGTCACGCTCCGGCGGCCCGCACGACCGTGGCGCCCTGCGCGGGCCCGGCCGCGGTGCGCACCGCACGGCAAGTCCCGGACGTGCGCAGGGTGTCGGCCACCTTCACGGCCGACTCGGCGTCCCGGGCGAGGAACGCCGTGGTCGGGCCCGAGCCGGAGACCAGCGCCGTCAGCGCGCCCGCCGCGAGGCCCGCGGCGAGGGTGTCGGCGAGTTCCGGGAACAGCGAAAGGGCGGCGGGCTGCAGGTCGTTGGAGACGGCGGCGGCGAGCGCGTCCGGGTCGCCCTTGGCGAGGGCGTCGAGCAGCGGCTGGGAGGCGACGGGCTCAGGGATGTCGGTGCCCTCGCCGAGCCGGTCGAACTCACGGAAGACCGCGGGCGTCGACAGCCCCCGCTCGGCCATCGCGAACACCCAGTGGAAGGTGCCGCCCACCTCCAGCGGGCGCAGCTTCTCGCCCCGCCCGGTGCCGAGGGCCGCGCCGCCGACCAGGCTGAAGGGGACGTCGCTGCCCAACTCGGCGCAGATGTCGAGGAGTTCCTCGCGAGAGGCGCCCGTGCCCCACAGCGCGTCGCAGGCCAGCAGCGCTCCGGCGCCGTCGGCGCTGCCGCCCGCCATGCCACCGGCGACCGGGATGTCCTTGGCGATGTGCAGATGCACGTCGGGCGTGAGGCCGTACCGCGCCGCGAGCGCCTCGGCCGCGCGGGCGGCGAGGTTCGTACGGTCGAGCGGGACCTGGTCGGCGTCGGAGCCGTCACAGGTGACGCGCACCCCGCCGGGCGAGGGGGTCACGGTGACCTCGTCGTACAGGCCGACGGCGAGGAAGACGTTGGCCAGGTCGTGGAAGCCGTCCGCGCGGGCGGCGCCGACCGCGAGCTGGACGTTGACCTTGGCCGGGACCCGTACGACGACGCTCGCGCTCACTTACTCGGACTCCTCGTGCTCGGCGGCGGACCGTGCCGACGGGGCGGTGGCCTGTGTCTCCCGGCCGGTGCTCGGTGTCTCCTGACCGGTGGCCCGGGTGTCTTGGCCGGCGGCCTGTGCCTCCTGACCGGTGGCCTGCTTGTTCTCGGCGATGGCCGCGAACTCCTCGACCGTCAGGGACTCTCCGCGCGCCTGCGGGGAGACTCCCGCGGCGACCAGGGCGGCCTCGGCGGCGGCCGCCGAACCGGCCCAGCCGGCCAGGGCGGCGCGCAGCGTCTTGCGGCGCTGGGCGAAGGCGGCGTCGACGACGGCGAAGACCTCACGCCTGGTCGCGGTGGTCTTGAGCGGTTCGGTGCGCCGGGTCAGGGACACCAGGCCGCTGTCGACGTTCGGGGCGGGCCAGAAGACATTGCGGCCGATGGCGCCGGCCCGCTTGACCTCCGCGTACCAGTTGGCCTTGACCGAGGGCACGCCGTACACCTTCGAGCCGGGTGCGGCGGCGAGGCGGTCGGCGACCTCCGACTGCACCATGACGAGGGTGCGTTCGATGCTCGGGAAGGTGGCGAGCATGTGCAGCAGGACCGGGACGGCCACGTTGTACGGGAGGTTGGCGACCAGCGCGGTGGGCGGCGGGCCGGGCAGCTCGTCGACGTGCATCGCGTCGGAGTGCACCAGTGCGAACCGCTCGGCGCGCCCGGGCATCCGGGCCGCGATGGTCGCGGGCAGCGCGCCGGCCAGGACGTCGTCGATCTCGACGGCGGTGACGCGGTCGGCCACCTCCAGCAGGGCGAGGGTGAGGGAGCCGAGACCCGGGCCTACCTCCACGACCACGTCGTCCGGCCGGACCTCCGCGGTGCGGACGATACGGCGGACCGTGTTCGCGTCGATCACGAAGTTCTGGCCGCGCTGCTTGGTGGGGCGTACGCCGAGGGCGCTCGCCAGCTCACGGACGTCGGCGGGGCTCAGGAGGGCGTCGGGGGTGGGGCTGCTCACCCGACAAGGGTACGGGGCGTCGCGGGACCGGCCCGCCGCCGCTCACCTGTGCAGCCGTGCCCCGCAGTGCGGCCAGGGACTGGTGCCCTGCCGTACGTACAGCTTCTTGGCCCGCATCGTCTGTTCCTCGGCGGGGGCGTCCTGCGGCCTGCCCTTGCCGCCGAGGTCGTGCCAGGTGTGGGTGTCGAACTGGTACAGCCCGCCGTACGTCCCCGACGAGTCCACCGCGTTCGCCTGCCCCCCGGACTCGCACGCCGCGAGCCCGTCCCAGTTCAGCTGGCCGGCGCCGCTGACGGACGTCGGCAGGGGCTTCGTGCCGACCTTCACCACCTGCGTCTGCGGTTCGCGCGCCACCTCGGTCCTGATCCGCCGCGGCTTCTGCCGCACTCCGTTGACCGTGCGCAGCGAGTACGTGATCCGCCGCAGTCCCGCCTGCCCCGCCCGCTCGACGACCTCCGTGCCCTTGAAGACCGTGGGGTCGTCGACGCGCTCCACCGCGAACGGGATCGCCTCGTCGCGGATCTCCTTGTGCCCGGTGATCCGCAGCACGGTGACCGTCTGCCCGTCGCGCGGGAAGCTCTCCAGCGGGACGGAGGTGGTGTCCTGCCCGCGCAGGGTGACCCCGGCCTGCTCCACGACCTCGCCCACGCTCGCGGCGTTCGTGCGGATCGTGCGCGCCCGGCCGTCCGCCATGACGGTCACCGCCCGCTCGGTGCGCACATCCAGCGCGAGGCCCTCCCGCCCGATGCGCCGGGAGCGCGCCGTCGACAGATACGCGCCTTCCGCGCGCACTCCGAGCTCGGTGAGCGCCGCCTCCACCGTGCGGGCCGTCGTCCACACCTCGCGCCGGTGGCCGTCGAGGGTGAGCCGGACGGGGCGCCCGTAGTGCACGGCGACCTCGTCGCCGTGGGTGAGCCCCGCGCCGGAAGCGGGCGCGACCAGGTCGTGCGCCCCCACGTCGACGCCCTCCTCGGCCAGCAGTTCGCCGACGTCGTCCGCGAAGGTGTGCAGGCTGCGCGGCTTGCCGCCGTCGACGCTCAGTTCGACCGCCTTGTCCTTGGCCACGAAGGCGCTGGTGCCGCCCGCGAGGAACGCGACGACCAGGGCCTGCGGGACCAGCTTGCGCATGGTCCCGTCGCCCCGCTCGGCGGCCCGCGCCCGGCGCCGGTGCGCGGCCCGCCGGCCACTCCTGGGGCGCGCGACGGGCGCGTGCGCCGCTTCGGCGATCTCGTACGCGGGCACGTAGGTGTCCTCGTAGGCCGCGTACGACGGGTGCGAGGCATGCCGGTCGTACCCGGTTCCGTGACTCTCCGTACGCGCCTCATAGGGCAACGGCACTCCGTGGCCCAGCGTCGGTGCGCTGTACGGGTCGAAGCCGCCGTACCCCGATGGCTCATGGGCCGTGCTCGGGCCGTACGTCTCGAACTGCGCGTTGCTCACGACGACACGCTCCACCGGAGGGGTCCGTTTCGGGCCCCCAGAACCTAGCGGAGGGGTCGTGACTCTCCAAAGCGACGCGACTACGGAACGTGGCCGTCGCCCGGACGTGAAGCTGTGCGAGCGTTATCGCGCGGTTATCGGTCAGTACCCGAAGGCATGTGCCGTGTTCGTCCCCAGAGCCGTCGCCAGCGTGTCCTCGTCGATGCCCCGTACGGCCGCCAGGGCGCGCACCGTGATCGGAATGAGATACGGCGCGTTGGGCCGTCCGCGGTACGGCGCCGGCGTGAGGAACGGCGCGTCCGTCTCCACCAGGAGCAGCTCCAGCGGGGCGACGGCCACCGCGTCCCGCAGATTCTGGGCGTTCTTGAAGGTGACGTTGCCGGCGAAGGACATGAAGTATCCGGCGCGGGCGCACACCTGCGCCATCTCCGCGTCGCCGGAGTAGCAGTGGAAGACGGTCCGCTCGGGAGCGCCCTCCTCCTTCAGGACGCGCAGCACGTCGGCGTGGGCGTCGCGGTCGTGGATGACCAGGGCCTTGCCGTGCCGCTTGGCGATCTCGATGTGGGCGCGGAACGACGCCTCCTGGGCCTCCTTGCCCTCGGGCCCGGTGCGGAAGTAGTCGAGGCCGGTCTCGCCGACGCCCTTCACCTGGGGAAGCGCGGCGAGACGGTCGATCTCCGCGAGCGCCTCGTCGAGCGCCGGCGCACCACCCGGCTCGCGCGCCCCCTGACGCGACCAGCCGTCGGGGTCGCCGTGCACGATGCGCGGCGCCTCGTTGGGGTGCAGCGCGACGGTCGCGTGCACGGCGTCGTACCGCGCCGCCGTCTCGGCCGCCCACTGCGAGCCGCGTACGTCGCAGCCCACCTGCACGACCGTGGTCACCCCCACCGACGCCGCCTTGTCCAGCCCTTCCCGCACGGTGCCGGACTGCATGTCGAGGTGGGTGTGCGAGTCGGCGACCGGTACCCGGAGCGGCTCCGGGAGGGGCGGGGCGGCGTTCTTGTCGGCGGCGTTCGAAGGCATGCCCCGATCCTACGAAAGGGGCATGCCCCGCCGGCCGGGCGCTCGGCTCAGCTCGCCCTGCGGTGGAACACGTGCAGCAGATCGGAGAGATGCCAGTGGTGCTCCCCCGCCCCCGGTTCCGCCGCTTCCGGCTCCTGCTGCGCCTGCCGGGGGACCGGGCGGGGGTGGTGCAGGGAGTTCTGCACGGAGGACACCTGCCCGGGGCGCATGATCCGCACGATGTGCCCGTCGCAGTTCTGACACGTGGGCCGGCTGAGCGGGGAGGGGACGACCTGGCCGTTCGCGACGTACATCACGAACTCACGGCCGTCGGCGTCGGTGTGGTGCTCTATCTCGTACGACTGCTCCCAGCCATGCCCGCAGCGCATGCAGGCGAACGAATACGACTCGTGGACGACGGCGGTCGCGGCGCTGCGAAGGCCCGTGGTCTGCTGTGCGATCTCACTCATGCCAGCTCCTGTGGTCCGCTGGGTGGACGGGTCACGTCCCACAACCCAGTGGACTCCTCCGCAGGAGTGAACGCACGCCATCTGTGCAGTGTTGGCGCCGACTTGGCCGTTCCTTGCCGTAGGGGCCGAGTTGCTTTACCCCGGCATGGGGCGCACGCTCATGCGATATACGCCCTGCTCACCCGGTGTTTCACGCCCCCGCGTTCTTTGCCGCCACGACGGCGTCGAAGACCTCCCGCTTGGGCAGCCCCGCCTCCGCCGCCACCGCCGCGATGGCCTCCTTGCGGCGCTCCCCGGCCTCTTCGCGGACGCGAACCCGACGTACCAGCTCCGGCGCGTCGAGCTCCTCGGGCCCCTTCTCCGGGGCCCCCTCGACGACGACGGTGATCTCGCCGCGCACTCCCTCGGCGGCCCAGGCCGCGAGCTCCCCGAGCCCGCCCCGCCTGACCTCCTCGTACGTCTTGGTCAGCTCCCGGCACACTGCGGCCCGCCGCTCGGCGCCGAACACCTCCGCCATCGCGGCGAGGGTGTCGTCGAGGCGGTGCGGCGCCTCGAAGTAGACGAGCGTGCGCCGCTCCTGCGCGACCTCCGTCAGACGCGAGCGCCGCTCCCCCGCCTTGCGCGGCAGGAACCCCTCGAAGCAGAACCGGTCGACGGGCAGCCCGGACAGCGCGAGCGCGGTGAGCACGGCGGACGGCCCGGGCACGGCGGTGACCCGGATGTCCTTCTCCACCGCCGCCGCGACCAGCCGGTACCCGGGGTCGGACACCGACGGCATCCCCGCGTCGGTCACCAGCAGCACCCGCGAGCCCGCGAGCAGCGCCTCGACCAGCTCCGGCGTACGGGCCGACTCGTTGCCCTCGAAGTACGACACGACCCGCCCCGCGGGCTGCACGCCCAGCGCCTGGGTGAGGCGCTTGAGCCGCCGGGTGTCCTCGGCGGCGACCACGTCCGCGCCCGCCAGTTCCTCGACGAGCCGGGGCGGGGCGTCCTTGACGTCGCCGATGGGAGTGCCTGCCAAAACAAGGGTTCCTGTCACGTTTCCATCCTCGCAGGGCGCATCCGCGCGACTCCCACAGACGTGTTCCCTACGATGGCGCGGTGACCAGTACAGCGTCGTCGATGGACTCCACGGACATCCAGCAGGGCCAGGCACCGCACGACCAGCGGCCGTCGTGGCAGCAGCGGCTGCGCCGATTCGGCTACACGGCGGCGCCCAGAGGCGACGTACACGACCAGCTCGTGCCGCCGTACGTCCGGCCCGGCCCGCGGATGTGGCAGTTCCTCGGGGTCTCGCGGCCGCTCGCCGAGCGGCTCGCGCGCTGGTCGGCGTGGGGCGGCCCGCTGCTGGTGACGCTGCTGGCCGGGGTGCTGCGGTTCTGGAACCTGGGCAACCCGAAGAAGGTGATATTCGACGAGACGTACTACGCCAAGGACGCGTGGGCGCTCGTCCACCGCGGCTTCGAGGTCGACTGGGCCAAGAACGCCAACGACCTGGTCCTGCGGCTCGGCGACCAGGTGCGGATCCCGACGGACGCCTCCTACGTCGTGCATCCGCCGGTGGGCAAGTACGTCATCGGGCTCGGCGAGCTGATGTTCGGGTTCAACCCGTTCGGCTGGCGCTTCATGACGGCACTGCTCGGCACGCTCGCGGTGCTGATGCTGTGCCGTATCGGCCGCCGTATCTTCCGCTCGACCTTCCTCGGCTGTCTCGCCGGCACGCTGATGGCGGTGGACGGGCTCGCCTTCGTGATGGCGCGCACCTCGCTGCTCGACGGGGTGCTGATGTTCTTCGTGCTGGCGGCGTTCGGCGCTCTGGTCGTCGACCGGGACCGGGCCCGCGCGAAACTCGCCGCCGCGCTGCCGGTGGACGCCGACGGACGGGTCCGCCCCGACGCGCACATCGCCGAGACCCTGCGCCTCGGCTGGCGCCCCTACCGCTGGCTGGCCGGTCTGATGCTGGGCCTGGCCATCGGCACCAAGTGGAACGGCCTGTACTTCCTGGTCGCCTTCGGTCTGCTGACGGTGCTCTGGGACGTCGGCGCCCGCCGGGTCGCGGGCGCCTACCACCCGTACACGGCGGTGATCAAGCGCGACCTGGGGCTGGCCTTCGTGGCGACCGTGCCGGTGGCGATCGTCACGTACCTGGTGTCCTGGACGGGCTGGATCCTTTCCCCCACCGACGGCAGCGGCGGCTACTACCGCGACTGGGCCACCGCCAACGGCCGCACCAGCAGCTGGTCATGGCTGTTCCCCGACTGGTGGCTGAGCCTGTGGCACTACGAGCACCAGGTCTACGAGTTCCACGTGGGCCTGTCGTCCCCGCACACCTACCAGTCCAACCCGTGGAGCTGGATCGTCGCCGGCCGCCCGGTGTCGTACTTCTACGAGTCCCCCACGCCCGGCAAGGACGGCTGCCCCGTCGACGCGGGCGAGAAGTGCGCCCGCGAGGTACTGGCCCTGGGCACCCCCCTCCTTTGGTGGGTGGCCGCCTTCGCGGTCCTGTACGTCCTGTGGCGCTGGCTCTTCCGCCGCGACTGGCGCGCGGGCGCCATCGCCTGCGGCATCGCCGCCGGCTATCTCCCGTGGTTCCTCTACCAGGAACGCACGATCTTCTTCTTCTACGCCGTCGTCTTCCTCCCCTTCCTCTGCCTCGCCGTGGCGATGCTCCTCGGCGCGATCACCGGCCCACCGGGCTCCAGTGACACCCGCCGCGTGGCGGGCGCGACGGGCGCGGGCGTCCTGGTACTGCTGATCGCCTGGAACTTCATCTATTTCTGGCCCCTGTACACCGGCCAGGCGATCCCGATCGACGACTGGCGGTCGCGGATGTGGCTCGATACCTGGGTGTAGTTCCGGGGCAGGGTCCGACATGTCGATCGTTCGGCCAAGAATCGGTCACACATTCGGACAACAAAAGGACACAACTCCCTCTGGTTTCCCCCATGTCACTTACAGTGCGGAGGACATAACGGGGAGGGGACCATGCCCAAGGGGGTCAAGGCCGCCGTCATAGGTGGTGTGTTCGCGGTGATGGTGGGCGGAGCCGGCTACGGCGCCTACAACATCGTGTCGGCGTTGAACGGAGGTGGGGCGACGGGGTCCGCGGGACCCGCGCCCGAGCGGACCGGGCCGCCGAGTGCGGAGGAGGTCGAGGACACCACGGCCAAGTTCTTCGCCGCGTGGGAGAAGGGGGAGGCCGCGCAGGCCTCGACGTACACGAACAACGACGCGGCCGCCGTGGCGCTGCTCTCCGCATACGGGGAGAGCGCCCACATCACCGGCGTGCAGATCACGCCGAGCGCGGCGCGCGGTGCCACCGTGCCGTTCTCGGTGAAGGCCAAGGTGTCCTACGACGGGAAGTCCAAGCCGCTCACCTACAAGAGCGAGCTCACCGTCGTACGCGGCCGTACCACCGGGCGGGCCCTCGTCGACTGGCAGCCCACCGTGATCCACCCGCAGCTGAAGCGGGACGACACCCTCGTCACCGGCGAGGCGGCGAACCCGCCCATCGAGGCCGTCGACCGCGACGGCGCCGTGCTGACGAAGGAGAAGTACCCCTCACTCGGCCCGATCCTGGACACCCTGCGTGAGCGGTACGGCGACAAGGCCGGCGGCGAGCCCGGCGTCGAGCTGTCGATCCGGCACGCCGACGAGTCACCGGACACCTCGCTGCTGACGCTGTCCAAGGGCAGACCCGGCAAGCTGGAGACGACGCTCAGCGCGAGTGCGCAGGCGGCGGCCGAGAAGGCCGTGAGCAAGTACGCCAACTCCTCCGTCGTGGCCCTCAAGCCCAGCAACGGCGAGGTGCTGGCCGTCGCCAACCACCGCGACGACGCCTTCAACGCGGCCTTCGAGGGACGCGTCGCCCCCGGCTCCACGATGAAGATCATCACCGCGGCGATGCTCATCGACAACGGCGTGACCACGATGAACGGCCCTGCGCCCTGTCCGCCCACCGCCACCTGGCAGAGCCAGACCTTCAAGAACCTCGACGGCCTGAAGCCCGACGAGAGCGCGAACGCCACGCTCGCGAACGGTTTCCTGCGCTCCTGCAACACCGCCTTCATCAAGCTCGTCGACGAGGACCCGCTCACGGACGCCTCGCTGACGGCGGAGGCCGAGGAGCGGTTCGGGCTCGGCCGCGGTGACTGGAAGACCGGCATCGTCTCGTTCGACGGCAGCGTCCCCGCCGCCGCGGGACCGGACCGCGCGGCCAACGCCATCGGACAGGGCCAGGTCCAGATGAGCCCGCTGAACATGGCGTCGGTCACGGCCACCGCGATCACCGGCGAGTTCCGGCAGCCGTATCTCGTCTCGCCCGACCTCGACGACCGCCAGATCGCCACCGCCAAGGGGCTGCCGTCGAGCACCGCCGCCCAGCTGAAGCAGATGATGCGGCTGACGGCGACCTCGGCCCAGGGCACCGCCGTCGGGGTCATGTCCGGGCTGGGCGGTGACATCGGCGCCAAGACCGGTTCCGCGGAGGTCGACGGACAGGCCACCTCCGACAGCTGGTTCACCGGCTTCCGCGATGATGTGGCGGCGGCGGCCATGACCGAGAAGGGCGGCCACGGCGGCGACGCGGCCGGGCCGATTGTCGCAGCCGTGCTACGAGCGTCCGGCTGAACTTATCCCTGGCGGCACGGGACTCTAGGGTGGGCCTCGTCGTTGGTATGCGTGAGGTCAGCGGGGCGGCGGGGGCCCTGGAATACGCGAGGGAACGGAAAGCAGTGGGCAACAGAAGGCGCGTCGCCGAGCGACGGAAGACCAACCCCGCCATGCTCGGCGGGATGATCGCCGTCGTCGTGGGCGGCGCCGGGTTCGGGGTCTACGCGCTGCTGGGCAGCGGCGCGGCCGCCGAGAACGGCACGGAGTCGGGCTCCGGCCAGAAGTCCAAGTCCGTCAGGACCGGGCCGCTGTCGGCGACCGAGGTCACCACCGCGGCCCGGGACTTCCTCACCGCCTGGCAGGCGGGCAAGGTGACCGAGGCGGCCGCCGCCACGGACGACGCCACCGCCGCCCGGGCCCTGCTGACCGGCTACACCAAGGACGCCCACATCAAGGACGTCGCCCTGACCGCCGGTACCCGCGCCGGCGCCAAGGTCCCTTTCTCCGTGAAGGCCACGGTGTCGTACAAGGGCACCACCAAGCCGCTGGCCTACGACAGCGCGCTGACCGTCGTCCGGCGCGCCGAGGACGGCAAGCCGCTGGTCGACTGGCACTCGGCGGTCGTCCACCCCGACCTCAAGGACGGCGACACCCTGGTCACCGGCGCGTCCGGCACCCCGCCGGTCAAGGCGCTGGACCGGGACGGCGGCGAGCTGACGGAGAAGGAGTACCCGTCGCTGGGCTCGGTCCTGGACGGGCTGCGCGAGAAGTACGGCGAGAAGGCCGGCGGCAAGGCGGGCGTCGAGCTCCAGGTGGTCCGGGGCAAGGAGTCCAAGAAGGCGGAGCTGTCCGACAAGACGCTGCTGGAGCTGAGCGAGGGCACGCCGGGCACGGTGAAGACGACGCTCAGCCCGGCGCTGCAGGCCGCCGCGGAGAAGCAGGTCGCCGCGAAGCCGAAGGCGTCGGTGGTCGTGCTGCGCCCCTCGACCGGCGAGATCCTCGCGGTCGCGAACTCCTCGCACGGCTTCAACACCGCGTTCCAGGGCTCCCTCGCGCCCGGCTCCACGATGAAGGTCATCACCTCGTCGCTGCTGATCGAGAAGGGCCTGGCGTCGTCGGAGAAGGAGCATCCCTGCCCGAAGTACTTCACGTACGGGCACTGGAAGTTCCAGAACGACGACAAGTTCGAGATCAAGAACGGCACGTTCAAGGCGAGTTTCGCCCGCTCCTGCAACACGGCCTTCATCAGCCAGGCGCCCGAGCTGGACGACGACAGCCTCACCAAGCAGGCCCAGCAGGTCTTCGGGCTCTCCTTGAACAACTGGTCCGTCGGCGTCTCCACCTTCGACGGCGCCGTCCCGGTGCAGTCGCAGGCCCAGATGGCGGCCGAGCTCATCGGGCAGGGCGGGGTGCGGATGAACCCGCTGAACATGGCGTCGGTGTCGGCGACCGTGAAGACGGGCACCTTCAAGCAGCCGTACCTGGTCTCCCCCGATGTCGACGGACGGCAGCTCGCGACGGCGTCACGCACCATGTCCGCGGCCACGCTGACCCAGCTGCGCGGACTGATGGCCTACACGGCGGCCTACGGCACGGCGGCCGAGGCGATGTCGGGGGTCACCGGTGACGTCGGCGCCAAGACCGGCTCGGCGGAGGTCGACGGCCAGAAGAAGCCGAACGGCTGGTTCACCGCGTACCGCGGCGACCTGGCGGCGGCGGGCGTCGTCCAGCAGGGCGGACACGGCGGCGAGACGGCGGGCCCGATCGTGGCGGCACTGCTGAAGGCGGGCGGCTGAGCCTCAGTTCCACACGGCTGAACCTCAGTTGCCAGCGCTGAACCTCAGTGCGGCACGGGTGCCTCGGCGGCCAGATAGGTCCGCCGCAGAAACCTCATCAGCGCCTTCGTCTCGAACTGCACCACCGACACCCCCTGCGCGGAGTGGAACTCCACCACGGCCTGCACACGACCGCACGGCCACACGCGGACGTCTCCACTTCCCGCGGGGGCACGCAGCCCCTGTTCCAGGAGTGAGCGCGAGAAGGTCCACTCATGGGCCTCACGTCCGGGCAACCCGATCCGCACCGAGCGGGGATCGGACTCCGGGTCGTACCGCAGCACCACCGGCACCGCATCCTGGTCCTGCGCGAGGATGTCCGCGTCCGTGACGACATGGGCTCGCGCGTACTGTTCGACTACGGACATCGGTCGACCCCTTACGCTGCGCAACCTTTGCGAAAGCTGTACCTTCGCACCCCTTCCAATGTCGCATATTTCCTGGATTCCGCCCCTTGGAGAGAAGGGTGTCCGTACGCAGTTCCCACCTCCTCGCTCTTGCAAGGGGTTCGCAACAAGCCACTATCATCGAACGGTGCACGTACCTGACGGATTCATAGACGCCCCCACCTCCGCCGTGACCGGAGTGGTCGCCGCCGCCGCGGTCGCCGTGAGCCTGCGCGGCGCACGCCGTGAGCTCGACGAGCGCACCGCGCCGCTGGCCGGCCTGGTGGCGGCGTTCATCTTCGCCGTGCAGATGCTGAACTTCCCCGTCGCCGCGGGGACCAGTGGCCATCTGCTCGGCGGGGCGCTCGCGGCGATCCTCGTCGGCCCCTACACAGGGGTGCTGTGCGTCTCGGTCGTCCTGCTCATGCAGGGCATCCTGTTCGCGGACGGCGGTCTGACCGCCCTCGGCGTGAACATCACCAACATGGCCATCGTCACGACCGTCGTCGCCTACGCCGTCTTCCGCGGCCTGGTGAAGGTGCTTCCCCGCAGCCGCCGTTCGGTCACCGTCGCCTCTTTCGTCGCCGCCCTGCTGTCCGTGCCCGCGGCGGCCCTGGCCTTCACGCTCATGTACGCGGTGGGCGGCACCACCGACGTCTCCATCGGCAAGGTCGCCGGCGCGATGGTCGGCGTGCACATCCTGATCGGCATCGGCGAGGCCGCGATCACCGCCCTGACCGTCGGCGCGGTCGTCGCCGTACGCCCCGACCTCGTGTACGGCGCCCGTGACCTGCGTCAGCGTCTTCAGCTGCGGGTCGGCGGCGAGCTGGTCGACGCGCCCGCCGCCGAGCCGGCCGTCCCGGTCGCCGCGCGCTCCCCGCGCAAGGTGTGGGCGGTGGGCCTGGTCACCTCCCTGGTGCTCGCCGGGTTCGTCAGCTTCTACGCGTCCGCCAGCCCCGACGGTCTGGAGAAGGTCGCCGCCGACCACGGCATCGACAAGAAGACCGAGGACCACGCGAACGCCGACTCCCCGCTCGCCGACTACGGCGTCAAGGACATCACCGACGCGCGGCTGTCCGGCGGTCTCGCGGGCGTGATCGGTGTGGGCGTGACCGTGGTCGCGGGCAGCGCGGTGTTCTGGGCGGTGCGCAGGCGCCGTACGGACGACGTGTCGCCGTCGAGCACCGGCACCACCGCGGGTTCGAGCGCCTGACATGGGTGCGGGGCACGCGCACCGGCTCTACCGGCACGGGCACTCGCCCGTGCACGGTCTGCCGCCGCACACCAAACTCGCCGCGACGTTCGCGTTCGTGGTGGTCGTGGTGTCGACGCCCCGGGAGGCGATGTGGGCGTTCGGCCTGTACGCCGTCCTGCTCGGGACCGTCGCCGGCGTCGCCCGGGTGCCGGCGGGCTTTCTGCTCAAGCGGCTGCTGATCGAGGTGCCGTTCGTCGCGTTCGCCGTGCTGATGCCGTTCGTGGCGGAGGGCGAGCGGGTGGAGGTGCTGGGCATGTCGCTGAGCGTCAGCGGACTGTGGGGCGCCTGGAACGTGCTCGCCAAGGGCACCCTGGGCGTCGCCGCCTCGGTGCTGCTCGCCTCCACCACCGAGCTGCGTGAACTCCTCCTCGGCCTCCAGCGGTTGAAGCTCCCGCCCCTGCTGGTGCAGATCGCGTCCTTCATGATCCGCTACGGCGACGTCATCGCCGACGAGATGCGGCGGATGCGCATCGCGCGGGAGTCGCGCGGCTTCGAGGCGAAGGGCGTGCGCCACTGGGGCGTGCTCGCGAAGTCGGCGGGCGCGCTGTTCATCCGGTCCTACGAGCGCGGCGAGCGGGTGCACCTGGCCATGGTCAGCCGCGGATACGCCGGTTCGATGCCGGTCATCGACGAGGTGACCGCGTCCCGGGCGCAGTGGTCGTACGCCCTGGCGCTTCCCTTCTCCGCCCTTGTCGTCTGTCTGCTGGGATGGGTGCTGTGACCGCTTCCCTCGAGGTCTCGGGCCTCGCCTTCGCCTACCCCGACGGCCACCAGGCCCTGTTCGGCGTGGACTTCTCGATCGCGCGCGGCGAACGGGTCGCGCTGCTCGGCCCGAACGGCGCCGGCAAGACGACCCTGGTGCTGCATCTCAACGGCATTCTGACCGGCGGCACGGGGACCGTGAAGGTGGCCGGATTGCCCGTCGGCAGGCAGCACATGGCGGAGATCCGGCGCCGGGTCGGCATCGTGTTCCAGGACCCGGACGACCAGCTGTTCATGCCGACGGTCCGCGAGGACGTCGCGTTCGGGCCGGCGGCGGCCGGGCTCAAGGGCGCCGAGCTGGAGGAGCGCGTCGACCGGGCGCTGGAGCGGGTCGGCATGGCGGAGTTCAAGGAGCGTCCGCCGCACCACCTCTCCTTCGGGCAGCGGCGCCGGGTCGCGGTGGCGACGGTCCTCGCGATGGAGCCGGAGATCCTCGTCCTGGACGAGCCCTCCTCCAACCTCGACCCCGCTTCCCGCCGTGAACTGGCCGACATCCTGCGCTCGTTGGACGTGACCGTGCTCATGGTCACGCACGACCTGCCGTACGCCCTGGAGCTGTGCCCGCGCTCGCTGATCCTGAGCGAGGGTGTGATCGCGGCGGACGGCAAGACCGGTGAACTCCTCGCGGACGACGAGCTGATGCGCGCACACCGGCTGGAGCTGCCCTTCGGCTTCGACCCGCGGTCCGTGATGGGGGTGCCCCCGCGCGAGCCGAGCGAAGCCGGTTCGAGCGTGGGGGAGGGCGCGTGACGCGTCAAGACAACGAAGGGGCCGCCGGGTCGCTGTTCCTGGACGACCAGCTGTGCTTCGCGCTGTACGCCGCCCAGCGCGCGGTGACGGCCGCGTACCGCCCGCTTCTCGACGAGCTGAGCCTGACCTATCCCCAGTACCTCGTCCTGCTGGTCCTGTGGGAGCGCGGCGAGACGACGGTGAAGGAACTGGCCGGCGCGCTGAAGCTCGACTACGGCACGGTGTCGCCGCTGCTGAAGCGGCTGGAGTCGGCGGGGCTGGTCCGCCGGGAGCGCGCGGCGCGTGACGAGCGCTCGGTGCTGATCGCGTGCACGGAGCGCGCCGAGGAGCTGAGGGAACGCGCGACGCATGTGCCGGGCTCCCTGCTCGCGGCGACGGGGCTGGACGGTCCGGAGGTCGCGCGGCTGCGCGAGGAGCTGTGGCAGCTGGCGGCGAAGGCCGGGGCGGCGGCCGCCGAGCGCACCCGCTGATCTCGGGTTACCCACGGTTGCTACCCCCCGGTAACGGCAGGCTCCGTACCGCCCAGTACCTTGTGCGCGATGTACTTGTGCGCACCTTTTCCTGGGCGCACTGTTCCGGGGGGAGGGCCACCCATGAACGACGAGGGCACCGCCGTCGACACCCGTCCGACGAAGATCATGTACGTCGCCGAGGCCACCGCGCACGGCGGCCGGGACGGCCATGTCACCAGCCAGGACGGCCAGATCGAGCTGAAGGTCGCGATGCCGCCCGCACTCGGCGGCGACGGCAACGGCACCAACCCCGAGCAGCTCTTCGCCGCCGGCTACAGCTCCTGCTTCCACAACGCGCTGATCCTCGTCGGCAACCGTGAGGGCTACGACCTCTCCGGTTCCACGGTCGCCGCGAAGGTCGGCATCGGCCCCAACAAACACCGCGGCTACGGCCTGGCGGTCGCGCTCAGCGTGTCCCTGCCGGTGCTGGACGCGGACATCGCGGAGAAGCTGGTGGACGCCGCGCACGACGTGTGCCCGTACTCCAACGCCACCCGCGGGAACATCGACGTCACCATCCTGCTTGGGTAGAAGGGCACCCGCACGAGGCAGGACGAGGAGACGGACGTGGACGTGAACGGCGCAGTGGCCGAGGGCTTCGAGCCGGTCAGGGACGCGTTCGTCCGGAACTTCGAGACGCTGGGCGAGCGGGGCGCGGCGGTCGCGGTGTACCGGGACGGCCGCAAGGTGGTCGACCTGTGGGCCGGCACGAAGGACGTCGACGGGTCCGAGCCCTGGCAGCGGGGCACCGCCCAGATCGTGCGCTCGGCCACGAAGGGCGTCGCCGCCGCCGTACTCCTCGCGCTGCGGCAGCGCGGGGAGCTGGACCTGGACGCGCCGGTGGCCGATTACTGGCCGGAGTTCAAGGCCCGCGGCAAGGAGCGGGTGCTGGTCAGACACGTACTGAACCACCGCGCCGGGCTGCCGGTGCTGGACCGCCCGCTCACGCCGCAGGAGTCGCTGGACCCACTGCGGGGCCCGGAGGCGGTGGTCGCGCAGGCACCCGTGTGGGAGCCCGGCACCGAGCACGGCTACCACGCGCTGACCTACGGCTGGATGCTCGACGGGATCGTGCGGCGGGTGACCGGGAAGGGCACCGGCGAGTGGATCGCGGACGAGATCGCCGGTCCGCTGGGTGCCGACCTGTGGCTGGGGCTGCCGGCCGCGGAGGAGGCGGCCGGGCGGGCGGGCCGGGTCGGGCGCGTCGAGGCGCCGGAGCCCGCGTCGGGGGCGGTGCTGAAGGCCCGCCCGAAGCGTTCGGTCACCGAGGCCTACACGGACCCCGACTCCCTCACCAACCGGGCCTTCGCCGCGATCACCCCGTTTCCCGACCAGAACGACGCCGCCTACCGGGCGTCGGCCCTGCCCGCCACCAACGGCATCGCGACCGCCGACGGTCTGGCCCGCGTCTACGCGGCGCTGATCGGCGAGGTCGACGGCGTACGGCTCTTCGACCCGGCGACGGTGGAGCTGGCGAGGGCCGAGGAGTCGTCCGGCCCGGACCGCATCCTGGTCGTGAACACCCGCTTCGGCCTCGGCTACATGCTGCACGGCACCGCGTCGCCGCTGCTCGGCCCGGGTTCCTTCGGCCACCCCGGACGCGGCGGCGCCCTCGGCTTCGCCGACCCGGAGACGGGAATCGCGTTCGGCTATGTGACGAACGGCTTCCGCAAGACGGTGACGGCGGACCCGAGGACGCAGAGCCTGATAAGGGCGCTACGGGCAACCCCCTGAGGGGCGCGGGGCTGTATCAAATGTGCGGCTCCGCCGCGCGGGCGCGACAAGCCCCAACGGCACCGCACCCGCCACACGCCCCCCGTGGCACCCCAGTAGGCGTCAAACGTGAATGGGATGCGACGTACGCCCAGAAGCCGCGTCGATCTCCCCGTGCGCCTTCGTGAGCATCTGCATCGCGAGCTCGTTCAGCGCCCGGGCACCGGCGATCTCCTCCCCCACCCGCGGCTGATTGGCGTCCGTGTGGTGGCGTGCGGCATGCCCATGGGCCCGTACCTCGGTGCCGTCGGGCAGCCGCACCATCGCGACCGCCCTCGTGTGCTCGTCGTCCTCCATGAACTCCATCTCGACGTGCCATCCCACTGCGGTGTGCATCATGACGATCACCTCCGGAAGTACTGCTTCCAGGGTGCGCCTCACGAGGGCCGCAGACTAGTCGGCTTCGACAAATCCCCCAGGAGCTGTCAACTCGGGATCAGGTGAGACTCGGCACAGTCGCTTCGGCAGGCGGTCGCGGGCTGCTTCCATGGAGATGTCGCGCACCGGCCCTGGCCCCGCCGCCACCGCCACGTCCCCTGTTAACCGCTCCGGGCCACATGAAGGACATGCGCTGCTGCTTCTCCGCTCATCTCCCCGCTCTCGCAGCACTGTCGGCCTTCCCCGGCCCCTGCGAGGTGCTGCGCTCCGGTGCGCGCCTCGCCCCCGCCCTGCTGCGCTCGGCCTCCGCGGCCGTGCGCCGGGTGCGCTCGTGGCACCCCGACGATCTGTCCGCCGTCAACCTGGAACTGGTCACCCTGACCGAGGACCGTGCCGTCATCACCTGGTACACCGGCATCCCCGGCACCGATGACGGTCTCGGCCACCCCCTGCCCGCGGTCACCGAGGGCGAGGTCGTCTACGGCACCCACCCCGCGCGGCTGAACCGCACCGCGTCCGAGGGCCGCGCGACCGCCCACCACCAGGTCGAACTCACCGACCTGGAGCCCGGGCAGACGTACTACTACCAGGCCCGCTCCAGGGGCGCGGCCGCCACGCCCACCCCGCTGCACCTGGTGCGCGGCAACGCCGTCGGCACCTCGACGTTCGGACTCGCCTCCGGCGGCGGGCCGTACTCCTTCACCACCCCGCAGCCCCCGCCCGGCCGGCACCTGCTGTCGATCGCGCTCTGCAACGACCTGCACCTCGGCGAGACCACCGCCGGCCTGGTCGGCGGTCTGCCCCTGCTGCGCGGCGTGGTCCAGCAGCCGGGCCGCGCACCCTACCCGGAGCTGATGAGCCGCGCCCTGGTCGCCGAGGCCCGGCGGCGCGGGGCGGACCTGCTGCTGGCCGGGGGCGACATCTCGGCCGGCGGATCGGCCCACGACCTCGGCGAGGCCCGCCGGATCCTGGACGGTTTCGGCGCGCACGGCGAGGACTACTTCGTCGTCCGCGGCAACCACGACCGGTCCAAGGACGATGCGTTCCGCATGACCTTCCCGGGCGGCGGCGACGGGCCCGGGTACTTCGCCCGGGACCTCGGCGGACTGCGGATCATCGGCCTCGACACCTACGCCAAGTCCGGCAACGGCGCCGACTCGGGCGGCCTCGGGGCCGAGCAACTGGACTGGTTCCAGGCGCGGTTGAGGGAGCAGCCGGACCAGCCGACCCTCGTCTTCGGCCACCATCCGCTGACCGTGCGGGACTCCCTCTTCCCGGTGAGCCGCGGCCAGTGCCTGGAGCGCCGCCAGGCCCGCGCCCTGGTCGACGCCTATGCCTCCGCGCCCGGCGTCTTCCTCCACCACGCCGGCCACACCCACCGCAACAAGCGCACCGTGCTGACGCGGGCCCCGCACGTCACCCATCAGGAGGTCGCCGCCGCCAAGGAGTATCCGGGCGGCTTCACCCTGGTGCGCATCCACTCCGGCGGCTACGCCCTCAACCACTTCAAGGCCGGTGACGTGGCGGCCCGGCAGTGGAGCGAGCGCAGCCGGCGGGTGGCCGCGGGCCTGTGGCCGCACCACGCGCTGGGCCGCTCGGTCACCGACCGCAACAGCATGCGGCCGCACGACCTGTCCGGAGTCGCGGTCCGTGAATAGCGCGTGACCTTCCGTGTTCGTAGCATCGAGACATGGCGACCCTGTGGGACCTCATGCGGGACTGCATCCCCGGCGACCACGCCCGGCAGGTCACCTCGCGCTACTACGTGGACGAGGTGATGGCCGCCCCCGGCGCGCCCGGGCTGGTCGTGGACCTGGGGTGCGGCCGCGGCACCTCGGCCGCGCTGTTCCGCAAGCACGACCCCGAGGTGCGGTGGATCGGCGTCGACATCGGTGACTCGCCGGAGGCCGGGCAGCACACTCCCGGCGGCGACCCGGTGGTGCACTACGACGGCGTCCATCTGCCCCTCGCCTGCGGCTCGCTGCCGCTGATCTACTCCCACCAGGTCTTCGAGCACGTCGCCCGGCCGCGTGAGCTGCTCGCCGAGATCGCCCGGGTGCTGCGGCCGGGCGGCCGGTTCATCGGATCGACGTCCCAGTTCGAGCCGTACCACTCCTTCAGCCTGTGGAACTACACGCCGTACGGCTTCCGCATGCTGGTGGAGGAGGCGGGGCTGGTGCTGGAGGAGATCCGGCCCTCGCTGGACGGGGTGGCGCTGATCATGCGCAGCTATCTCGGCAGGCCGCCCGAGTACAGCCGGTACTGGGACACCCAGTCGCCGCTGAACGACGAGATCGACCAGTGGGGGAGGAGTGGGCGCCGGAAGACGGCGCTGGTGAATCTGCGCAAGCTGACGTACTGCGGCCAGTTCGCGTTCAGGGTGGGCAAGCCGGCGCTTCCCTGACCGCTACTGGAACAGCGCCTCCAGCCCGCCGACGAGCGGCAGCGGGACGATCGCCAGGACCAGTGCCGTCACCGCGAGGCCCGGCCGGATGTCCCGCTTGCCGATGAAGCCCGCCACCGCGGCGACGGGCGGCAGGACGCAGAGCACCAGGAAGCTCCAGTGCCAGCCCTCTTCCTGTGTGATGAAGAGCAGGAGGGCCAGGTACACGGGGACGGACCCGGCGGACATCATGCGGGCGCGGGAGAGGAACAGCTCCATCTCAGGCGACCACTCGGTTGTCGTAGCCGGCGGAGCTCGCCTCGGGGAAGCCGTCGGCCGCCGAGAAGCCGCTGATCGCCGTGGACAGCACCGCCCCGAGTCCGGTGATGGCCATCATGGTCGCGTCGAACGCCTTCACCAGAGCGGCGTACCTCTCGATGATCATGACGGCCTGGGCCGCGGCCAGCGCGAACATCGCGACGGACGCCGCCTGCCCGCCGATCGGGATGGCGTTGACCGCGGTGGCCGCGGCCATGTTGGCCATCCAGATGATCGCCATGTCGGCGAGGAAGACGATCCCGGCCTTGAGGACCTCCGCGAGCTGGAACACCATCTGTGCCGCCTGGTCGTAGCAGGTCTTCAAAGAGTCGAAGCTCTCCTTGAAGTCGGCGAGTTTCTTGCCGAACTCGTCGAAGTAGACCTTCGCGGCGTCGTAGGCGTTGCCCTCCCAGGTCACGCCGACGTTTCCGGTGCCCTTCTTCAGGTTCGCGGCCACCGAGTCGCAGAACGAGCCGAGGTTTCCCCAGACTTCGGCGCAGTCCTTGTACTTGCTCCAGTCACCGAGGACCCAGTTGTTGATCTCGCCGAAGATGTCGACGCCGAAGAGGAGCTTCACCGCCTCCACGGCCACGGTCGACGGGCTGCCGAGGTCCAGGACGGTGCCCAGGGTCTTCTGCACCGGGTTCATCATGTATTCGTCGGCGTGCCCCTGGGCGTAGTTGACCAGGGGGTTGTCGCTGTCGCCCGCGGGCGGCTTCAGGGCGGCCGACGCGTCCTGCGCGTCGGCGAAGTCACTGCCGTTGCCGCCGCCGGACGGTGCGCCCCCGCCGCCCTTGGAGCCCGGGTAGGTGGCGTCCATCTTCGCGGCCTGCTCGGTGTCCGTTTCGCGGTAGTACTTAGCGGACTTGGACAGTTCCTTCTCCGAGGCCGTGAGGACGCTCTGGGCCTTGCCCAGGGCCTTCTTGGCGGCCTCCACATAGCTGTCGTGATCGCCCGCGACGAGGTCCCAGAGCTGCCCTCCGACCATCGTGTCGATCTTCGCGTTGTTGCTCGTGTACTCGACGGCCTTCGTGGCGCCGTCGGCGCCGCGTCCCACGAGCGTGGAGAACCCCTGGACGGCGTCCGGCTCTACTCGAAAACCCACGGTCTGCTCCTGCCCCCGTCAGTACAGTGACCAGCCCCGGCCCTCATGCCGGGACTTGTGGCCGGCGCCCTTCTCGGGCGCCGCGCGTCGTTCCTCGTCGATCTGCTCCTGCTCCGCCGCGATCGCACGCCGCCCCTCCGCGGCCAGTTCCTCGCGCTCGGCCTCCGAGAGCGCGGCCCATTTCTCCGCCATGGGGGCCGCCTGCTCGATCAGTTGGTCGGAGTACGCGGACACGTTCGCCGCGTCCCGCAGGCCGACGCGCCCGGAGAGCACCTCCTGCGCCATCTCCTTCAGGGCGTCACCGCCATGCCCCGCGGCAAGCGTCTCCAGGGACTTGCGCAGCAGCCTCGCCTGCGCCGGGTCACCCTGGGACATCTCCAGGAGTTCGGAGTCGTCGAACTGCTTTCCCGAGTCCGGACTCTCGGCCACATGTCCTCCTTTGGGCAGATCCGCAGATCCCAGATGCCGTGCGGCTCGAATCTAGGGTGCCCGGCGCAACACCGTCGACGCGGTGCAATCACAGAACTGTCACAGGCCCCGCGCGTGACGGAGCGGCAACCCCCTAGCCCGCGTGCAGCATCATCCCGATCCCGGCCACCAGCAGCACCGCCGCCGCGATGCGCGACGCGCCGAACCGCTCCTTGAAGAACACGGCCCCGATGGCCGCCCCCACAAGAATCGACGACTCCCGCAGCGCGGCGATCGGTGCCAGCTCCGCCTTCGTCTGGGCCCACAGGACCAGTGCGTAGGCGATGACGGACAAGGCCGCGCCCAGCAGGCCCAGCCGCGCGAAGGGACGCAACGTCGCGATCGTCTGCCCGCGTCGGCGCCACACCGCGTACGCCGGGATCGCCAGGCCCTCGACCGCCATCAGCCAGGCGATGTAGCCGAGGGAGGAGCCGGAGGCGCGGACGCCCAGGCCGTCCAGGACGGTGTACGCGGCGATGCTCAGCCCGGTCGCCAGTGCCGCCCCGATCGCCGCCCAGTCGGGCCTTCGTCCGCGCAGCCCCCACAGGGCCACACCGGTGAGGCCCGCGCAGGACAGGGCGATCCCGGCGGCACCCCAGCCGTTGGGCACCTCGTGCGCGAACACGGCCGCGAAGACGGCGACGACGAGCGGCGCAGTGCCGCGTGCGATGGGGTAGGCCTGCCCGAAGTCGCCCAGCCGGAACGACTTCATGAGCAGCGCGAAGTAGACGATGTGGACGCAGGCGGAGGCCAGCAGGTACGGCCACGCCCGAGCCGCCGGGAACGTCCCGAACGGCATCAGCGCCACCCCGATCAGCACCCCGCCGCCGGCGATGAGCGCGAACCCCGCCAGCTTGTCGGTGATCTTGTGGGCGATGGCGTTCCAGCCGGCGTGTGTGACGGCGGCCAGCAGGACGGCGGAGGTGACCAGCGGGGTCACGGATTCTGCTCGCGCACGTCCACCAGGGTGGCGCCGGCGTGCGCGACGAGGTCCTCGGGCGCCATGGGGAACACGGCGTGCGGGTTGCCCGCGGCGGCCCACACGACGTCGTGCTCCAGCAGCGAACGGTCGGCCAGCACCCGCGTCCGTGTCACATGCCCGAAGGGCGGTACTCCCCCGATGGCATAGCCCGTCGTCTCCCGTACGACGTCCACCTTGGCCCGCGTCACCTTCTCGGCCCCGAGCTCCTGCCGCACCCGCTCCAGGTCGACCCGGGAGGCGCCGTCCATGAGGACCAGCACCGGCACCCCGTCGGCCGCGAAGATCAGCGACTTGCAGATCTCGCTGAGCTCGCACCCGATCGCGGCGGCGGCCTCGGCGGCCGTACGGGTCGCGTCCGGGAAGCGGCGGATCCGCCCGAGCAGCTCACCGAGCCCCAGCTCGTCCAGCGCGGCGGCGAAACGGGGGTGGGCGGCGGAGCGAGCGCTGTCGGTCGTCGTCATGCAGGGCACGCTAGCGGTGTGTGTACGGGACACGCGACCGAGTTCAGCGCCCGGACCGGCGGGGCCGGTGAGGGCTCCCCGTCCCCACGGGGCCCTCACCGGCCGGTCCTCCTCGGTCGGGACGCTCAGACGCGTGCCAGCGCCCGGTCCTCGTCGGGGTCGGCGTCCTTCCCGGACGTCCCGGACCCGCCGTCCGTGCGCAGGCCCTCGCCCTCCACGTCCACGTTCGGCAGGGCACGGTCCAGCCACTTCGGCAGCCACCAGGCCCGCTTCCCGAGCAGGGCCAGGACGGCCGGCACGATGGCCATCCGCACCACGAAGGCGTCGAAGAACACCGCGATCGCCAGGCCGAAGCCGATCATCTTGACCATGGACTCGGACGAGCCGATGAAGCCCGCGAAGACCGCCATCATGATCACGGCCGCGGCCGTGACGACCCTCGCGCCGTACTTGAACCCGGTCACCACCGCCTGGCTCGGCTTCTCGCCATGGACGTACGCCTCGCGCATCCGCGTCACGAGGAACACCTCGTAGTCCATCGCCAGGCCGAAGACCACGCCGACCATGAAGATCGGCATCATGGACATCACCGGGCCGGTCTCCTCCACGCCCATGAGGCCCGCGAACCAGCCCCACTGGAAGACCGCGACCACCGCGCCGAGCGCCGCCATCACGCTCAGCAGGAACCCGAGCGCCGCCTTCAGCGGGACCAGGATCGAGCGGAAGACCACGATCAGCAGGAGGAAGGCGAGGCCGACCACCAGCGCCAGGTACGGCAGCAGTGCGTCGTTGAGCTTCTGCGAGACGTCGATGTTCATCGCCGTCGAGCCGGTGACCAGCACCTCCGCGTCCGTGTCGGCCTTCACCTCGACGCCCTTGTCACGGATGGAGTGCACCAGGTCCTCGGTCGTCACCGACGACGGCTTCGACTTCGGGATGACCGTGATCGTCGCGGTGTCGCCCGCCTTGTTGGGGGCGGCCGGCGTCACCGTCACGACGTTCTTCAGGCCCTTGATGTCGTCGCCGACCTGCTGGAAGACCGCGTCCGGGTCGCTCTGGCCCTTGGCGTCGACCACGACCATCAGCGGGCCGTTGAAGCCCGGTCCGAAACCGTTGGACAGCAGGTCGTAGGCGCGGCGCTGGGTGGTGGACGTCGGCTGGGTGCCGTCGTCGCCGAGGCCCAGTTCGAGGGAGCTCGCCGGGATCGCCGCCGCACCGAGGCCGACGACGCCCAGCAGCAGCACGGCGATCGGACGGCGTACGACGAAGCTGGCCCAGCGGGTGCCCATGTTCGGCTTGGTCCTGCCCGCGGCCGCCTTCTTCTCGGCGCGGTTGCCGCCCATCCAGCGGCTCCTGCCGCCCGCCGGGCGCACCTTCTTGCCCGCGTAGCCGAGCAGGGCCGGGATCATGGTCAGGGCGATCAGTACCGCGATCACGACCGTGCCCGCCGCCGCGATGCCCATCTTGGTCAGCATCGGGATGTTGACGACCGACAGTCCGACCAGCGCGATCACGACCGTCAGGCCGGCGAACACCACCGCCGAGCCCGCCGTACCGACCGCACGGCCCGCCGCTTCCTCGCGCTCGCGGCCCTCGGCCAGTTCGGCCCGATAGCGGGAGACGATGAACAGGGCGTAGTCGATGCCGACCGCGAGGCCGATCATCATCGCCAGCGTGGAGGTGGTGGAGCCCAGCTCCAGGGCGCTCGCCAGGGCGGTGATCGTCGAGATGCCGATGCCCACGCCGATCAGGGCGGTGAGCAAGGGGAGCCCTGCCGCGATCAGCGAGCCGAAGGTGATGACGAGGACGACCGCGGCGACCGCGATGCCGATGACCTCCGTGGCGCCGGTCTCCGGCGTGGTCTGGAGCGCGTCACCGCCGATCTCCACGGTCAGCCCGGCATCACGGGCGTCCTGCGCGGCGTCCTCCAGAGCCTCCCGGGAGGCGTCCTTCAGCTCCATGCCGGAGACCTCGTACTTCACCGAGGCGTACGCGATCGTGCCGTCCTTGCTGACGGCCTTCGCGGTGTACGGGTCGGCGACGGAGGCCACCTCGGAGCCGTCGGACAGCTCCTTGACGGTGTCCTGGACGGTCGCCTTGTTGCCGGGGTCGGTCATCTTCTGGCCGTGCGGCGCCTCGAAGACGACACGGGCGGTGGCGCCGTCGGCGCTCATGCCGGGAAAGCGCTGGTCCAGCAGGTCGAAGGCCTTCTGGGCCTCGGTGCCGGGGATCGAGAAGGACGTGGTGCCCGCTGCGGGCGCACTGGCCGCGCCCACACCCGCGAGGGTGAGCAGCGCGACCCATATCAGGGCGACGAAGTGCCGTCGCCTGAAGGCGAGCCGGCCGACTTTGTAGAGGAACGTGGCCACGAGAGTGACTCCCGGTCAGGTCGTGGGATTGGTTCTGGGCAGGGGTGATCAGCCCGACGACGTGAGCGGTTACGTCAGGTGGAGGGCTAGCTGAAGGGGACTCGTCAGTTGACGGGAACGCCGAGGGCGGGGAGGACCACGGCGTCGATGTACGAGGTGAGGAACTGCTGGGTCGGCGGCTGGTCGTCGATCAGCGTGCGGGTGGCGAACGCGCCGACGAGCATGTGCACGACGTACTCCAGCGCGGGCCGGTCGGCGCGGATCTCACCGCGGTCGAC
Source organism: Streptomyces coerulescens (assembly GCF_042657965.1). Classification (NCBI taxonomy): domain Bacteria; kingdom Bacillati; phylum Actinomycetota; class Actinomycetes; order Kitasatosporales; family Streptomycetaceae; genus Streptomyces; species Streptomyces coerulescens. Next base: position 202,855 of record NZ_JBHSKM010000022.1, read on the forward strand.
GGCCCGCTGCACCACCCGGTGGAACTCCTCCATCTCGGGCTCGATGAGGAGCTCCTTGAACGCCTGGAGAAGGTCCGGGTTGCCGTGCACCGCCATGAACAGACCCCGCATCAGCGCGGCGTTCTGCTGCATGGAGCAGTCGTCCTCACGGGAGGTGAGGGCGTGCAGGTCGCCCCGCAGGGATCCGGTGTCGACGTCGGAGATGCTGCCCGGCTTGTTGTGCCGGATCGCCTTCGCCACCAGCTCCGGCTTGCCGCCCCACTGGCGGTAGAGCGTCGCCTTGCTGGACCGGGTGCGGGCCGCCACGGCGTCCATGGTGAGGGCGTCGTAGCCGACCTCCCGGAGCAGGTCGAGCACGGCCTCGTACAGCTCGGCCTCGCGCTCGGGGGTGATCCGGCTGCGACGTGCAGTTGCGACCTCGGCCACCGAACTCACCTTCCCACTCCGAACGACACGGTTTCGTACACCAACGACGATAGCGCACCCGCAAGCGAAACGAAACGGTTTCGTTCGTGTTCTGGCTCACGCCAGGTCCGGACGGTATGAGATGTCACGAGTTGCTCCGATCCGTCCGCGGGAAAAACATGGGGAGGTGAGCTATCTGCGCCTGCCTCATCTCCATGACGACCTGCTGTGCTTCGTGGCCGAGGACGACCTGTGGCTGACTCCGCTCGACGGCCCGGGCCGCGCCTGGCGGCTCACCGTGGACCGCACCAAGATCGGCCACCCCCGCTTCGCCCCCGACGGCCGCCACATCGCGTACACGAGCTGGCGCAGCCTGGTCCCCGAGATCCATCTGGTCCCGGTGGACGGCGGCCCGGGCCGGCAGCTGACCCACTGGGGCTCGGCGGACACCCGGGTGTGCGGCTGGACCCCCGACGGGGTGATCCTCGCCGTCGCCTCCCACGGCGAGCCCTTCTCCCACTACACCTTCGCCTACAAGGTCCGCCCCGACGGCGACCCCGGCCGCAAGCTGCCCTGGGGCCCCTGCGCCGACATCCAGGTCGCCGACCTCGACGACGAGCGCCGGACCCTGCTGCTGACCGGCACCCCGCCGCACGAACCGGCCTCCTGGAAGCGCTACCGGGGCGGCGCCACCGGCCGGCTGTGGCTGCACTGCGAACGCCTGCTCCCGGACATCGACGGCCATCTGGCCTCCCCCATGTTCGTCGGCGGCCGGATCGCCTTCCTCTCCGACCACGAGGGCGTCGGCAACCTCTACTCCTGCGCCCACGACGGCTCCGACCTGCGCCGGCACACCGACCACGACGCCTTCTACGCCCGGCACGCCGCCAGTGACGGCACCCGGGTGGTGTACCAGTGCGCGGGCGACCTCTGGATCGTGGACGACCTGACCGCCGGGTCCGAACCCCGCCGGCTCGACGTACGGCTGAGCGGGCCGCGCGCCGGCCGCCGCACGTACCAGGTGCCGGCCTCCCAGCACGTCGACGGCGTCTCCGTCGACGAGACGGGCCGCGCGAGCGCCGTCGTCGTACGCGGCAGCCTGTACTGGCTGACCCACCGGGACGGCCCGGCCCGCACGATCACCGACACCGCCGGGGTACGGGTCCGGCTCCCCGAAATGCTCGGCTCGGTCGGCCAGGTCGCCTATGTGACGGACGCGGAGGGCGAGGACGCGATCGAGATCGCCTATCTGCCCCGCGCCACCGGCGACCGCGATCCGCGCCGGCTGGCCTCGGGCGACGTGGGCCGGGTCCTGGAGATGGCCGCCGACCCCAAGGGCGAGCGCCTCGCCATCGCCGCGCACGACGGACGGCTGCTCCTCCTCGACGCCACGGAGGACTCCAACGGCGAGGTCACCGAGCTGATCCGGTCGGTCAACGGCCCCGTGCGGGACCTGGCCTTCTCCCCGGACGGGACCTGGCTGACCTGGTCGCACCCCGGCATCGGCCGCTCCCTGCGCCAGATCAAGCTGGCCCGCATAAAGGACCGCCTGATCGTGGACCTCACCGGCGGCCGCTTCGAGGACGAGAACCCGGTGTTCACCCGCGACGGCCGCTACCTCGCCTTCCTGTCCTGGCGCGGCTTCGACCCGGTGTACGACGTCCACACCGGCGACCTGTCCTTCCCGCTCGGCTGCCGCCCCTACCTGGTGCCGCTGTCCTCCGCGACCCCCTCTCCCTTCGCCCTGAACCCCGAGGGCCGCCCGGCCGCAGGGGGCCTGGACCCGGTGGAGGACGACGAGGGCGACGGCGGCGGCGCGACGATCGTCGAGGTCGAGGGCCTGGAGAGCCGGGTCACGCCCTTCCCGGTCGCCGCCTCCAAGTACTCGGCGCTGTACCCGGTCTCGGGCGGCGGCCTCGTCTGGCTGCGCTGGCCGATCTCGGGCGCGCTGGGCGAGACCTTCGCCAACCCGGACGACACGACCGGGCGGCCCACCCTGGAGCACTTCAGCATCAGCAAGGCCAAGAAGTCCGAACTCGTCGACCACCTCGACTGGTTCACGGTCAGCGGCGACGGCAGCCGGCTGGTCGTGATGGACGAGGGCGACCTGCGCGCGGTCCCCGCCACCGAGTCCGGCGACAGCGACTCCACGGTGTGGATCGACGCCCGCCGCATCCTGCACGAGGTGGATCCGGCCGCCGAGTGGCGGCAGTCGTACGAGGAGGCGGGCCGGCTGATCCGGGCGTACTTCTGGGAGCCGGGCATGTGCGGCATCGACTGGGACGCGGTCCTCGACCAGTACCGCCCCCTGGTCGAACGCGTCGCCTCCCCCGACGACTTCGCGGACCTGCTGCGCGAGGTGCTGGGCGAGCTCGGCACCTCGCACGCCTATGTCACGGCCGCCCGCCGCAACGAGGGCCCACCGCACTACCAGCGCTGGCAGGGCCTGCTCGGCGCCAACTTCGTACGCCGCGACGAGGGCTGGACGGTCAAGCGCATCCTGCCCGGCGAGTCGTCCGACTCCAAGGCCCGCTCCCCGCTGGCGGGCACGGGGATCCGGGAGGGCGCCGTCCTCACCCACGTCGACGGCCGCCCCGTGGACCCGGTCACCGGCCCCTACCCGCTCCTGGCCGGCGCCGGCGGCACCACGGTGGAGCTGACGTTCACCCCGGCCGAGGGCGTGGCGGGCCGGGCCCGTCGCGTGGCCGTGGTCCCGCTGATCGACGAACGCCCCCTGCGCTACCAGGACTGGGTCGCCAAACGCCGGGAAGTGGTACGGGAGTTGAGCGGCGGCCGCTGCGGCTATCTGCACATCCCGGACATGGGCGGCTCGGGCTGGGCCCAGTTCAACCGGGACCTGCGGATGGAGATGTCCCGCCCCGCGCTGATCGTCGACGTACGCGGCAACGCGGGCGGCCACATCAGCGAACTCGTCGTCGAGAAGCTGACCCGCACGATCCTCGGCTGGGACCTCACCCGCGACGCCCAGCCGGTGTCGTACGCCTCGAACGCCCCCCGCGGCCCCGTGGTCGCCCTGGCCGACGAGGCGACCTCCTCCGACGGCGACATGATCACGGCGGCCTTCAAGCTCCTCAGGCTCGGCCCCGTCGTCGGGCAGCGCACCTGGGGCGGAGTGGTCGGCATGACCGGCCGCCACCGCCTCGGCGACGGCACGGTGATCACGGTCCCGATGAACGCGGCGTGGTTCGACGCGTACGGCTGGTCCATCGAGAACAAGGGCGTCACCCCGGACCTGGAGGTCCTGCGCACCCCCCTGGACTGGGCGGAGGGCCGCCACGCCCAACTGACGGACGCGGTCGAACTGGCCCTGAAACTCCTGGAGTCCAACCCGGCGGCAACACCCCCGGACTACTCACACGTACCGGACCGGTCACGCCCGAAACTCCCGCCTCGCACAACCCCTGAGGCGCAACCCCCTGAAGGGCGCGGCCATCCGCTCACCTCTTGAGGCGCAGCGGCACCAACTCCCCAGGGGCGCGGGGAACTAAGCGAAGAACCCCCACCGGCCCGCACCCGACAACGCACCCCTCACACGCAACGCAAAACGCGGGGCACCCACCCAACAGGGGGCACCCCGCGTCGCGTTCAGCGGACTACGACCGACTACCGGTCGTAGTCCTGGTCGAACCGCTCCTCGTCCTCACGCATCCGCTCGGGGTCGCGGTCACGGTCGCGGTCGCGCTCCGGCCGCTGCGGACGACCCCGCTCGGGCTGCCCCTGCGGACGCCCCCGCTCCGGCTGGCCCTGCGGACGGCCGCGCTCCTGCTGACCGTGCTGGCGCGCACGCTCCTGGAGCTGCTCGGACTTCTCCTTGAACTGGTCCTTCATGCCCATGTGGGTTCACTCCCGTAGTGGGTGGGGGTTGGCCCCTCGGTGGGGCCTCGACCAGATTCACACGGGCGATAACCCTGCGCATGTCGATCAGTTACGGCGCGTAATACGCTCCTGCTCATCGGCGGCGCCGCCCGCTCCGACCAGCCCCGTGCGCATGCCGTCCAGCCGGTCCGCGAACCGCCGCATCTCCCGCTGCCCCACCGTCCCGATGAGCGCGGGCAGATACCCGCGAACACCCTGCATCCCGCGCAGCCACCACTGCCCGTACACATGGCTGGACCGCCGCTCGATCCCGGCCACGATCCGGTCGACCGCCGGCCCCAGCGGATACGTCTTGTTGGACGGCCACGGCAGCCGCTGCCTCAACTCCCGCATGACGTCGTCCTGATCGGCCCCGCGCACCATGTCCGTGTCGGTCCAGGACAGATAACCGACCCCGACCCGCACGCCCTTGTGGCCGACCTCGGCCCGCAGGCTGTGCGCGTACGCCTCCACGCCCGACTTGGACGCGCAGTACGCGGTCATCATCGGCGCCGGGGTGATCGCCGCGAGCGAGGCGATCTGGAGCAGATAGCCCCGGCTCTCCATCAGCACCGGCAGGAACGCGCGGGCCGTCACCGCCGACCCGATGAGGTTGACCTCGATGACCCGCCGCCAGGCCTCCGGGTCGGAGTCGACGAACGGACCGCCGGTCGCGACACCGGCGTTGGCGACGACGATGTCGACCTTCCCGAACCGCTCCTTGACCTCCTGCGCCACCCGCGCCATGGCCTCGTGGTCGGTCACGTCGGCGTGCCAGTGGTCGCTGTCGCCGTGCAGCCGCTCGGAGACCTGCTTGAGGGCGTCCGGCTCCAGCCCGACCAGCGCCACCGCGGCACCGCGTGCGGAGAGCTTGCGCGCGAGCAGCTCCCCGACGCCGCGCGCCGCGCCCGTGACGACGGCGACCTGTCCTTCGAGGCTCACCTTGCTCATGCGCCCTCCTTCACCTGCGTGTTCTTCGTGGCCTTGGGTGCTGATGTGACGAGTTCCCGTATCTTCGCGGTCACCAGCTCCGGCGCCTCGACCGGCGTCATGTGCCCGAGGCCGGGCAGTTCGGTGACGTCGATGAGCTGCGGCAGCGCGGCGGCGAGAGAGCGCGTGTGCACCGGCGGGGTCATCCGGTCGGCGCTGCCGACGAGCACTGCGGTCGGCACTGTCAACTGGCGTACGCCGTGGTCGAGATCGAGCAGGTCGAGCACCTGCGACCAGGCGTGACGCACCTTGCGCGGGCAGGCGTGCACGATCCGGGCGCACGCCTCGACCATGTGCGGGGCCGAACCGGGGCCCATCGTCGCGTACTTGAGGATCGCGCGGGCGACCGGTGTGACCGGCCCGAGCGGTGCCCGGGAGCCGAGGACGCGCGCGGTCAGCCAGGTGCGCAGCCGGCCCGCGCGGATGGGTATGACGGTCGACTCGGCCACCAGCCGCGACGCGCCGGTGCTGCACAGCAGGACAGCGGCGGCGTGTTCGCGGAGGCCGGGGCGCTCGGCGGCGGCCATCACCGTCATGCCGCCCATGGAGTGCCCGGCGATCACGGCCTTCTCGCCCGGTGCGAGCGTCGCCTTCAGGACGGCTTCGAGGTCGTCGGCGAGGGCGTCGGCGGTGCAGGCGAGGCTCGCCGGGCTGCGTCCGTGGCCGCGCTGGTCGTAGGCGATGACGCGGTGGTCGACGGCGAGTTCGCGTATCTGCGCCGCCCAGAACTTGGTCGAGCAGGCCCAGCCGTGCGCGAGGACCACGGCGGGCGCGTCGAGGTCGTCGACGGGACCGTGCAGTTCGACGTGGATCCTGGCGCCGTCGGCGGACACGGCCGTCAGCTCACGGGCGGGAGCGGGCGGGGCGTACGGCCCGGAGGCGACGTTCAGCAGGCGGCTCACGCGGCCACCTCCGCGCTCTCCTCGGCGTCGGCGGACGCCCGTACGACGGCGTACTCGGCGAGGTCCACGCGCCGGGTGGCCCGCCGGAACTCGCTCGTGGTGCCCGGCCAGACGGTCGTGTTGCGCCCGTTGGCGTCCAGGTACCAGCTGGTGCAGCCGCCCGTGTTCCACACCGTCCGCTTCATGCGCTCCTGCACCCGCCGGTTCCAGGTGTGCACGGCGCTGGGGCGCGCGTCGAGGGCGACCCGGCCGCCGAGCAGGCCGAGCTGCCGTACGAAGTCGGCCATGTAGTTCAGCTGGGACTCGATCATCAGGATCATGGAGGAGTTCCCGAGGCCGGTGTTGGGCCCGATGACGGTCATCCAGTTCGGGAACCCGGCGGCCGAGGCGCCGCGCAGCGCCTCCATCCCGTCCTTCCATGTCTCGGCGAGGGTCTTGCCCTCCGCACCCACCACGCGGTCGGCGATCGGCATGTCGGTGACATGGAACCCGGTGCCGAAGACGATCGCGTCCACCTCGGCCTCGGTGCCGTCGGCGGCGACGACGGTCGAGCCCTTGATCTCACTGAGCCCGCTCGCCACCACATCCACATTCGGCCTGGCGATCGCCGGGTAGTACTCGCTGCTCAGCAGGATCCGCTTGCAGCCGATGCGGTAGTCGGGGGTGAGCTTGGCGCGCAGCGCCGGGTCCTTGATCGCGCGGGCCATGTTCCGCTTGGCGAGCTGCTCGATGAAGCCCAGCTCGTTCGGGTGCTTGGTGAACGCCTGGACCTGCAGCTCCCGGATGCCCCACAGCAGCCCGCGGCGCAGCCGGCTGGTGAAGGGCAGGGCCCGGTGCAGGGAGCGTTCGGCGCCGCTGATGGCCCGGTCCATGCGGGGCATGACCCAGGGCGGGGTGCGCTGGAAGAGCGTGAGCCGCTCGACCTCGGGCTGGATGGACGGCACGATCTGGATGGCGGAGGCGCCGGTTCCGACCATGGCGACGCGTTTGCCGCGCAGGTCGTAGTCGTGGTCCCAGCGGGCGGAGTGGAAGACCTTGCCGGGGAAGGAGTCCAGGCCCGGGATGTCGGGCATCTTGGGGTCGGACAGCGGCCCGGTGGCGGAGACCACGAAGTCGGCCGACAGGTCCCCCGCGCTGGTCTCGATGTCCCAGCACAGCCGCTCGCCGTTCCAGGCCATACGCTTCACCTCGGAGTCGAAGCGGATGTGCGGCCGCAGCCCGAAGGTGTCGGTGACGTGCTCCAGGTAGGCACGGATGTGCTCCTGCCCGGAGAAGGTGCGCGGCCAGTCGGGGTTGGGCGCGAAGGAGAACGAGTACAGATGGGACGGTACGTCGCAGGCGCACCCCGGATAGCTGTTGTCCCGCCAGGTGCCGCCGACGCTGCCGGCCCGCTCCAGGACGACGAAGTCGGTCACGCCCTCGCGCCTCAGCCTTACGGCGGCCCCCAGCCCGCCGAACCCGGACCCGACCACCGCGACCCGCACATGTTCGCGTTCGGCCATGCCTGTGCCTCCACACTTCAGCCTCAACCGGAACCATGCCAGTGAACACTGGCGTGATGGGAGACTAGAGGAGGACCGTACCGACCGGTAGGGGTCGGGACGAGGAAAGTTACCGCCGGTACGAATTAAGGTTCCCGAGTGACCGAGAAGCGTGAATACCGCATGGAGGAGCTCGCCCGACTGGCCGGCATCACGGTGCGCACCCTGCGCTTCTACCGAGAACGCAAGCTGATCCCGCCACCGCGCCGCGAGGGCCGTATCGCCTGGTACGACGAGCACCACCTGGCCCGGCTGCGCACCATCGCGGCCCTGCTGGAGCGCGGCCACACCCTCACCGGCATCGCGGAACTGGCGGAGGCCCTCGACCACGGCCGCGACGTCGCCGACGTCCTCGGCGTCACCCCGACCGAGGAGGAACCGGTCCGCCTCACCCCCGAGGAACTCGCCGCCCGCTTCGAGGGCCAGGTCACCCCGGAGAACCTGGCCGCCGCCCTGGACCTCGGCTACCTGGGCACCGACGGCGACGAGATCGTCCACATCAGCCGCCGCCTGCTGGACGTCTCCTCCGCCCTGGTCCGCGAGGGCATCCCGCTCGCCGAGGTCCTGGCGGCCGGCAAACACGTCCGCCAGCACGTCGACGACCTGGCCGAGATGTTCGCCGACCTGGTCCTGCGCCACGCCCACGAGGACGACCTCCAACGCCTGCGCCCCTTGGCACGGAGCGTGGTGGAGGCGGAACTGTCACTGGCCCTGGACCGCCGGCTCCGCAAACAGAGCGAAGGCGGCTAACGGTCGTAGACCACCGTCACCGGCGCATGGTCCGACCACCGCTCGGCATGCGTCGCCGCCCGCTCGACGTATCCCTTGAGCGCCTTGGCGGCCAGCCCCGGCGTCGCGACCTGGTAGTCGATGCGCCAACCTGTGTCGTTGTCGAAAGCCCGCCCCCGGTACGACCACCACGTGTACGGCCCCTCCACATCCGGATGCAGCGCCCGCACCACATCGACGTACCCGCCGTCCGCCGCGTCCAAGACCTGCGTCAGCCACTGGCGCTCCTCCGGCAGAAAGCCGGAGTTCTTGGTGTTGCCGCGCCAGTTCTTCAGGTCGGCCTGCTGGTGGGCGATGTTCCAGTCGCCGCAGACGAGGACCTCGCGGCCGTCAGCGGCGGCACGTTCGCGCAGGTCCTTCAGATGGGCCAGGAACTCGCCCATGAAGCGGACCTTCTCGTCCTGCCGTTCGGTGCCGACCTCGCCGGAGGGCAGATAGAGCGAGGCGATCGTCACACCCGGCAGGTCGGCCTCGACGTAGCGCCCGCCGCCGTCGAACTCGCTGGAGCCGAAGCCGACCTGGATACGGTCCGGCTCACGGCGGGTGTAGAGGGAGACGCCGGCGCGACCCTTGGCGGCGGCGGGCGCGTGCACGACGTGCCAGCCGTCCGGCGTGCGGACGTGCTCGGGCAGCTGCTCCGGCTCCGCGCGCACCTCCTGAAGGCACAGGACGTCGGCGTCGGTACCGGCGAGCCACTCCACGAAGCCCTTCTTCGTGGCGGCCCGCAGCCCGTTCACATTCACAGAGGTCACGGTAAGCACCACGGCACCCTACCGGCACACTGGACGGTGTCCGATATTGGAACCTCTTGATCTTGAATTGATATACGGTATCCAGCATGCATATACGCCCGGTCTCTTTCGACCACCCCGACGCCGTCAAGCTCAGCGACCAGGTCCAGGCCGAGTACGCGGTCCGCTACGGCGACGACGGCGACGCAACGCCGCTCGCGACGACCGACTTCGACCCGCCGAACGGCCTGTACCTGATCGCGTACGACGAGCAGGGCACCCCGGTGGCGTCCGGCGGCTGGCGGGCCCAGGACGACAACGGCGAGGGCAACCAGGACGGGGACGCCGAGCTCAAGCGCATGTACGTCGTCGACGCGATGCGCGGGAGGGGCCTCGCGAGACGCATCCTCGCGGCACTGGAGGAGGACGCCCGCGCGGCGGGCCGTATCCGCATGGTCCTGGAGACCGGCGCCAAGCAGCCGGAGGCGGTGGCCCTGTACCGCTCCAGCGGCTACGAGCCGTGCGGGAAGTTCGGCTACTACCGCTTCCACGACCTGAGCCTGTGCTACGCCAAGGCGCTGTGAGCGGTCACGTCTCGGTCGCGTTGACGCGGTACACGTCCCGCACACAGAGGTTGAGGACGACCGCGGCGGCGATGAGCCCGGCGCACGCCACCAGCACCGTCCTGGTGTCCCACAGTCCGGCCGCGAGCGCGGTCAGCAGATAGCCGAGCGGAATCGCCAGCCGCTCGCCGACGCTGTTGAACGCGCCGAGGCGCCCCAACTCGCCCTGCGGCACATGCTGCTGAAACGCCGTCGCCCAGGCGACGATGGCGACGTCCAGACCGATCCCCGCGAGCAGCGTGGCCAACAGCACCCAGGGCAGCGGCAGTTCCCACCCCATGGCGAGCAGCGGCGCGGCGAGCGGCAGACCGCCCGCGACGGCCACGGCCAGCAGGCGGTACGGCCGCCGGCGCAGACACACCAGCGTCCCCACCAGCAGTCCGGCCGCGAACGCCCCCTGCACCAGCCCCCAGTCACGCGCGCCCGCGTACCGCTCCGCCGCGACGACGGGGCCCAGCAGCTGGAACCCCGCGAGCCACGCGGCGACGAGGACGCTCCCTGCGGCCGTATAGGTCCACAGCCAGGTCCGCGACCAGAAGCCCGTCCATCCCTCGCGCAGATCGGTCAGCGCGCTGGTGACGGTGACGGGCGCGTCCAGGCGCAGCCCGAGCAGCAGGACGGCGGCGACGGCGAAGGTGAGCGCGTCCCAGGCCAGTGCCCAGGCCGGGCCGCTGACCGCGACGACGGCGCCGCCGACGGCCGGGCCGAGCACCTTGACGGCGTTGCTCGGCAGCCGGAGCAGGGCGTTGGCCTGCTGCAGGTGCTCGGCGGGCACGATCTGCGCCACGGCCCCCTGGTTGGCGGGCACGGTGAAGGCGACGGCCGTCCCCGAGACGAGGCCGCAGACGGCGACCGAGGTCGTCGACGCCTGCCCCACGACGACGATCACGGCGAGTGTCCCCTGGGCGGCGGCCGCCAGCAGATTGCCGAGGAAGAGCATGCGGCTGCGGGAGAGCCGGTCCGCGAGCACGCCGCCCATGACGAGGAAGACGATGGTCGGAACGGTGTTTGTGGCGAGCACCACACCCAGGTCCCCGGCTCCGCCGCCCTCGCCGATCACGGCGTAGGCGAGTGCGAGGGGCGCCATCGCGGACCCGGTGGCGGAGATCAGACTGGCGGTCACGAACCGCCGGAAGGCCACGATCCGCAGCAGCGCCGTACGCCCGGTCGGTAACGGTGCGGCGGTCTTCTCCACGCTCCCCCTCAAGCCTCGTCCCCCGGTGCCTCCTGGGCGCAACAAAAATCCCGCCCGATCAAAGATCGGACGGGATCTCGCCAACTTCCCAGGTTTCCCTGGGGAGTCGTTGCTGTGGACCTGAGGGGATTTGAACCCCTGGCCCCCTCGATGCGAACGAGGTGCGCTACCGGACTGCGCCACAGGCCCTTGCAACGAGTGAAACTTTAGCACCCCGATCGGCCTGCTTGAAAATCCGTTCCTGGTCGGCCGCCTGCTCGCGGCGGGGGCGGCTACTCGTTCGCCGCGCGCGGCCGGTCGCCGTCCTCGTACTGGTCGAACAGCGGCGTACGGCCCCGCTCGCGCGCCCGGCGGGCGGAAGCGGCCCGTCGGGCGTCGCTGCGGCCGCCTCCCTCGCCCTTGTCGTCGCCGCGCTCCGACTCCGGCGTCTGCGCCTCGTGGGCGGCCGCATCCGCGCTCTCGGCGCCCGTCTCCCGGTCCCGGGCGACGGAGCTCGAGCGTGCAGAGCTCCAGGCGTCCGGCGCCCCGAGGTCCACGTCGGAGGAGGCGCGGGGTGCGACCGGTGCGGTCACGTACGTCGGCAGCGGCACCGGGACCGGGTCCCAGCTGTCCCCGTGGCCGGGCCGGCGCTGCCGTTCGCGCTGCTGGTCGACCCACTCGGCGTGATCGGTCTGCTCGACGAGGGCGCGCCGGTCCGCGGCGAGGGCGGACAGCCCGGTGTCGGTGCCTGGTTCGGGCCCCTCGTCGGGCTCGTCGACGCCGGCCCCGGCGTCGGCGCTCCCGCGGCGCCGGGACTGGCGTGCGTGCTCGCGCAGCCGCTGCGCGGCGGCCTCGGCCTGGCGCCGGTCCATCTGGTAGGCGAAGCGGCGGCGCTCCTGCGACCGCAGATACGCGATGTACCCACTGAGCAGCAGGGCGGGGATGCCGGGCGCCCACAGGAAGGCGAGTCCGCCGACCGCCGCGACGATCGCGCCGAGGGTGAAGGCGAGGAAGAGAACGACGGTGGTGCGCCTGCGGCGGGCGAGCACCTTCGTGCGCCGGGCCCGTGCCGCGGCCGCCTCCCCGGAGGGGGGACGCCGTGCCGCCGGGACCCGCTTGCGCGGCCCGGCGCTCTTGCCCGCCGGGACGGAGCCCGGTTCGGCGCGCTCGGGCGACGCCTTGGCCGCCGATTTGGCCGACGGCTTGGCCGCGGGTTCTCGCGCCGGCTCGGGGCGCCCGGATGCCTGCGCCTGAGCCGTCGCCTGGGTCTGCGGACGGGTCGGAGGTACGGCGAAGGCCCGGACGTCCACCGACTCGGTGGCGTCGCCCGGGTCATCGGCGCTGGGCTCCCCCTCGGAGGTGGAGCGCGCGCGCAGGTCCTTGGCGTACCGGCGCTCCATCCCCGCCCGTCCGGACAGCAACCGGATGGCTGTGCTGAAGCGTTCCGTCGGACGGGCCTCGTTCAGCTCGTCCTGCCTACGGAGCCACATCGGCACCAAGTAGGCGGCCCAGGCCCCGACAATGACTGCGTAGATGAGGCCGCTGCTGCTCACGTCTCACACGGTAGAGGGGTTTGCGTGGGGCCATCCGCCAATTGAGCCGGTGTGTCGCACGATCTGGCTGATATTTCGAACTTTTTTTGTGACCGATGCGATCAGCAGCCCGCTCGGGGCGCGAATTTAATGCCCCGAGGCGGTCATCCGGCGATCAATTTCGAACACTTATTCAATTCCCCGGGCCGCTTCCGTGCTACGCGGGATTCCCCTGCGGGTTCTGCCGGGTGTTCTGCGGGGTGTTCTGCTGGTTCGAGTGCGGCGCCTTCTGCGAGCGGGTCCGCTGCCAGCGGCCCAGCAGCCCTTCCGGGACCTCTTCCGCGGTGAGCGCGAAGACGAGATGGTCGCGCCAGGCTCCGTCGATGTGGAGATATCGCGGGCGCAGCCCCTCCTCTCGGAATCCGAGTTTCTCCACGACCCGGCGGCTCGGCCCGTTCTCCGGGCGAATGCAGACCTCGATGCGGTGCAGACCGACGGTCCGGAAACAGTGGTCCACGACAAGCGCCACAGCGGTCGGCATCACCCCGCGCCCCGCCACCGACTCGTCCACCCAGTAGCCGATATGCCCGGAACACATCGAGCCCCAGGTGATCCCGGCCACGGTCAACTGCCCCACCAGCCGCCCCTGGTATTCGATGACGAACGGCAGCATCCGGCCCGCGCCCGCCTCGGACCGCAGGTGCCGGACCATCTGACGGTAGGTCGGCCGGTGCGCGATCGGCCCGCTGGGCGTGGGCGGCGGAATCGTCGCCTCCCACGGGCGCAGCCAGTCCCGGTTGCGTCGGTTGACCTCGCGCCAGGCCCGCTGGTCGCGCATCTTTATCGGCCGGAGGACGATGTCGCCGTCCCCCAGCACGACGGGCCAGGATGGGCTGTTCAGCTCGCACCCCCACTGCTCGGTCTGGGGTGGTCGCCGCCGCGGATCTGGTCGACGGCGTGGATCAGCAGGGGCTCGAGTACGGCCAGCCCGTCCTTCACCCCGCCGCTGGAGCCGGGCAGGTTCACGATCAGCGTGTGCCCCGCCACTCCGGCCAGACCCCGGGACAGCACCGCGGTCGGCACCTTCTCCCGGCCGAACGCCCGGATGGCCTCCGCGATGCCCGGCACCTCGTGGTCGATCACCGCGCGGGTCGCCTCGGGTGTGCGGTCGGTGGGCGAGATGCCGGTGCCGCCGGTCGTGACGATGACGTCGTATCCGGCGTCGATCCCGGCGCGCAGGGCGGCGGCGACCGGGTCGCCGTCGGGCACGACCTGCGGGCCGTCGACCGCGAAGCCGAAGCCCTTGAGGCCGTGCGCGATCAGCGGGCCGCCCTTGTCCTCGTAGACCCCGGCGGCGGCCCGGTTGGAGGCGGTGACCACCAGCGCGCTGTACGGCGCGAGCAGGGCACCGCCGGTCGACGCGTCCGATGTCATGCCCGGCTCCAGTCGCCCGACTTGCCGCCCGTCTTCTCCTCCACCCGTACGTCCGTGATGACCGCTCCCTTGTCGACCGCCTTCACCATGTCGATCACGGTCAGCGCCGCGACGGAGACCGCGGTGAGGGCCTCCATCTCGACGCCCGTGCGGTCCGTGGTCTTCACGGTGGCCAGGATCTCCACGGCGTCGTCCGCGACCGACAGGTCCAGTTTCACACCGGAGAGCGCGAGCGGGTGGCACAGCGGGACGAGGTCCGGGGTGCGTTTGGCGCCCATGATCCCCGCGATGCGCGCGGTGGCGAGGGCATCGCCCTTGGGGACCCCCTCACCGCGCAGCAGCTCGATCACACGGGGTGAGACGAGGACGCGTCCACTGGCGCGGGCGGTGCGCGCGGTGACGTCCTTGCCGGACACGTCGACCATACGGGCGGCGCCCGCGTCGTCGATGTGCGTGAGCCGGTCCTGGCTGGGTTGGTCCTGCGTGCTCATCCTGGTGTGGCGCTCCCGGTCCGGGCCCGTCGCGGTGCGCCGCACGGGCCTGCTGTGCGCGACACGGTACCCCGGCCCAGGGCCGCTCAGCCGAGCAGGACCACCTCGACCTCGGTGCCGGGCTCGACGCTCTCGGTGTCCTCGGGGACCACGATCAGCGCGTCCGCGTGCGCGAGGGCCGCGATGAGGTGGGAGCCGGCACCGCCGACGGGCCGCACCTCGCCGTCGGCGTAGCTCCCGCGCAGGAACTGTCTGCGCCCCTTCGGCGAGGTCAGCGCCTCGTCGGCGGCGAGGGTCGCTCTCGTGCGGGGCCGGTGGACGTCCTGCAGGCCCATCAGGGCCCGGATCGCGGGGCGCACGAAGATTTCGAAGGAGACGTACGACGACACCGGGTTGCCCGGCAGGGCGAGCAGCGGGGTGTGGTCGGGGCCGATGGAGCCGAAGCCCTGGGGTTTGCCGGGCTGCATGGCCAGCTTGCGGAACTCGATGCCGCTGCCGGGCTCGTCCTCGTCGCCGACGTGCGACAGCGCCTCCTTGACCACGTCGTACGCCCCGACGCTCACACCGCCCGTGGTGACCATGAGGTCGGCGCGCACGAGCTGGTCCTCGACGGTGGACCGCAGTGTCTCGGCGTCGTCGGCGACGGCGCCCACGCGGTAGGCGATGGCGCCGGCGTCACGGGCGGCCGCGGTCAGGGAGAAGCTGTTGGAGTCGTAGATCTGGCCCTCGGCCAGCTGCTCGTCGGGCTGGACGAGTTCGCTGCCGGTGGACATGACGACCACGCGCGGGCGCGGGCGCACCCGGACCGTGCCGCGGCCGATGGCGGCGAGCAGGGCGATCTGTGACGGTCCGAGGACCGTGCCCGCCGCGAGCGCCCTGTCGCCGGCCTTGACGTCGCTGCCCTTCGCGCGCACATGCGCGCGTGCCTTCGCGGGCCGGTGGATGTGCACCTGGCCCTGCGCGCCCTCGGGAGCGAGGCTGCCGGCGCGCATCCCGGTCACCGGGCCCTCGCCGAGCCCTCCGTCGGTCCACTCCACCGGGATGACGGTCTCGGCGCCGGGCGGCAGCGGGGCGCCGGTCATGATGCGGGCGGCCTGGCCGGGGCCCACCTGGGGCGGATCGGCCCGGCCCGCCGCGACATCGCCGACGACTTCGAGCACCGCCGGGAACTCCTCGCTCGCGCCCTCGACATCCGAGACCCGCACCGCGTACCCGTCCATCGAGCTGTTGTCGAACGGCGGCAGGGAGACCTGCACCGTGACGTCGTCGACCAGGACGCAGCCCTGGGCGTCGAGCAGTTGCAGCTCGATGGGTTCGAGGGGGCGGACGGTCGTGAGGATGTCCTCCAGGTGCTCGTCCACCGACCAGAGGTGGTCCTGACCGGCGGGGCGGGGCGCGGCGGCGGTGCTCAACTCGCTACATCTCCTCGGCTACGTAACTGCGAAGCCAGGTCCGGAAGTCCGGGCCCAGGTCTTCACGTTCGCATGCGAGTCTGACAATGGCACGCAGGTAGTCGCCGCGGTCTCCGGTGTCATAGCGGCGGCCCTTGAAGACGACGCCGTGCACGGGGCCGCCGACCTTCTCGTCCTGCGACAGCTGCTGGAGCGCGTCGGTGAGCTGGATCTCGCCGCCGCGGCCCGGCTCGGTCTTGCGCAGTATGTCGAAGATGTGCGGGTCGAGGACGTAACGGCCGATGATCGCGTAGTTCGACGGGGCGTCCGCGGCGGCCGGCTTCTCGACGAGGTCGTGCACCTTGACCACGTCACCGTCCTCGGTGGGGTCGACGGCCGCACAGCCGTAGAGGTGGATCTGTTCGGGGGCGACCTCCATGAGCGCGATGACGCTGCCACCGTGCCGCTCCTGCACCTCGACCATCCGCTTGAGCAGCGGGTCGCGGGGGTCGATGAGGTCGTCGCCGAGGAGGACGGCGAAGGGCTCGTGGCCGACGTGCGGTGCGGCGCACAGGACGGCGTGGCCGAGGCCCTTGGGGTCGCCCTGGCGGACGTAGTGCATGGTGGCCAGGTCGCTGGACTCCTGCACCTTCGCGAGCCGGTCGGCGTCGCCCTTCTTCTGAAGGGCGGACTCCAGCTCGTAGTTGCGGTCGAAGTGGTCCTCCAGGGGGCGCTTGTTGCGGCCCGTGATCATGAGGACGTCGTCGAGGCCCGCCGAGACGGCCTCTTCGACCACGTACTGGATCGCCGGCTTGTCGACGACCGGCAGCATCTCCTTGGGAGTGGCTTTGGTGGCCGGCAGGAAGCGGGTGCCCAGACCCGCTGCGGGGATGACAGCCTTGCTGATCCGAGGGTGAGACTGAGTCATGCCCGCAACCTTATCCGGTGCCTTTGTAGGGAATCTGAGGCTCCGGTTATTTGGCTCTCATATGAGCACATTGAGAAGGGTACGCGAGGACCAATGAGTCACACCGGACGTCCGGCCGAGCCTGACAAGCGAACGTTGCGCCGAGAATTCCTCACGGTGAGAGACAGGTTGACGGCGGATGACGTGCGGTCGTCGGCGACCGCGCTGGCCGGCCGCGCGCTGGAGCTGCCCGAACTGGCGCGTGCGGGCACGGTGGCGGCCTATGTCTCCGTGGGGAGCGAACCGGGCACCCTCGCGCTCCTGGACGCGCTGCGCGCGCGGGGCGTACGAGTGCTCCTCCCGGCGCTGTTGCCCGACAACGACCTCGACTGGGGCGCGTACACCGGGCAGGACTGCCTGGAACGTGTCCGGCACGGCGGGAAGATGGCCCTGTTCGAGCCCGGCGGCGAGCGCCTCGGCCCGGACGCCGTGACCGGCGCGGACGTCGTGCTGCTGCCCGGTCTCGCGGTCGACGCGCGCGGGATGCGTCTGGGACGCGGCGGAGGGTCGTACGACCGCGTCCTCGCCCGGCTGGAACGCGCGGCCGCGCACCCGGCGCTCGTGGTCCTGCTGTACGACTCGGAGGTCGTCCCCCGCGTCCCCGAGGAACCGCACGACCGCCCGGTGCACGCGGTGGTGACCCCGTCAGGGGTACGCCGGTTCATCTGAAACGACGACGAGGGCGACGCCCTTGAGGGGCGCGGGGAACCGCGCGACCAGCCCCCACGCACCCGCACCCCAAAGACAACCCATCACGGCTTCAGTACAAGCGTGTCGCTCGTACCGTCCTCGACCGCCTTCTTGGAGAAGGACCAGTCGAGCAGTTCGCCGTCGGCCCATTTGTCCGTCTGGTCGGTGTAGTGCGCGTTGTAGGCGTGCCCGGAGGCGCCGGTGAGGTTGATCCACTTCGACTTGTCGAGGTCGCCGAGGTTGACCACCATCCGCATCGACGGCACCCAGACGACGCCGTAGCCGCCGGCCGCGTTCCAGCCGCTGGCGTTGACCGTGGCCTCGCCGCCGCTGAGCTTCCAGGGGCCGCGGTTGAGGGCGTACTGGAGGAACCCGGGGCCCTCGGTGCCGAGGGTCTGGTTCTTCAGGAACAGGCGGTGCAGCCGGCCCCAGTTCCACGTGTCGATGTCCTTGCCGAGCTTGGCGGTCAGCTCCCAGCGGGCGTCGATCATGGCGCGCCGGAACAGCTCGTCGCGGTTGTCGGCCGATGGGCGGGTGCCCGAGGAGGGCGTCTTCCACCAGTCGCTGTCCTCGTCGCTCATCAGGCTGCGCACGACCTCGAACCAGCGGTCGCCGCCGTCGGGCTGCGCCTGGTCGGGCTCGCGCTGACCGCACTCGCGCACCTTGTCCGTCTCGTCGACGGGGCCGGTGGTGTTGACGGGGTCGACCCACAGGCACTGGCCCTCGACCCGCAGCTCCTTGGGCAGCTTGTTGCCGAAGGCGAGCTTGAGGATGTTGCGCCAGACCGAGTTGAAGTAGGCGGCCGCCGCCGAGTCGGCGTCCTGGGTGTAGTCCCAGCCCTCGAGGAGCTCCTGAGCCTCCCGGATGGCCGCGGCGTCCCGGACGTCCTTGTCGGAGATGTCGATCTTCAGCAGCTTGGGCACGAGCAGCTTGGCGATCTCGCTGCTGTTGTCGAGCTGCATCTGGCGCATGTCGTCGGTGGAGATCTTGCCGCCGTCGTCGATCTTCGACTGGATGAGGTCGTTGATGCGCTGGCTGCGGGCGCCGTAGCCCCAGTCCGTGGTGAGCGTGTACGGGTACTTGGCCTTGCCGATCACGGCCTGGTTGGCGGTGACGATGTAGCCGCGGGCCGGGTCGTACTCGTAGGGCAGCTCGTCGTCGTCGATGTAGCCCGTCCAGCGCGACCTCGGGTCCCAGCCCGGCACCGGGACGGAGCCGTCGTAGCCGGACGCGCGCGTGGGGATCTTTCCGGGCAGCGTGTAGCCGATGTGGTTCTCGGTGTCGGCGTAGATCAGGTTCTGCGAGGGCACGTCGAACTGGGTGGCCGCGGCGCGGAAGTCGGTCCAGTTCTTCGCCTTGTCCATGGCGAAGACGGCGTCCATGGTGGTGCCCGGGTCCAGCGCGGTCCAGCGCAGCGCGATGCCGTAGCCGTCGCCGCGGTCGGGGGCGGCGGTGTCGACGGTGGCCTTGCGGCCGACCTTCACCAGCTCGTCGCTGCGGTCGGACAGCAGGGGCATCCCGTCCTTGGTCTGGCGGACGACGATCTCCTTCGATGCACCGCCGGCGACCTTGATGGTCTCCTGGCGCGAGACGAAGGGCACCGTCTTGCCGTCGTACAGGTAACCGTCGCCGGAGAGCTTCTCCAGGTAGAGGTCGGTGACGTCGACGCCCGAGTTGGTCATGCCCCAGGAGATGTTCTGGTTGTGGCCGATGACCACGCCGGGCATGCCCGCGAAGGTGTAGCCGCTGACGTCGTACTGGCACTTGCTGGAGACCGTGCGGCAGTGCAGGCCCATCTGGTACCAGACGGACGGCAGCGAGGCCGACAGGTGCGGGTCGTTGGCGAGCAGGGGCTTGCCGGTGATCGTGTACTTGCCGCCGACCACCCAGGAGTTGGAGCCGATGCCGTTGCCGTTCACGCCGACGGCCGTGGGGAGGTCGTCCAGGACCTCCTGCAGACCCGCCAGCTGGCCCTGCAGGCCCGCGGTGCCGGAGGAGGTTCCCGTACCCGTGCCCGCCGTGCCGTCCGCGGACGAACCCGCGCTCGCGGCGGAGCCCGTCGAGCCGAAGGTCCTGGTGGCCTCGTCGTACTGGCCCGCCTGGACGATCGTCTTGTTGCGGCTGTACGGGTACTGCGGGTACAGGTCCGCGATCTCCTTGGGGCCGAGGCGGCTGGTCATCAGGGCGCGGTCGATCTCGTCCTGCATGTTGCCGCGCAGGTCCCAGGCCATCGCCTTCAGCCAGGCGATCGAGTCGACGGGGGTCCACTTCCCGGGCTTGTAGTCGTTGGTGAAGCCGAGGGCGGCGTACTCCAGCGAGATGTCCTTGCCGTCCTTGCCGTCCAGGTAGGCGTTGACGCCGGCGGCGTAGGCCTGGAGGTACTTCTTGGTGGACGCGGACAGCGTCTTGTCGTACTCCTGCTTCGCGATCCGGTCCCAGCCCAGGGTGCGCAGGAACTCGTCGTTGTCGACCTGGCTCTTGCCGAACATCTCCGACAGCCGGCCGGACGTCATGTGGCGGCGTACGTCCATCTCCCAGAACCGGTCCTGGGCCTGGACGAAGCCCTGCGCCATGAACAGGTCCTCGTCGGAGGAGGCGTAGATCTGCGGGATGCCGTAGTCGTCGCGCCTCACGTCGACGGGCCCGGACAGGCCCTTGAGCGTGATCGATCCCTTGGTCTGCGGGAACGAGGCGCGGACGGTGCTGATGGACCAGTACGCCCCGCCGGCCACGCCCGCCACTACGGCCAGCACCAGCACGAGGACGAGCAGGCGGGCTCTGCGCCCCTTCTTCCTGCCGGACTTGCCGGGCTGTCGACCCGTGGAGGCGGTGGTGTTGGGGGGCATCGCTGTCCTTGCTGTCCTAACGCGAGAGGCAGGCGGTCCTGGAGTGCTGGAGCAACCATAGGCGCAGGGCCCGATCCAACTTGACGCGGAGTAGGGAACCAGCACGGACGGACGTTCGATCATGCACCCATGAGCGTCAAGAAATCGTCAAGAGTTAGGTAAGGTAACGAAGTAGTTGGGTGCGGAGAACCGCCACTTCGTGTCCTATGTACGTGAGCCCACGCGCGCGTGCGCGCGGGCCAGGGAAGGGAACGGCCGCTGACTGTCCACGACCTCAACCAGCTCCTGCTCGTCTGCTCGCTCGTCCTGCTCGGCGCCGTCGCAGCGGTTCGGATCTCCTCGCGCAGCGGGCTCCCCAGCCTGCTCGTGTACCTGGGCATCGGTGTGCTCATGGGGCAGGACGGCATCGGCGGCATCCGCTTCGACGACGCCGAGCTCACCCAGGTCATCGGGTATGCGGCCCTGGTGGTGATCCTGGCCGAGGGCGGTCTGGGCACGAAGTGGAAGGAGATCAAGCCGGCCCTGCCGGCCGCCTCCGCGCTGGCGCTGCTCGGGGTCACGGTGAGCGTCGGGGTCACGGCGACGGCCGCGCACTATCTGGTCGGGCTGGAATGGCGGCAGGCGCTGATCATCGGGGCGGTCGTCTCCTCGACGGACGCCGCCGCGGTGTTCTCCGTACTGCGCAGGATCCCGCTCCCCGCGCGCGTGACGGGCACGCTGGAGGCGGAGTCCGGCTTCAACGACGCCCCCGTGGTCATCCTGGTGGTCGCGTTCTCCGAGGCCGGTCCCGTCCCGCACTGGTATGTGCTGGCCGGCGAGATAGCACAGGAGCTGGCCATCGGCGCCGCCATCGGTCTCGCCGTGGGCTGGCTGGGCGCCTGGGGCCTGAGACATGTGGCGCTGCCCGCCTCCGGCCTCTACCCGATCGCCGTCATGGCCATCGCCGTCACCGCCTACGCGGCCGGCGCCATGGCACACGGCAGCGGCTTCCTCGCCGTCTATCTCGCCGCGATGGTGCTGGGCAACGCGAAACTGCCGCACTGGCCGGCCACGCGCGGGTTCGCCGACGGGGTCGGCTGGATCGCCCAGATCGGCATGTTCGTGCTGCTCGGGCTGCTGGTCACCCCGCACGAGCTGGGCGACGACATCGTGCCCGCGCTCGTCATCGGGCTGGTGCTGACCATGGTGGCGCGGCCCCTGGGCGTCGTCGCCTGCCTGGTGCCGTTCCGCGTGCCCTGGCGGGAGCAGGCCCTGATGTCCTGGGCCGGGCTGCGCGGCGCCGTGCCCATCATCCTGGCGACGATCCCCATGGTGAGCGGCATCGAGGGCAGTCACACCATCTTCAACGTCGTCTTCGTCCTGGTCGTCGTCTACACCCTGATCCAGGGGCCGACCCTGCCCTGGCTCGCCCGCAAGCTGGACCTCGGCCAGGGGCCCACACCCGCCGACCTGGGCATCGAGTCGGCGCCGCTGGAGCGGCTGCGCGGACATCTGCTGTCCTTCGCGATCCCCGACGGCTCGAAGATGCACGGCGTCGAGATCAACGAGCTGCGACTGCCCGCCGGGGCCGCCGTCACGCTGGTCGTCCGCGACGGAAAATCGTTCGTTCCGATGCCGACGACGGTGCTGCGGCGCGGGGACGAACTGCTCGTCGTCGCCACGGACCCGGTGCGCGACGCCGCCGAGCGCCGGCTGCGCGCCGTGGGCGCCGGAGGCAAGCTGGCGGGGTGGCTGGGGACGAACGGGACAAACTGATCGCAGGTGAAATGAGGCGCCGTGCTCATCTTCACAAGGCCAATGTCCCCTGCTCCCTGTACTATGCAGGCGTAACCCCAGATCGAACCAACTCTGCCTGACGCAGAGCTGGCGCGACCGTATGGCGGCCGGGACGTCCTTCCTCGAAGTGGGCTCCGGTATCTACCGCAGTTCCGCGCAAGAGGACAGCTCTCGGCGCCGCCCCCCACCCGTAGGGGCCGTGCTACCAGGCGGCAGAAAGGCACGGGCCGTGGCATCCACGGTCACCCACGAGCCGTCGAAGGACTCGTCGGCCGCCTCCCGCCCGGGATACGGACAGCTGCTGCGCACCCGCGGCGCCTGGACGTTCCTGGTCCCCGGCTTCGCGGCCCGCCAGCCGTTCGCGATGCTGACCATCTCCATCGTGCTGCTGGTCCAGCACACCACCGGTTCCTACGGCGCTGCGGGCGCCGCCGCGGCCGTCACCGGCGTCTCCATGGCACTGTTCGCGCCCTACAGCGGCCGCCTCGCCGACCGTTACGGACAGCGCGCCGTCCTGTTCCCCGGCGTCCTCGTGCACACCGTGTCCGGGCTGACCCTGACGGTGCTGGCGCTGGCCCACGCACCCCTGTGGGCGCTGTTCGTGGCCGCCGTGCCGACCGGTGCCTCGGTGCCGCAGGTCGGCCCCATGGTGCGGGCCCGCTGGGGCGTGAAGCTCCAGGGCTCGCCCCTGATGACCACTGCCGCGGCCTTCGAGTCCGTCACCGACGAGCTGACCTTCGTCGTCGGCCCGCTACTGGCCACCGCCCTGTGCACCGCCGTCGACCCGGCCGCGGGCCTGGTGACCGAGGCGGCGCTGACGCTGCTCGGCGGTCTGCTGTTCGCCGCGCAGAAGAGCACCCAGCCCTCGGTCACGGCCGCCGGGCACGCACGCGTGGAGCACGCTTCCGCGCTTCGTGTCCCCGGAGTGCGGGTGCTGATCGTGACCTTCCTCGGCATCGGTTCCGTCTTCGGCGGCATGCAGGTCTCGCTGGCCGCGTTCACCGAGTCGATCGGCGAACCCGGACTCAATGGCGTCCTCTACGGCACCTTCGCCGCCGGCAACATGCTCTCCGGCATCGCCTGCGGCGCGATCGCCTGGAAGGTGGCCCCGCAGCGCCGCCTCCTCGTCGGCTACGCCGCCCTCGCGCTGGCCGCGTCCGGTCTGTGGGCCGCGCACTCGGTGCTCGTCCTGGCGGGCCTCGGTCTGCTCGTCGGCATGTGCATCGCGCCCGCGCTGATCACCGGCTACACGCTGGTCGAGAACCTGGTCCCGGCCGGTGCCCGCACCGAGGCCTTCACCTGGCTCACCGGTGCGGTGGCGCTCGGCCAGGCCGCCGCCGTGACGGTCGCCGGACAACTGGAGGACCGCCTGTGGGGCGGCGCCGGATTCCTGGTGCCGATGGCCGGCACCTTGCTGGCCCTCGCGACCCTGCTCGCGCTGCGCTCACGGCTCATGGCACGCTCCGGCAGCCGCACCGTCGCACGTGGCGTGGGTCACCGCATGCCGGTGGCAGTGGACTGAGCGGCTGGAATACGTCACTATGGACCGTCGTTAGCACTCATCGAGTGAGAGTGCCAGGAGGAAGACAGTGCCGACCTACCAGTACCAGTGCACCGAGTGCGGCGAGGGCCTCGAGGCGGTGCAGAAGTTCACCGACGACGCCCTGACCGAGTGCCCCAACTGCCAGGGCCGCCTCAAGAAGGTGTTCTCCGCGGTCGGCATCGTCTTCAAGGGCTCCGGCTTCTACCGCAACGACAGCCGCGGCTCCTCGTCGAGCAGCTCGCCGGCTTCCGCGAAGTCGTCGTCCTCCTCGACCGACTCCTCCTCGTCGTCCTCCACCTCGACGACTTCGTCCTCCTCGGACTCGAAGCCGTCGAGCGCCGGAAGCTCCTCCAGCAGCTCCGCCGCCTAGCGCGCACCACTTCTTACGGGACCCTGTCGTCGTACGGCGACGGGGTCCTCGGCATATCCGGGTCCGGTTAGGGTGCGGACATGGCGAACAAGGCGAACGTCGAACTCGGCGTGATCGGCGGCTCCGGTTTCTACTCGTTCCTCGACGACGTGACCGAGATACAGGTGGAAACCCCCTACGGGCCGCCCAGCGACTCCCTCTTCCTCGGCGAGATCGCCGGCCGGCGGGTCGCCTTCCTGCCCCGGCACGGACGCGGCCACCATCTGCCGCCGCACCGGATCAACTACCGGGCCAATCTCTGGGCACTGCGCTCGCTGGGCGCGCGCCAGATCCTCGGCCCGTGCGCGGTGGGCGGCCTGCGGCCCGAGTACGGACCGGGCACGCTGCTGGTCCCGGACCAGCTGGTCGACCGTACGAAGTCCCGGGTGGGGACGTACTTCGACGGGCTGCCGCTGCCCGACGGCACCGTGCCGAACGTGGTGCACGTGTCGCTGGCCGACCCCTACTGCCCCACCGGGCGCGCGGCCGCGCTGAAGGCGGCGCGCGGACGGGACTGGGAGCCGGTGGACGGCGGCACGCTGGTCGTGGTGGAGGGACCGCGCTTCTCCACCCGTGCCGAATCGTTGTGGCACCAGGCCCAGGGCTGGTCGGTGGTGGGCATGACGGGCCACCCCGAGGCGGCGCTCGCCCGTGAACTTGAGCTCTGCTACACATCGTTGACGCTGGTCACCGACCTGGACGCGGGCGCCGAGACGGGCGAGGGCGTCTCCCACGACGAGGTGCTGCGGGTGTTCGCGGCGAACGTGGACCGGCTGCGGGGGGTGCTCTTCGACGCGGTGGCGGCGCTGCCGGCGAACGAGGAGCGCGACTGTCTGTGCACGAAGGCGCTGGGCGGGATGGATCCGGGGTTCGTGCTGCCGTAGGGGCGAGGGCGGTGAGGGCGGAACTTCCCCTTCCGGTGAGGGAGTTTTCCACAACCGGCCGGTAGTCCACAGGGTCCGGCGGGCGATGGCGTGATGACTCATCGTGGGGCTCCAAGCCGTTCCGTCCTCGCAGGTGGTGGTCCCCATGCCCGTCGCTCCGTCGTTCTTTTCCTCCTCCTCTCCGCACACTCCCCTGCCGCCGGGCACCGACGCCCCGGCCACCTGCGAGGTGCCGCACTTCGCTCCGGTTCGGGTGCGTGGCGGGCGGCATCGGCTGCGCCGCCTCGTCCGGCATCGCAGGCGGGCTGTGGCGGCCGGGCTCGCCGTGACCGCAGCGGCGCTCGTCGCGGCGGGGCCGCGGGAGGCCGACCGGGCGCGCGGGCATCCGGTGGCGGAGCCGGTGCGCCAGCACCGGGCCGTCGAGCGGGTGTCGGCGCCGGTGCGGATCGCCGACGGGGCCACCGTGCGGCTGCTGCGGCCCGGTGACCGTGTCGACGTGATCGCCGCCGAGGAGACCGGGACGGGCGGTGCCGCGCGGGTGGTCGCGCGCGGGGCCCGGGTGACGAGGGTGCCTGAGCCGTTGGACATCGCCGTGGAGAGCGGGGCGCTGGTGGTGCTGTCGGTGCCACGTGCCACGGCGGCCCGTCTCGCCGGCGCCGGCGCCACGGCCCGGCTGGCGGTGACCCTGTGCTGAGCCGGATCATGTGCGACCCGCTGTCAAGTCGCTCGATGGAAGGGCCCAATTGGACAGGATGGCCGAGCGCTGACGTAGGTTGCGGAGCGGTCTGTTCCACAAGCTGTGTGTGCGAGGGGTGGCTCCGAAGTGGGCGAGAACAAGGAACCGAGCGTCTGGCAGGGCTTCAAGGCCTTCCTGATGCGCGGAAACGTCGTCGATCTGGCGGTGGCGGTGGTGATCGGTGCCGCCTTCACCAACATCGTGAACGCCGTGGTGAAGGGCGTCATCAATCCGCTGGTCGGAGCGATCGGCACCAAGAACCTCGATCACTACAGTTCCTGCCTGAGCTCGACGTGCGAGGGCGAGCAGGGCATCCAGATCCTGTGGGGCTCGGTGCTCGGTGCCGCGCTCAGCTTCGTGATCACCGCGGCCGTCGTCTACTTCCTGATGGTCCTGCCCATGGCGAAGTACCTGGCCCGTGTGGAGGCCCGCCGCAAGGCGAAGGAGAGCACGCACGAGGTCATCGAGGTGACCGAGCTGGAGGTGCTGAAGGAGATCCGCGACGCGCTGGTCGCCCAGCGCGGCTCGGGGCACAACGAGCAGTAGCGGCTCAGAGGTGGTGGGGCGGCTTCTCGTCGAGGAAGCGCTTCAGGTCGGCCGCGCTGTCGCCGCCCGACCGCTCGCCCCAGCCACGGTCCGTGTCGTCCGAGGACTGCTGGTCCAGCGGATCGTCGAAGATCAGCGCGGCCTTCGGCTCACGCGGCTCGGGGGCGGGGTCGGGGGCGGTGCTCATGCGTCCAGGGTACGGCCCCCGTCTCCCGCGCGCGGGTGATCCCCTGCGGGAGAAATTCCCCGCTCCATCTGCTGTGCTTGTCCCCATGACGTCCAGTCCCACGCCCGCGCCGGACTCACCCCGCCCTCAAGGACGCCGACGCCCGCTGCGCAGGCTCAGCGCCCGTGGCCGTGCTGAGAGCCACCGGGTCGCCACCCCGCTGGAACTCTTCTTCGACCTGTGTTTCGTCGTGGCCATCGCCCAGGCGGGCATGCAGTTGGTGCACGCGGTCGCCGAGAGCCACGCGGGTGAGGGAATCCTCAACTACGCGATGGTCTTCTTCGCCATCTGGTGGGCCTGGATGAACTTCACCTGGTTCGCCTCGGCCTACGACAACGACGACGTGCTGTACCGGGTCGTCACCCTGCTGCAGATCGCCGGTGTGCTGGTGCTGGCGGCCGGGATCTCCCGGGCGTTCGAGGACCACGAGTACCTGGCGGTGCTGCTCGGCTATGTGATCATGCGGCTCGCCCTGGTGGGACAGTGGCTGCGGGTGGCCAGGTCGAGTCACGGGCCGGAACGAAGAATGGCCCTGCGGTACGCCGGCGGGGTGCTGCTGTGCCAGATCGGCTGGGTGGGCCTGGTGCTCCTGCCGGAGAACGCCAGAGCCTGGTGGTTCCTGGTGATGGCGATCCTGGAGATGTGCGTGCCGCCGTTCGCGGAGCGGGAGCACCCCACCTCCTGGCACCCGCACCACATCGCCGAGCGGTACGGCCTGTTCACGATCATCGTGCTCGGCGAGACCATCGCGGCGGCCACGGTCGCCGTGAAGACCGGCATCGACGAGAACGACGCCCTGGGCGAACTGCTGCCGATCGCCGCCGGTGGACTGCTGATCATCTTCGCCGCCTGGTGGATCTACTTCGTGGTGCCGATCCACGGCCATCTGCGCTCCAACAAACAGGCCTTCCTGTGGGGTTACGGCCACTACGTGGTCTTCGCCTCGGCGGCTGCGATCGGCGCGGGCCTCGAGGTGGCGGTCGAGCAGACCGTGGGCAAGGCGCACATCTCGACGCTGGCGGCGTCGGCCGCGGTGACCCTGCCGACGGCGCTGTATCTGCTCACGGTCTGGCTGCTGCACTCGCGCTACTTCAAGGTGGGCATCACCCAGCAGCTGGTGCTGCCGACCACGGCCCTGCTGGTCATCTGCTGCACGTTCCTGGGCGACTGGGCGGTACTCACGGCCGGTCTCGTCTCGGCGCTGGCGGTGGCGACCGGGGAGACACTGTCGGCCCGCATGACGTCCCACGCCCGCGACACGGCGACGAGAACGCCGACGGCCTGACCGGCCCGACACGACAGCCCCGCCTCCGCCGGTTGCAGCGTGCGGCCTCGGCCGACCCCGCGCACCGCATCGCACCCGCCCCCACGTGGCCGGACCTCACAGTGCCGCGCCCCGTCGTGGCGGGGGCTGGACGAGACTGGGTTCATGACAGTTGACGCTCTGACAGATGTCGCCGGGCTGCGGGTGGGGCACGAGACGCGGAGGGGTGGCGGTTGGCTGACCGGCACGACCGTCGTCCTGGCGCCCGAGGGCGGGGCCGTCGCCGCCGTGGACGTGCGCGGTGGGGGGCCCGGCACCAAGGAGACGGACGCCCTCGATCCGCGCAACCTCGTGCAGAAGGTCGAGGCGATCGTGCTGACCGGCGGCAGCGCGTACGGGCTCGACGCGGCGTCCGGGGTGATGGCCTGGCTGGAGGAGCGGCGGCGTGGGGTGCGGGTGGGGGTGGATCCGGCGCACGTCGTGCCGGTGGTGCCCGCGGCCTGTGTCTTCGACCTCGGGCGGGGCGGCGACTTCCGGGCCCGGCCGGACGCGGCCACCGGGCGGGCGGCGGTCGAGGCGGCCGCGGCGAGCGAGCCCGGGGCCCCGGTCCGCCAGGGCTGTGTGGGCGCGGGCACGGGGGCCACCGTAGGGCCGGTCAAGGGCGGAATCGGCACCGCGAGCACCGTCCTCGATTCGGGGATCACGGTGGCCGCGCTGGTCGTCGCCAACGCGGCGGGGTCGGCCGTGGACCCCGAAACAGGGGCGCTGTACGGGGAGTTGCTGCAGGGGCGTGTGAGGTACCCGGAGGAGGAGGTGCATCAGGCGGCGCGGCTGCGTCTCGCCGAGGTCGCGGCGAAGAACGCGCCGCCCCCGCTGAACACCACGCTCGCCGTGGTCGCCACCGACGCGGACCTGTCGAAGGCACAGGCGCAGAAGCTGGCGGGCACCGCGCACGACGGCATCGCGCGCGCCGTGCGGCCGGTGCATCTGCTCAATGACGGGGACACCGTGTTCGCGATGGCCACCGGGGAGCGAACGCTCGACGTCGGGCATCCGCTCGCTCTGAACGAGGTGCTCGCGGCGGGCGCGGACGCGGTGACCCGGGCGATCGTGCGGGCCCTGCGCGCGGCGGAGCCGGTGGACGGACCGGGTGGAGTGTGGCCGTCCTACGGCGAGTTGTACGGGGCGGGGTAGGCAGCCGCGGCGGCCGGGGGCGGGCGGCCCCTCCCCCCGCTGCTCCGTGCGGGCGATTCGGGCGGTCGATTGTCGCGGTTCTGTCACGTGACGGCATTCACCGCGAACGCGGGGAACCCTGTCCGGGGGCGGTGACCTCTTCCCCCCTGGAACGGAACGCATCCCGCAGATCGCATGAAGATGGAGCAGATCGTGACAACGCCGAACAAAGCAGCGCGGCGCGCACTGGGGGCCTGTGCCGCCCTGATGATCGGCGCCCTGACGCTCACCGCCTGCGGCGGCAGCGCCAATGCCGACAGTGACGACAAGGGCGGCAAGGACTCCGGCAACACGTCCGCCGCGAACATCGTGATCTCGGCGAAGGACGGCTCGAACGGGGCGTCGATCAACTCGACCGGCGTGAAGGTCAGCGACGGCAAGCTGACCGAGGTGAAGATGACGGTGGCGGACAGCGGGCAGGCCGTGCCGGGCTCCCTGTCCGCCGACGGGGGCAGCTGGCAGCCGAAGGAGCAGCTGGAGCGGGGGACGAAGTACCGCATAGCGGCCACCGCGAAGGACGGGGACGGACGCAGCACCGCCGCCGACTCCACCTTCACGACGGTCTCCTCTGCCAACAGCTTCATCGGGACGTACACGCCGGACGGAGGCACCACGGTCGGCGTGGGGATGCCGGTGTCGTTCAACTTCGACAAGGCGATCGGCGACAAGAAGGCCGTCCAGTCGCACATCAGCGTCACCTCCAGCAGCGGACAGAAGGTGGTCGGGCACTGGTTCGGGGAGCAGCGGCTCGACTTCCGGCCCGAGGAGTACTGGAAGGCCGG
This sequence comes from Streptomyces coerulescens, assembly GCF_042657965.1. NCBI lineage: Bacteria > Bacillati > Actinomycetota > Actinomycetes > Kitasatosporales > Streptomycetaceae > Streptomyces > Streptomyces coerulescens. Next base: position 232,636 of record NZ_JBHSKM010000022.1, read on the forward strand.
CTCCAAGGTCACGATGAAGATCGACCTGGACGGCGTGGAGGGCGCGAACGGCGTCTACGGCGTGCAGAAGAAGACCGTCACCTTCACCGTCGGGCGGTCCCAGGTCTCGACGGTCGATGTGAACACGCAGACGATGACGGTCGTGCGGGACGGAAAGACGGTCAAGTCGGTGCCGATCTCGGCGGGCAGCCCGGAGTTCACCACGTACAACGGGCAGATGGTGATCTCCGAGAAGTTCACGAAGCTGCGGATGGACAGCAGGACCGTCGGGCTCGCCAACGCCTACGACATCCCGGATGTGCCGCACGCGATGCGGCTGACCCAGTCGGGAACGTTCATCCACGGAAACTACTGGTACAACAAGGGCAATCCGCCCTTCGGCGCCCAGGGCACCAGCCATGGGTGTGTCGGTCTGCAGGACGTGCAGGGCGGACAGGGGGACACGCCGTCCAAGTGGTTCTACGACAGCTCGATGGTCGGTGACGTGGTGATCGTCAAGAACTCCCCCGACAAGACCGTGACGCCGGACAACGGGCTCAACGGCTGGAACATGGAATGGAGCCAGTGGGTCGCGGGAAGCGCCGCCTGATCCACACATGAATCACTCATGATCCACTGAAGTGGCCTCCCAGCAGGGATTCTTGACGGTTCGTCGGGCCGCGCGGGAACTTCTCGCGCGGCCCGCGCGTTTTACCGGACGTACGTTTTCTCGGTTCCCGGACATGATGTCCGACCGAGGGGCTACGGTATGCACCCACAAGGTGACATGCAGCAACGCCGGGAGAAACCTTGAGCGTTCCGTACGAGACGGCAGCGTACGAACCACCCGAGTCGGCGGAGTCTCCGGAGGAGCATCTCGCGCGACTCCTCGGCCGTGCCCTGAACTCCTTCGAACTGCCCGACGAGGCGATACGGCGGCTCGACTGCGCGCTGGCGCATGACAGCTCGCTGCACTCCGCGCACCACAGCGCGGGGCTGCACCGCGAGACGTACCGGCACACCTGGCTGCTCGCCGACGGCTCGGCGCTCACCCTGTGGGAGCTCGTCCACAACACCGCGCGCGGCAGCGACCCGCAGCACGAGGTGTACGCCGACGAGGAGGAGCTGCGCGCCGCGACCGCGCGGCTGCCGCTGCCGCCGGACGCGCCGGACTTCGAGCTGCCGGTGACCGTGCAGCTGTCGCCGATACCCGCACCCCGGCACGCGTATGTGCCGGACGACTCGGCGGACCATGCGCGTCGGCTGCTGCGCCGGGCGGAGAACACCGACCGGCCGGGTGCGGACACGGCCGCTTTACTGACCACGGCGTTCGCCCACCAGATCACGCAGGCGTTCGGGCGCCCGTGCCGTGCGGGCCGCGCCGGACTGTGCTTCTCGCTCTACGAGCACGCCTTCCTGCTGCGCGACGGCGAGGAGGTCTCCCTCTGGGAGGTCGAGCACACGGCGACGCCGGACGGGCGGCACATGTGCGAGGTGTATGTCACCGAGGACGCGGCGCGGGACGCGATGGAGCGACGGGCGGCGAAGGTCTCGTAGCGTCGAAGCGGCGGCGGTGGAGCGCCGGTTGAGGCGGCTCGACCAGGTCAACGGTCAGATCAGCGGTCAGGTCAGCGGCCGTCGCCGAGCTGTCGTACCAGGCCCGCGAAGGCGTCCCGTTCCGCCGGGGTGAGTTCGACGGCCTCCAGCGCGGGGGCGGTCTGCCGCTGGTGCGGAAGCCCGGAGAGCCTCGGGTCGGCCTGCCAGGGGGCCGTCCGGGGGCGGCTGCGGCGCAGAAGACGGACGAGTCCCATCACCCAGAGCACGGCTGCCAGGGCGAGTACGACAGGGCCCAGCAGCTGGAGGATCGAGACATTCTCTGGCATGCGCCCCAGTAGACACCACGGTCCGGGCCTATGGGCCTGGACCGTGACGTATATCGCAGGTGCCGTGAACAACTCACAGCGCCCGAAAGGGACAAGCGGTCGGCTCGCCCGGCGGAGGACTACGCCGCCACGGGCTGCTTCGTCTGCGCGGTCGTGGCCGCCGGGGACTCCGCGGCCGAGGCGCCCTCCGGGACCGTCCCGCGCATGCCCTTCAGCAGGATGACCAGGCCCGCCGTGACAGCCGTACCGGCCGCGATGGCCAGCAGGTAGAGGAACGGCTTGCCGATCAGGAAGGTGACCCAGATGCCGCCGTGCGGGGCGCGCAGGGTCGAGCCGAAGGCCATCGTCAGCGCGCCGGTGACCGCGCCGCCCGCCATGGAGGCGGGGATGACGCGCAGCGGGTCGGCCGCCGCGAACGGGATCGCGCCCTCGGAGATGAAGGAGGCGCCCAGCACCCAGGCCGCCTTGCCGTTCTCCCGTTCGGCGGTGGTGAACAGCCGCTTGCGGATCACGGTGGCCAGGGCCATGCCCAGCGGCGGGACCATGCCCGCGGCCATGACGGCGGCCATGATCTTCATCGCGGAGTCGCTGGGCGCCGCGACCGAGATGCCGGCCGTCGCGAAGGTGTAGGCCACCTTGTTGACCGGGCCGCCGAGGTCGAAGCACATCATCAGGCCGAGCAGGACGCCGAGCAGGACGGCGTTGGTGCCGGAGAGGCCGTTCAGCCAGTCGGTCATGGCCTTCTGCGCCTCGGAGATCGGCTTGCCGATCACCACGAACATCAGGAAACCGACGACCGCCGAGGAGACCAGCGGGATCACCACCACCGGCATGATGCCGCGCAGCACCGGTGGGATGTCGATGCGCTGGATGGCGAGGACCACACCACCGGCGAGCAGACCGGCGACCAGACCGCCGAGGAAGCCGGCGCCGATCGTCACCGAGATCGCACCGCCGACGAAGCCGGGCACGAGACCCGGCCGGTCGGCCATGCCGTAGGCGATGTATCCGGCGAGGACCGGGACGAGGAAGCCGAAGGCCGCCGCGCCGATCTGGAACAGCAGCGCGCCCCAGCTGTCGACCTGGCCCCAGTCGAAGTGCTCGGTGACGGACTTGGCCTCGTTGATCTGGTAGCCGCCGATCGCGAAGCCGAGGGCGATCAGCAGACCGCCGGCGGCGACGAACGGGACCATGTAGCTCACGCCGGACATCAGCCACTTGCGCAGCTTGCTGCCGTAGCCCTCGCCGGGTTCGCCCGCGCGCTCCACCGGAGTGCCGGGCCGGGCGGCCGCGGTGGCCTCGCCCCGCTCGGCCTTGGCGCGGACCTCGGCGATGAGTGCGGCGGGGCGGTTGATGCCCGCCTTCACGCCGACGTCGACGGTGGGCTTCCCGGCGAACCGGTCCTTCTCCCGTACGGCCACGTCGTGGGCGAAGATCACGCCGTCCGCCGCCGCGATGACGGCCGGGTCGAGCCGGGTGAAGCCGGCCGAGCCCTGCGTCTCCACGACGAGTTCGACGCCCGCCTCGCGGCCCGCGTTCTCCAGCGACTCGGCCGCCATGTAGGTGTGGGCGATGCCGGTGGGGCAGGAGGTGACGGCGACGATGCGGAAGGGGCGCTCGTCGTGGGCGGCCGGGGTTGCCGGGTCCGGTGTGTCCGTGGCGTCGTCGGCGGAGGCCGCCACCGACGACGCCACGGAGTCCTGGGTTTCGGCGGCCTCGGCCGCCGGGGGCTCATCGCCCCGGATCAGCGCCGCCGCCGACGCCGGGTCCCCCGCCGACCGCAGCGCGTCCGTGAACTCGGAGTTCATCAGCTGCCGGGCCAACGAGGACAGGATCGTCAGATGGGCGTCGTCGGCCCCCGCCGGGGCGGCGATCAGGAAGATCAGGTCCGCGGGGCCGTCCGTCGCGCCGAAGTCGATGCCGGCCGCGCTGCGCCCGAAGGCCAGCGTCGGTTCGGTCACGTGCTCGCTGCGACAGTGCGGGATGCCGATGCCGCCGTCGAGGCCGGTGGGCATCTGTGCCTCACGGGCGGCCACGTCGGCGAGGAAGCCCTCCAGGTCGGTCACCCGGCCCATGGCCACCATGCGCTCGGCGAGCGCGCGCGCCGCCGCTTCCTTGGTGTCGGCGGACAGGTCGAGGTCGACCAGGTCCGGGGTGATCATGTCGCTCATCGCGGGCTCCTTCGCACGCGTATCGCCCGGGGAGTCTCGTGGGCGGAGAAGGGGACGGGGGCGGTGTGGGGGGCGGCGGTGGTGGAGGAGGCGGCGGGGCCGGGGAAACCTCGCCCCCTCCGGGCGGCGGGGCGGCTCAGGAGGCCCTGCCGTCCGTCGACGGCCATGAGTAACGGTGAGCTCGGCCGCTCATGGGCCGAACCGGAAAGAACTGTTACATCCGCGACATTCGTCATGACACCGGCTCCTTCAGTACGCGGTCCACCGGCACCTCGGCGGTGACCGTCACCGCCGCCAGGTCCAGGTCGGCCGGCGAGGGCATCACGCTGCCCGGCAGCTGGACGGCCGCCGCGCCGTGCGCGACGGCGGAGGCGAGCGCCTCGGGCCCGCTCCCCCCGGCGATCAGAAAGCCGGCGAGCGAGGAGTCGCCCGCGCCGACGTTGCTGCGTACGGCGTCCACCCGTGCGCTGCCGAACCAGGCACCCGCGTCGTCCACCAGCAGCTGCCCGTCCGCGCCCAGGCTGGCGAGCACGGCGCGCGCGCCCATCCCGCGCAGTTCCTCGGCGGCCTTCACCGCGTCGCCCACGGTGGCCAGGGGGCGCCCGACGGCCGCCGCGAGCTCCTCGGCGTTCGGCTTCACCACGTCCGGGCGGGCACGCAGGGCTTCGAGGAGGGCGGGCCCGGAGGTGTCCAGCGCGATCCGCGCGCCGCCCGCGTGCGCCCGGGCGACGACATCGGCGTACCAGGACGGCGCCAGTCCGCGCGGCAGGCTGCCGCAGCAGGCGATCCAGTCCGCGTCGTGCGACTGCTCGCGCACGGTCTCCAGCAGCAGTTCCTGCTCGGCCGCCGACAGTTCGGGGCCGGGTGCGTTGATCTTCGTGAGCACGCCGTCCGACTCCGCGAGCGCGATGTTCGAGCGGGTGGCGCCGGCGACCGGGACCGGCGCGACCTCGATACCCTGCGCGTCGAGCAGGTCGGCGACGAGCGCGCCGGGAGCGCCGCCCAGGGGCAGCACCGCGACCGTGCGCCGCCCGGCGGCCGCGACCGCGCGCGAGACGTTCACGCCCTTGCCGCCCGGGTCCATGCGCTCGCCGGTGGCGCGGATGACCTCGCCGCGGTCGAGGGAGGGCACCTCGTAGGTGCGGTCCAGGGACGGGTTCGGGGTGACGGTGAGGATCATGCGCACTCGTTTCTCAACACACAGCACTTCTGTGCCGCAGACACACAGCACTTCAGTGCCGTTCTAGACACACAGCACTTCAGTGCCGCCGCGCTCGATCGCGGAGGCGTCTTCGGGGCTCAGCTCGCTGTCGGTGATCAGCAGGTCCACGTCGCTCAGGTCACCGAAGCGGGCGAAGTGCTCCTGGCCGTGCTTGGAGGAGTCGGCGAGCAGCACCACCCGGCGGGCCGCGGCCACGGCCGCGCGCTTCACGGCCGCCTCGGCGAGGTCGGGGGTGGTCAGACCGTGCTCGGCGGAGAAGCCGTTGGCCGCGACGAACAGGACGTCGGCCCGGATCTCGCCGTACGCCCGCAGCGCCCAGGCGTCCACGGCGGCGCGCGTACGGTGCCGCACACGCCCCCCGACGAGATGGAGCTGGATGCCGGGGTGGTCCGCGAGACGGGCCGCGATGGGCAGGCTGTGCGTGACGACGGTGAGCGACGCCTCCAGCGGCAGCGCGCCGGCCAGGCGGGCCACCGTCGTACCGGCGTCGAGGATCATCGTGCCCTCGGCGGGCAGCTCGGCGAGGGCCGCCTTGGCGATGCGGTCCTTCTCGTCGGCGGCCGTGCCCTCCCGCTCGGCGAGGTCCGGCTCGAAGTCCAGACGTCCGACGGGGATGGCGCCGCCGTGCACCCGGCGCACGAGCCCGGCGCGGTCGAGGGCCTTCAGGTCCCGGCGGATCGTCTCCGCCGTCACCTGGAACTCCTCGGCCAGCGACAGGACGTCCACCCGGCCGCCGTCACGGGCCAGCCGGAGAATCTCCTGCTGCCGCTCCGGTGCGTACATGTCCGTTCGCCTCCGAACTGTGCCCGAACTTGTGGTTTCGCGAGGAGGCTACGCCCCGATTTCCAGAAAGTAAACAGGCCCGGGCACAATCGGGCATGGTCGGGCCTTCAACAGGGGTCATACGGAAACAGCACGGGGGCCCGGAAACAACAAGGGGCCCGGAAACGACAAAGGGGCCCGGCACCACACAGGTGCCGGGCCCCTCCCCCGCTCTCAGCCCACCAGCGCGGACTCCTCCTCCGTCGCCGAGGAGTCATCGGCAGCCCCCTCGACGTGCTGCGCCGGTCGCCTGGGCAGCGCGGACATCAGCAGGAAGATCACTCCCAGCACCGCGGCGACCCACCAGAGCGCGTGCTGGAAGCCGTCCGCGAAGGCCAGGCCGGCCGCCGTGCGCTCCCTGGCCTCGACGAGCCGGTCGTCGACGACGCCGAAGAAGACCACCGAGACCAGGCCGAGCCCGAGGGCGTTGCCCATCTGCTGAACGGTGTTGATGAGGCCCGACGCCGAACCGGAGTGCTCACGCGGCACCTCGGAGAGGATCGCGTCCGTCAGCGGGGCCACGATCAGACCCATGCCGACGCCCATCACGACCAGGGGCAGCGCCATCTGCCAGGGGGCGATGGACAGGCCGTACCGGTTCGCCTCCCAGATGTAGAGCAGGACGCCGAGCGCCATCACCAGCGCGCCCGCCTGGAGCACCTTGCGGCCGAAACGCGGTACCAGCTGCTGCACGGACAGACCGGCCGCCGTCGAGACGGCGATCGAGAACGGGATGCCGGTCAGACCGGCCTTCAGCGGGCTCCAGCCCAGACCGAACTGCATGTACAGCGTCCACACCAGGAAGAAGATGCCGAGCGCCACACCGAAGACGGTCTGTACGGCGATGCCGGCCGCGAAGCTCTTCACCTTGAACAGGGAGAGTTCGATCAGCGGGGAGCCGTCGCGGGCCGTCTTGCGCCTCTCGTACGTCACCAGCGCCGCGAGGACGACGAGCGCGCCCGCCATCGACACGTACCCCCACAGCGGCCAGCCCAGCTCGCGGCCGCGGATCAGCGGGTAGAGCAGCATCAGCAGACCGAGGGTGACCAGCGCGACGCCGACGAGGTCCAGCTTCAGCGCCTTCGGCGCCTTGGACTCGGTGATGAAGCGGCTGCCCAGGATCAGACCCGCGATGCCGACGGGCAGGTTGATCAGGAAGATCGGGCGCCATTCGAGACCGAAGAGATTCCACTCGGTGAGGAGTGCGCCGAGAAGAGGGCCGGTGACCGCGCCGAGTCCGACGACCGCGCCGAACAGGCCGAAGACCTTGCCGCGTTCGTGCGCCGGGAAGGTGGCGTGCACGATCGACAGGACCTGCGGGACCATCAGCGCCGCCATCGCGCCCTGGAGGATGCGGGAGGCGACCAGCATCTCGGGGTTGGCGGCGAAGCCGCACAGGGCCGAGGCCAGGGTGAAGCCGCCGATACCGATCAGGAACAGGCGCTTGCGGCCATGTATGTCACCCAGGCGGCCGCCCGTGATCAGGCCGGCGGCGAAGGCGAGCGCGTAGCCGGCGGTGATCCACTGGATCTGGCCGAAGGACGCGCCGGCCTCCCGCTGGATCGACGGGATGGCGATGTTGACGATCGTGACGTCGACGAGGTCCATGAAGGCCGCGGTCATCACGATGGCCAGGGCGTACCACCGACGGCGGTCGGCGGCTGCGGTGGGCCGGGGGGCGGGGTCGGAAGCGTCAGAACCATCGGAAACATGGGAAACGTCGGAAGCGGAGAGGGTGGTGGGCTGCGCCTTGTCGCTGGTCACACGCGCCGGTTCTGTCTCGGTTGCGGTCATGGCTCAAAGCTATGGCTTCAATAGGTCAGATCGTGTCCTAGTTCTACGGCATCCTCGAACTCATGACGACGGACACTCCGGTACGGCTTCTCAACCTCCTCTCTCTCCTCCAGACGCCCCGCGAATGGCCCGGCGGTGAGCTCGCCGACCGGCTCGGGGTGTCCCGGCGCACGGTGCGGCGCGATATCGACCGGCTGCGGGAGCTCGGGTATCCCGTGCAGGCGACCAAGGGGGCCGATGGTGGCTATCGGCTCGTCGCGGGCAAGGCGATGCCGCCGCTCGTACTGGACGACGAGGAGGCGGTGGCCATCGCGGTCGGGCTGCGGGCCGGGGCCGGGCATGCGGTCGAGGGGGTGGAGGAGGCGTCGGTACGGGCGCTGGCGAAGCTGGAGCAGGTGCTGCCGTCGCGGCTGCGGCATCGGGTGACCACGCTTCAGGCCGCGACCACGGCGTTGACCAGTGGGGACGGGGCGAGTATCGCGACCGAGACGCTGACCGTGATGGCGTCGAGTGTGGCGGGGCGGGAGCGGTTGCGGTTCGCGTACCGGGCGAAGGACGGGATCGAGTCGCGGCGCCTGACGGAGCCGTATCGGCTGGTGTCCACCGGGCGGCGCTGGTATCTCGTGGCGTACGACCTCGATCGGGGGGACTGGCGGACGTTTCGGGTGGACCGGGTGAGCGAGCCGTTCGCCACGGGGGCGCGGTTCGCTCCGCGGGAGTTGCCGGCGGGGGATGCGGCGGAGTATTTGCGGCAGTCGGTGTGGCGGCGGCAGGAGACGTACGAGTTCTCGGTGACGTTCGCGGCGTCTGCGGAGTTCGTTGCTGCGCGGTTGCCGGGGTGGTTGGGGGTGCCGGAGCCGGTCGTGGGCCGGGGCGCGGGCGAGGGCGAGGACGGGGGCGAGGACCGGGTCG
>NZ_JBHSKM010000022.1:241437-294328 GCF_042657965.1 Streptomyces coerulescens
GGGGGGGGGGGGGGGGGGGGGGGGGGGGTGTCGGCTGCAGGGGACTGTGGGGGATGCCGTGGAGTGGATGGCGGTGCGGTTGGCGATGGTGGGCTGCGAGTTCGTGGTGGAGTCGCCGGAGGAACTGGTGCGGTGTGTGCGGGAGTTGGGTGGGCGGTTGAGTCGGGCCGGGGCGTGATGCCTGCGGCGGTCCGCTTGTCTGGGTGGGGGTTCGCGTAGCGCCTGCGGTGGTGGGGTGGGTCGGGGCCGCGCCGGGGGGTGGGCGGTTGAGTCGGGCCGGGGCGTGATGCCTGCGGCGGCCCGCTTGTCTGGGTGGGGGTTCGCGTAGCGCCTGCGGTGGTGGGGTGGGTCGGGGCCGCGCCGGGGGGTGTCCGTCCTCGGTCGGGCGGTTGCCGCGTCTCAGGACGGTGCTCTGCGTTGACGCCCGCCGCTGCGGGCGGACACCCCCCGGCACGTCCCCTTACGCCGTCGGCGACCGCGGGTCCGTCTCGGCGCGGGCGACTGCCACCCCCCAGGGGCGCGGGGAACTGCGCGACCAGCCACCACGGGCCCGCACACGACGCACGACAGCCCGCCCTTCAGCCGCCGGGCGACTGCCACCCCCCCAGGGGCGCGGGGAACTGCGCGATCGGCCACTACGGGTCCGCAGACGACGTACGGCGGCCTGTCCTTCAGGCCCCCGCGATGTCCTCCCACGGGAAGTTCCTCAGTGCGGCCAGGTTGCGCAGGGCCTGGGCTGCCGGGCCCTGGGGGCCCTGTGCGGGGGCGTCTCCCGCGGCCCAGGTCTCTACGGCCACGCGGATGGAGGCCGCTGCCACCGCCGCGGCGAAGTGGAGGGCGGCAACGTTGTCCGTGCCGGTTCTCCGGGCCAGGGCCTGGGCCAGTTTTGACTCCGAGTCATGGCAGACCTCGGCCCAGACCTTGCGCAGGGCGGGGTTCGAGGTGGCCAGGCGGACCAGGGTGCGGGCCCACTGCCAGGAGGACTCCGAGACTCCCCCGCCCGGGGTCAGGGTGTGGCGCAGGGCGTGTTCCAGGGCCTGGGGGACGGGGAGTTCGGCGGGGGCGTCGCGGACCGCCTGGGTCCAGCGGTCGGCGCCGGCCGCGTACAGCGGGGAGACCGCCTCCTCCTTGGTGGCGAAGTAGCGGTAGAAGGTGCGCGGAGCGATGCCGGCAGCCTGGGCGATGTCCTCGGCCCGGGTGGCCCGCAGACCCTGCCGCACGAAGAGGGCGGCCGCGGCGCGGGCGATCTCCATACGGGTCGCCGCCTTGCGCCGCTCCGTCAGGGAGGGGGACGAGGTGGCCGAAGGTCGTGCGGGGGTGGGGCTGCTCACGTTCGGCAGGCTATGCCCATGTGGCACAATCTGCCATCCGGGTGGGCCACCCCGTGGTTCAGGTACGGGGTGACCCGCCCGTCCGGCGTGCGAAGAGAGCCGGGCCCCGGCACCCAGGGGGGATAGGCGCCGAAGCCCGGCTCGTGGGAAGTCCCGGCGCCGGGGGGAGTGCGTCGGGACTTGGTCTGTGGTGGTCGGTCGGGTTGAACTCCCTTGCCCGCAGGTCTTGTTCCCGGTGGCATGTGCATTGAAGCGGCGTTACATCGCCATGTTTGCGCGGTCTTTGGCCACCGGGCGTACGCCCCCGCCGTCAGGCGGCGGCGTCGAAGCCGGTGCTGCGCGCCAGCTTCTTCAGTTCCAGCAGGGCGTGCTTCTCGATCTGGCGGATGCGTTCGCGGGTCAGGCCGTGCTCCTTGCCCACCTCGGTCAGGGTGCGTTCCCGGCCGTCCTCGATGCCGTAGCGCATCTTGATGATGGACGCCGTGCGCTGGTCCAGGCGGCCGATCAGGTCGTCCAGTTCCTCGCTGCGCAGGAGGGTGAGGACCGACTGCTCCGGGGAGACGGCGGAGGTGTCCTCCAGGAGGTCACCGAACTGGGTTTCGCCCTCGTCGTCCACCGACATGTTCAGCGAGACCGGGTCCCGGGCCCAGTCCAGGACGTCCGCGACGCGCTCGGGCGTCGAGCCGAGCTCGGTGGCGATCTCCGTGTGCTCGGGGTCCCGGCCGTGCTCGCGGTTGAACTCGCGCTGGACTCGGCGGATACGGCCCAGCTCCTCCACCAGGTGGACGGGGAGGCGGATCGTGCGGGACTGGTCGGCTATCGAGCGGGTGATGGCCTGGCGGATCCACCAGGTGGCGTACGTGGAGAACTTGAAGCCCTTGCGGTAGTCGAACTTCTCCACCGCGCGCACCAGACCGGCGTTGCCCTCCTGGATCAGGTCCAGGAGAGGCAGGCCGCTGCGCGGGTAGCGTCGGGCCACCGCGACGACCAGGCGGAGGTTGGAGCGGATGAAGATGTCCTTGGCGCGCTCTCCCTCGGCGACCAGGGCTTCGAGCTCGTCACGGGTGGCGTCGGCCTTGGCCTCCTCGTACCCGTCGAGGACCTGCCTGGCAAACACACCCGCCTCGATGACCTGCGACAGCTCGACCTCTTTGGCTGCGTCGAGAAGCGGCGTACGCGCGATCTCGTCGAGGTACATGCCGACCAGGTCGCGGTCCGCGATCTCGCCGCCATGGGCGCGAACACTGCGTGCCGCGTCGGTGGTCTCGCCGGTGGCGGACTGACGACGGGCGACGGCACGGGTTGCCATGCGTGCTCCCTTGCGGTGGGGCCCCCGCTCGAGCGCACTCGAGAGCAGGGGAGGGCGGGCGGGTGGTTCGTGAACGTTCGGGACTCTTGTCGAGTGCCCGCCGTTCGATGGAAACAACGACTGGAATCAGGACAGAATTCCCAAGGCGCCCCTCTATTTTTCTGATCTTGCAGTATCCTGCTCGGCCACAAGGGAGGACCGATGTCGTCGGGACGTACAGAGGTGCAGGTCAGGCCGGGAGTCGAGAGTGACCTCGATGCCCTCACGGCCCTCTACAACCACTACGTACGCGAGACCCCGATCACCTTCGACACCGCGGTGTTCACGCCGGAAGAGCGCCGCCCTTGGTTGCTCTCCCACCCTGAAGACGGCCCGTACCGCCTGATGGTTGCCGCGGAGCGGGACTCCACGGGCAACTCACAGCGGATTCTGGGCTATGCCACATCCGGCCCGCACCGGCCGAAGCCCGCGTACGCGACCTCGGTCGAGGTGACGATCTACCTCGCGCCGGACGCCGGCCGGCGCGGCATCGGCACCCTGCTGTACAAGGCGCTGTTCGAGGCCCTGGACGGCGAGGACCTGCACCGCGCCTACGCGGGCATCGCGCAGCCGAACGAGGCGTCCGTGCGGCTGCACGAGCGGTTCGGCTTCCGGCACGTCGGCACCTACCGCGAGGTGGGCCGCAAGTTCGGCCGCTACTGGGACGTCGCCTGGTACGAGAAGGACCTCTGAGCCGGGACCTCTCAGCCGAACTGCACCGACCGCTTCGCCAGTCCCATCCAGAAACCGTCGATCACCGACCTCTGCGTCTCCTGATCACCGGCCGCGTCCGCCGCGCCCAGCGTCACGAAGAGGGGGGCGAAGTGCTCGGTGCGCGGGTGGGCGTAGCGGCCGGCCGGGGCCTTGTGCAGGAAGTCCAGCAGGGCGTCGAAGTCGCGGCTCTCCAGGGCCCGGCGGCCCCAGTCGTCGAACTCCACGGACCAGGCGGGGATGCCGCCCTGGCGCAGCGCGGCCAGGTTGTGGGTGAAGAAGCCGGAGCCGACGATCAGCACGCCCTCGTCGCGCAGCGGGGCCAGTCTGCGACCGATCTCCATCAGCTGGACGGGGTCCAGGGTCGGCATGGAGACCTGGAGGACGGGGATGTCGGCCTCGGGGTACATCTCGACGAGCGGGACGTAGGCGCCGTGGTCGAGGCCGCGGTCCGGGATGTCCTGCACGGGGGTGCCGGGGGCGCGCAGCAGCTTGCGTACGGACGCGGCGAGCTCGGGGGCGCCGGGGGCCGGATAGGTCACCTGGTAGTAGTGCTCCGGGAAGCCCCAGAAGTCGTGGACGAGAGGAACGCGCTCGGTGGCACCGATGGCGAGGGGGGCCTCCTCCCAGTGGGCGGAGACCATGAGGATCGCCTTGGGGCGCGGCAGCCCGGCGGACCAGGCCGCGAGTTCGCCGGGCCAGATCGGGTCGTCCGCCAGGGGCGGGGCGCCGTGGCTGAGGTAGAGGGCAGGCATGCGCTCCTGTGTGACGGCGGACATGACGACGACTCCCTCCGGAGACCTGAAGCCTCAGATGCTTTAAGTCTAAAGATTCCTTGCCCAAACCGTACGTCCGGGTAGTTAAAATTTCAAGGAGAGCTCTCGTACAGTGGAGTACATGAATACGGCACCGACCTCCGCGCCGCCCGCGTCCGCCTCGTCCGCACCCACGCAGGAGACCCGCTGGCTCACCGATGAGCAGCAGCGGGTCTGGCGCACCTATCTGGACGCGGTCACCCTGCTGGAGGACCACCTGGACCGCCAGCTCCAGCGTGACGCGGGCATGCCGCACATCTACTACGGCCTGCTGGTCAAGCTCGCCGAGTCGCCGCGCCGCAGGCTGCGGATGACGGAGCTCGCGATGTACGCGAAGATCACCCGCTCCCGTCTCTCGCACGCCATCGCCCGGCTGGAGAAGAACGGCTGGGTCAGGCGTGAGGACTGCCCCGACGACAAGCGGGGCCAGTTCGCCGTGCTGACCGACGCCGGCATGGAGGTGCTGAAGGAGACCGCGCCGGGCCATGTGGAGGCCGTGCGCCAGGCGATGTTCGACCGTCTCACCGGGGAACAGCAGAAGGCCCTCGGCGAGATCATGCGGATCGTCGCCGAGGGCCTGCAGCCGACGGAAGCGGGTGCGGACCTGCCCTGGCTCCGCTGAACCGCTCATTCAGTGGGGCCTGTTCCGAGTTGCTCCGTCGTCCGCGCGCAGCGCGGGCGCAGCGGCGTTCGGTGCGTGCCCTCGGTGTGCGGCGTCGCAGGTCATGTGGCGGAGCCACCTGACCTGTGGCGCCGTGCAGCGAGGGTGCGTGCCGGGCGTCGGGGCGCAGACGGGCAACTCGGAACAGGCCCCAGGCCGGGGCAGGTCCTGAAGGCCGTACGTACGGAGCGTCCCCATCCCCGTACGTACGCCTGGTCCTACTGGTCCCGAAGGGGGTACGACCGGACGGTCGTCGTCGTGCGACTCGGCGCGGGCCGGATCGACTGCGGTTCGGCAACGCCCTGAAGGGGCGCGGGGAACTGCGCGACCAGCCACCATGGCGCCGCGGACGAGCGACGACATGACCCGGCACTTCCAGCGGAGCGCTCAGTGCGCGACGACCGGCACCGGCACCTCGTCCTCGGCGCCCTCCCCGGAGGAGGCCACCGTCGAGCCGCCCGGGCGGCCGGCGTTGACGAAGGTCAGCGCGATGCCCGCGGCCACGACCAGGATGCCGACGGCGAACCAGATGGCGCTGGTGTAGCCCTGCACCATGCCCTCCAGCTGGACCAGCTGCTGCTGGGACCTGCCGGCCGCACCGCCGATGTGGTCGGCGATGTAGGACGTGGTCGCCGAGGCGGCGATCGTGTTCAGCAGGGCCGTACCGATGGCACCACCCACCTGCTGGGAGGTGTTGACCATCGCGGAGGCGACACCGGCGTCCTGCGGCTTGACGCCCTGGGTGGCCAGGGACATGGCCGGCATGAACGCCGTACCCATACCGAGGCCGAGCAGCACCATCGCGGGCAGCAGCAGCGCGGCGTAGGAGGAACCGATCTCCAGCTGGGTCAGCAGCAGCATGCCGAGGGCGGCGACCAGGAAGCCGGGGCCCATCAGCAGCCGCGGTGCGACCCGGGTCATCAGACGGGTGCCGATCTGGGTGGACCCGACGATCATGCCCGCGATCATCGGCAGGAAGGCGAAGCCGGTCTTGACCGGCGAGTAGCCCTTCACGATCTGCAGGTAGTAGGTCAGGAACAGGAACAGGCCGAACATCGCGATGATCGCGAGGCCGAGGGACAGGTACACGCCGCCGCGGTTGCGTTCGGTGACCACGCGCAGCGGCAGCAGCGGGGCCTTGACCTTGGCCTCGACGAGGACGAAGGCCAGCAGCAGCACGCCGGAGGCGACGAACATGCCGACGGTCATCGGGTCGCCCCAGCCGTCGGACTCGGCGCGGGTGAAGCCGTAGACCAGCGAGACCAGACCGAGGGTGGACAGGATCACGCCGGGGATGTCGAGGGAGGAGCGGTTGCGGCCGCCCTCGGGCTCACGGATTACGTACCAGGCACCAGCCGCGGCGACCACGGCGAACGGGATGTTGACGAAGAACGTCCAGCGCCAGTCCAGGTACTCGGTGAGGAATCCGCCGAGGATCAGACCGACGGCACCGCCACCACCGGCGATGGCGCCGTAGATGCCGAACGCCTTCGCACGCTCCTTGGCGTCCGTGAACATCACGGCGAGCAGGGAGAGCGCGGCCGGGGCGAGCAGCGCGCCGAACGCACCCTGCAGGGCACGGGCGCCGAACATCATGGCCTCGTTGGTGGCGGCGCCACCGAGCGCGGAGGCCGCGGCGAAGCCGCCCAGACCGACGACGAAGGCGCGCTTGCGGCCCCAGAGGTCGGCGATACGTCCGCCGAACAGCAGCAGGCCACCGAAGGCGAGGGCGTAGGCCGTGACGACCCACTGCCGGTTGCCGTCGGAGATGCCCAGGTCCTGCTGGGCGGAGGGCAGGGCGATGTTCACGATGGTCGCGTCGAGGACGACCATCAGCTGGGCTATCGCGATGAACGCGAGCGCTTTCCAGCGATTGGAATCGGCGGCGCCGAGGGCGCTGCCGGGAGCCTTCGCGGCTGTTTCAGACATGGGGATACCCACTTCGGGACTTCGTGACGGAAAAAGTGAAAGAGAAGGGGACGGCTCGTCGGCTGTGACGGCCGGTGAGATGCAGGGATCGAAAGAAACGGCTACGTACGGTGTGGTGACTGCCGTGCTGCTCGGAACTGAGCGGTCAGGTCAGGCCTTGCGCAGGTCCTCCATGGTCAGCGCCGTGCCGGGCAGGGACGAACGGGCCGGGGCCCGCAGTCCGTCCAGGAACAGCTGGAGATGACGGTGGACATAGCGGTCGGCGATGTCGCACCCGGTTCCGGCCATGGGCCGGCTGAGCTGGGCCGCGGCGATCATGACGTCGCCGACGTCCACGTCGGAGCGGAGCTGGCCCGCCGCCTTGGCGCGGTCCATGATCGCCCCGATGAGGCGCTCGCACCGCTCGCGCGAGGCCTCCAGGTCCGGGTGGTTCTGGTCGAACGTGCTCTGGACCATCGGGCACAGCGCGCTGATCCGCTCGTCGGCGGCGGTGTGCACGAAGCGTTCCAGGGCCTCGAAGGCATCCCCGGTCTGCGTGAGCGCGCGTTCGGCCGCCGCGACCGTACGGTCCATGACGGAGCAGACGACCTCGCGGACCAGTGCGTCGCGGTCGGGGAAGTTGCGGTACACCGTGGCATTGCCGACGCCGGCCCGGCGGGCGATCTCGTCGAGCGGCACATCGGGGCCGAACTCGACGAACATCTCCCGGGCGGCGGTGACGATCCGCTCCCGGTTGCGCAGGGCGTCGGCACGCGGCCGGGGCGCCTTGCGCGCTACGGGGGTCACGGTCTGCACGGCGTACTCCTGATGCTGCTGGGGCGGCGGTTGTTGCCGCCGGGTGGCGATCCGGGGACGCTCTCCCCGTTTCGCTCGGACACATGGCTAAACGGGGAGAGGATCCCCGGTTATTTCCGGCCATGGAAAAGATTCCATGTGACCTGAATCACATACTTATAGCCGAAGAACCCACGTTCGGGCTCTTCCAACGGGCGTGCACTCCCCCCTCGACACAGGGTGATCGAGAGGGTGCAGCACGCAGTCGGGGCGGGCTGCCATGGACTGAAGGGCCCATGCATGCAGCCGAGCCGACGGATACGCCCCCGCCGTGTCGCCGCCCTCGTCTCCGTGACAGCCCTGACCTTCGCGGTCAGCACCTCCGCAGGCACCGGGAACCTCACGGCGGGATCGTCGACGGTGGCGGGAGCGGGACCGATCTCGCCGGAGCACCCCTCCGCCCTGAAGCCCTGCATGATCACCGGCCGGCCGACGATCCAGATGTCGGAAGGAATGCCGACACCCCGCGGCTACTCCCGCTCCACCGGCACCGTCCACGCACTCACCGTCATGGTCGACTTCCCCGACGCGCCCGGTCCGGGCCGCGCGCTCGACCGCTTCGACGAGTTCTTCCCACAGACCCAGGACTGGTACCGCACCAGCTCCTACGGCCGCCTCGACTACCGCCCGAAGACCCCGATACCCGGCTGGCTGCGGATGCCCAAGTCCTTCCGGGCCTACGGCATAGAGCGCGGCGCGCCCTTCGACCCCGGGTACCGGCGGCTGGTCCAGGACATCGTGGTCGCCGCCGATCCGAAGGTCGATTTCCGGGAGTACGACTTCCTGAACGTCCTGGTCACCCCTAACGCCGGCCCGTCGGCCCTGGACACGGTCCTGTCGGTGACCTTCGCGGGCAACACCGATGCCCCGGTCGCCGACGGCGTCTCGGTGGCCAACGCCTCCTTCGTCTACTCCCGCCAGGACGACGGCTCCGGCACCTACCACCGCACCGGCTACCGGGTCCTCCCCCACGAGAACGGCCATGTCTTCGGCCTGCCCGACCTCTACACCGCCGAGGGCGGGGGCGCGGTCGGGCACTGGGACATCATGAGCGAGGACTGGGGGGCCAACAACGACCTGCTGGGCTGGCACAAGTGGAAGCTGGGCTGGCTGGACGGCGCACAGGTGCGGTGCGCGGCGAACCGGGGGACCACCGAGTACTCCCTGACCCCGCTGGCCCGCGAGGGCGGCCCGAAGCTGGTCTTCGTACCGCTGAGCCGCCGCACCGGCTACGCCCTCGAACTGCGCACCCGCGAGGGCAACGACGAGTCGGTGTGCCGCCCCGGCGTCCTGATCTACCGGGTCGACGCGGACGTGGACACCGGGATGGGCCCGGTGCGGGTCCAGGACTCCCACGAGGACAGCGGCGGCTGCACCCGCAGCCCGAACGTCCACGCCGAGCTCTCGGACGCGACGTTCGGCCCCGGGGAGGAGTTCCGGGACAAGGAGCGGGGGGTGCGGGTGACGGTGCTGGGGGCGGAGCTGACGGGGAGCTATCGGGTGCGGATCAGTCGGGGGTAGGGGTGGGCGGGGATATCGGTGGGCCGGCGTACGCCCAGGTCGCCGCGTGCGTGCCCGGGGCGGATTACGGTTGAGGCTGCCGCGAACGCCGTACGGAGAGCCGATGCCCGCGAAGACGACCCTGGACGACGACCGTGCTGTGCCCACGGAGGCGGTCACGCCGCTGATCCGGGGAGTGACGGTGCTGCGGCGGCTGACCGAGGCCGGGGGGACGCTGAGCGCGAGCGCTCTGGAGCGCGGCACCGGACTGGCGCGCTCGACGGTGGACCGGATCACGTCCACGCTCGCGCGCATGGGGTACGTCCGCCTCGACGGCCGTGACATCGTGCTGGCCCCGCGCGTGATGGAACTGGGCAACGCCTACCTCGCCGCCCTCGCCCTGCCGGCCCTCCTCGCCTCCCACGCCGACGCGCTCGCCGACGAGTTGGACGAGTCGGTGTCCCTGGCGGTCGCCGACCGCGACGGCATCCGCTTCATCCATCAGGCGACCCGCCGCCGCGCGATGTCCCTCAGCTTCCGCATCGGCGACCTGCTCCCGGCCGAACGCACCTCGCCGGGCCCGCTGTTCGCGACGGAGTGGACGGACGCGCAGTGGCGGACGTGGCGCGAGCGCCGGGCGGCGGACCCGGACGACCGCGGCTTCCCGGCCGCGCCGTGGCAGTCGCACTCCTCCTCCGACGAGGACTTCGAACGCCGGGCGGCGCGGGCGCGCAAGGACGGCTGGGCGCTGGACGACCAGTTGATCGAGCCGGGGCTGGTCGCGGTGTCCGTCCCCGTACGGGATCCGCGGGCGGGCGGCCGTATCGCGTGCGTGGCGAACGTGGTGAGCCACACCAGCCGGCACACCGCCGCCGATCTGCGCGACACGCTCCTGCCCCGTCTGCGGACGGCGGTCGCGGACATGGAGCGGCAGCTGCGCGAGGCACCGGAGCCGCGCCCCGCGACCGCTCCGGCGGGCCTCGCGACCTGGACCGGCGCCTCCAAGCAGGAACTGGGCAGGGAGTTCGTGGAGTCGCTGGCGCGCGGGCTGACCGTACTGACCGCGTTCGGCGAGGGCCGGGCCGAGCTGACGCTCACGGACGTGGCCAACGCGACCGGGCTGGCCCGGGCGACGGCCCGACGCGCGCTCATCACCTACGAACACCTGGGCCTGGTACGCCCGTCGGGCAACCGCGCCTTCTCCCTCACCCCCCGGGTCCTGTCCCTCGGCTACCCGCCCCTGTCCCGCACGTCCCTGGCCCAGATCGCCACCCCGCACCTGGCCGAACTCGCCGACCGGGTCCACGAGTCGGCGTCCCTGGCGGTGCTGACGCCGTCGGCCGAGGAGATCCAGTACATCGCGCGGGCCGCCACCAGCCGTGTGATGAGCGTCAACATCACGATCGGCACGCGGCTGCCGGCGTATGCGACGTCGATGGGCCGGGTGCTGCTGGCCGATCTCCCGGAGGGCGACGGCCAGTTGTCGTCGGCCCTGCGCGAGCTACGCCCCCTGACCCCGCGCACCGTCACGGACCCCGCGACCCTGGAGAGCGCCCTGTCCCACGTCCGCGCCCACGGATACGCCCTGGTCGACGAGGAACTGGAGGCGGGCCTGCGCTCGGTGGCGGTACCGGTCCGCGACCGCACGGGCCGTGTGGTCGCCGCGCTGAACGTGGCGATGCACGCAGCTCGGCGATCGGTGGAGGAGTGCGTACGGGAGGTGCTGCCCGAGCTGGTGGAGACGGCCGGGCGGGTGGAGGGGGATCTGCGGGTGGCGGGGCGGTTCGGCGGGGTCGCGGTGGGGTGAGGGGGTGTGATCCGCCGGCTCAGCCGTCGTACGGCCTGGCGGCGCGGCCCTCGCGCAGGGTGAGCCCCCACCAGGCGAGCTGGTCCAGCAGGACGGACGCGGCCTTGGCGGTGCCGTCCCGGTCATGGGGATGTCCGTCCTCGTCGAACTGCTCCCAGGCCATGTGAAAACTGACGGTGTCGCGCAGGGTCACCGCGTGCAGCTCGGCGAAGACCTGGCGCAGCTGCTCGACGGCCCGCTGTCCGCCGGCCATACCGCCGTACGAGACGAAGCCGACCGGTTTGGCCCGCCACTCCCGGTGGACGTAGTCGATGGCGAGCTTCAGGGACGCCGGGTACCCGTGGTTGTACTCGGGCGTGACGACGACGAACCCGTCGAGCCCGCCGATGCGTTCGGCGAGGGTCGGAGCGTCGCCGGAGCCGTCGGACCGCTCCAGGGTGAGCTTGAGTTCGGCGGCGAGATCGGGCTCGGACAGGTCGATGAGATGCGTCTCCATGTCGTCACGGCGCCCGATCTCGGACAGGAACCACCCCGAGACCCGGTCGGCGAACCGCCCGGGCCGAACGCTGCCGACGAGTACGCCGACCTTGAGCGGGGGCAGGGACATGGGGGTACCTCGATTCCGGTAGGCGGCAAAGGTGATCGCGGGCACCTGTGTCCGGGCCCGCGAAAGCAACGTAAAATCTCAAGCTAACTTGAGGTCAAGCGGGCCCGGTCCGCCGTACCGGACCGGCCTCGCCGCCGATGGCCGGCACCAGATACCGAGCCAGGGCCGCCTTCAGCTCGTCGGCATAGGCGGCCCGTTCCGCACCCTCGTGACGTGCGACCAGGGACAGCCCCGTCTGGAGGACCGCGAACGCCGTCGTGGCGACGCGCACGCGCTGCTCGCGGGGCAGTTCGGGGGCGCGGCGCGCGATCACGTCCTCGACCTGTCCGCGCAGGGCCGCCTGGAGGACTCCCGGCCCCTCTGGTTCGTGGACCAGCACGGTGAACGCCGGGTTGCCGAGGCTGAATTCGAGGATCGGATCAAGGACGGCGTCCAGCATCGCTTCCAGGGGCAGTGCCGCCTCGGCGTCGGTCACGAGCCGGCCGTGCACCTCGGTCATCTGCCGCAGCAGGCGCTCACCGAGTCGCGCCGAGATCGCTTCCTTGTTGGGGAAGAACTGATACAGCGTGCCGGGAGAGACTCCCGCCTCACGTGCGATGGCGTTCATGCTGGTCGCGGCGTAGCCGGACTTGCAGAACACGCTGGCCGTCGCGTCGAGCAGCTGCGCGATACGGCGCTCGCCGCGAGCCTGTCTGCGCCTGCCTCCCACGGCGGTCAGAGGGCCGCGAGCATGGTGAGCATGGCCACCGCCATCGCGATGCGGCAGGCCCTGGTCAAGAACGTGCCGAGGGGCGGGACCGGCCCGGGGGCGTCCGCGGGGCCTGCGGTCACGAGGGTGGCTCCGGTATAGAGGACGTAGCCGGCGAAGTAGGCCAGCAGCACTCCGGTGAGCGCCGGCACACCGACACCGACCGCCATCCCGTCACCGTGCCCTGTGCCTGCGTGCTGTGCGCCCGTCGGCATGGCGAACGCCATGTAGACCATCGCGAACGCGGCGACGGCGTGGTGCAGTCGCCGGTGCGGCGGACGCCACAGCACCAACGCGGCCACTCCGACGGCGGTGAAGACGGCCGCGAACACGGTGCCGCTCCAGCTGGGCAGGACGGCCATCAACGACGGCGGCGCCATGACGGCCATGGAGAGACCCATCAGCGCGTCGCCCGTCATCTCGGCACGCTCCGCACGGGGCCCGGTGCGCACGCGGAGCAGACAGTAGGCGCCGACGGCCGCGCACAGTGCCCCGAGCAACCAGCCGGGGAAGCCGGACAGTGCCGCGTGCTGCATGCGGTCAACCCCCCAGGTCCTCGATGAGAGTGGCCCGGGCCCGCGCCACCCGGGACCGCACGGTTCCCACCGCGCATCCGCTGACCTGAGCGGCCTCGGCGTAGCGCAGGCCCAGCAACTGGGTGAGGACGAAGGCCTCGCGGCGTTCCTCGGGCAGGGTGTCGAGCAACTGCCCCAGGGCGACGCCGTCGTCGAAGCCGGGCAGGCCGCGCGGCTGGGAGCGTTCGGCCATCGACTCCCAGTCGGGAACGGCGTACAGGCGTGGCCGGGACGCCGCGTACCGGCTGCTGTCGACGACGGCCCGCCGCGCGATGGTCAGCAGCCAGGTCCGCGCGGACGAACGGCCCTGGAAACGGCGAAGCGCGCCGAGCGCACGCAGGAACGTCTCCTGCGTCAGGTCGTCGGCGACCTGTGGGTCACGGCTGAGGTGGGCCACGAAGCGCCAGACGTCGCGGTGCAGGGAGCGGACGAAGCGCTCTGCCGCGTCCACATCACCGTCGCGGGCCGCGAGTGCCAGCCGGGTCGCGTGCGTGTCGCGGGTCAGCCGGTCTGTGTCGGTCACGGAGTTCCTCTCCCTCGGAGCTCATCGCCGGGCGGAAGCCGTTTCCGCTTGCCGCCGGTGTCCTCGTACATGCGGCGTTCGAGCGCGCGCTCCTCAGCGGTCAGTGGGATCCCCGCGCCCCGGCGCTCCGGATGGCCCGGCGGCGGGTCGCCTGACCGCAGGACCAGCGCGGTGTACTCGGGATGGCCCGGGGCGATCCACAAACTCCCGTACGCCTTCAGCGCCTTCCAGCAGCCGTTGAGCAGGACCAGGGCCCGGTAGCGCCACGGCAGGACGCTCCTCATCCGCGTGCGGCGATGCCGGACCGGTTCAGGTACGGGGTGACGCCCCCCAGGTGGAAGGGCCACTCGCCGCTCGCCAGGAGGATCAGGTCGGCGTCGGCGTTGCCGGCCAGTGTGCCCTCGGCGACGAGTGCGCCGATGTCGCGGGCCAGGGCCGCCAGCGCGTGGTCGAGCGCGTCGTCGGCGGTGGCCGCCACGGCCGGCGCCGAGTCGGCCAGGCCGCCGGCCCGGCGCAGCCGTTCGCACAGCACGCTCGGCGGCGTCGGCAGGGCGAGCGGTGCGCAGACCGTGTCGAGGTCCTCCTCACGGGCGCGGTCGAGCAGCGCGCCCACGAACGTGGTCCGGAGCCGGTCCGCCACGGACCCGGCGTGGTCGCCGACGGGCAGACAGGGCAGACCCAGCCGGGCGACGAGTGCGCCCGCCGTGGCGTACGCGGTGTCGGTGGCTCCGGCCCGGGTCAGTTCCACGGCGCCGGGAGCGGAGCCGGCAGTGGGCAGGGCGAGGCCGACCACCCGCCCGGGGTTCTTGAGCCCGGAGGCGACATCGGCGACCGTGCGGCGGCCGACGGCGAGGACGACGCAGTCCTCGGAGACGACGCCCTCGGCCTGCCGCAGCACGGCGTCGTCCTCGCCGGGCCGCCCGCCGGGCAGGGCCGCGACGACGGCGTCGGCGTCCGCGACGACGTCCACCGCGGTGCCACAGCTGATGAGCCCGGCGCAGCGCTCGGCGTCCGCCGCCGGGATACGGCCGCAGGACGCGGCCTCGTCGAGGAGGCGGCGCAGTTCGCCGGTCGCGGCGTCCCGGCTGGCCGGGTCGGGGACGCACACGGCGACCGGGATGCGCAGCTTCTCCAGCAGCATCGCCGCGAGCCGCAGACCGTGCTCCCCGTCGCCGATCACCCCCACGCCGCGCACCGGCCGGGCCCGGCGGGGATCGGGGCGCCCGGGGTGCGTCTCGGCGCGCTTCTGGGTGAGCTGGAAGGCGTAGAGGCTGGAGCGGAACTCAGGGGTGCCGAAGAGGTCGGCCGCGGTCTGCTCGGCGGCGGTGAGCACGTCGTCGCGGGTGGCCGTCCTGCTGAGTTCCAGCAGCTCCAGGACGCGGCGGGGTGCGGGCACGGCTCCGTGCGTGTGGGTCTCGACCAGGCCGGCGGCGCGGGTCAGCGCGTCGTCCCACTGGTCGGCGAAGGCTTCCGGCGCGGGCCGGGTCACCGTGTGCTGCCCGCGCAGTACGCCGGCGACCCAGGCGAGCGAGCGGTCGAGGAACCTGGAGGGCTCCAGCAGGACGTCCGCCAGACCGAGCGTGTGGGCCTCGGTGGCGGAGAGCATGCGGCGGGCGGACAGCGGGTGTTCCAGCATCAGGGTGACGGCCCGGTCGGGGCCGAGCAGCCGCGGGGCCAGCCAGGCACCGCCCCAGGCCGGGACGAGGCCGAGCGAGCACTCGGGGAGGGCGAGGGCGGGGGCGCCGCGCGAGAGGGTGCGGTAGCCGCAGTGCAGGGCGAGTTCGAGGCCGCCGCCGATGGTGACGCCGTTGAGGAACGCGAAGCTCGGCACCGGCAGCTCGCCGAGACGGCGGAAGACCTGGTGGCCGCGGCGCAGGGTGCGCACCGCCTCCTCGCGGTCGGTGACGCCGGCCGCCAGGGCGAGATCCGCGCCGGTGCTGAACATGAACGCGGTGCCGGTGACCGCGACCGCGGCGATGTCGCCCGTCCGGGCCCGGGCCGCCGCCTCGTCGAGGACCGCGTCCAGCCGGTCGAGCCCCTCGGGGCCGAAGGTGGTGGGCCGCATGGCGGGGCCGAGCGGCGGAAGTCCGTTGTCGAGCGTGATCAGCAGGAGAGTGCCCGCGCCCTCCGGCAGCTGGACGTCGCGCGGCCGGGGGGTGGTGACGGTCTCACGGACCTCGGGTCGCTGGGTGGTCACGGGTTCTCCTGGGCGGTCGGGGGGCGGGGGGAAACGATCGGGTCGCCGAGGAACTCGCGGATGGCGTCGAGGAGTTCGGCGGGACGTTCGATCGGCGGGGTGTGCCCGGTGGCGGGCAGCACCACGAGCCGCGCGCCGGGCATGCGCGCGGTGTACTCGCGCACGACGGGCAGCCGGATGGGGACGTCGTCGGCGCCGTGGACCACGAGCACCGGAACGTTCACCTCGGACAGCCGGTCGGTGATGTCGCCCCGCCGGTAGACGGAGTGGCAGGCGTGCTCGATGCGGTCGCCGGTGAGGGTGGTGAAGTGCTCGGTCCACCGCCGCGCGGTGTCACTGGTGAGGAAGGCGCGGCGGAAGTTGAGGCGGGCGACCATGGCCGCGAGATCGGGGCTCATGCCGTCCGCCAGCACCGCCTCCACCATCGCCTCGAAGGGGCGCCTGGTGTTCTCCGGTTCCTCGTCGGGGCGGGTGTCCACCAGGACGAGGGCGGAGACGAGCGCGGGGTGCCGCAGGGCCATGCGCCAGCACTTCATACCGCCCATGGAGTGGCCCACCCACACCGCGGGCCGCTCGCCCATGGCGCCGCGGTAGGCGTCCGCGAGCCTGTCGACCTCCTCCTCCAGGGTGTACGCGGACCTCCGCGGCGGCGCCAGGCCGTGGCCGGGCGCGTCGACGGCGACGGTCGTCCGGGTGGCGGCCAGCCCCGCCGTGACGGGCTCCCACACCCGGCTGTCGGTGAGCAGCCCGTGCAGCAGGACGACCGGGTCGCCGGTGCCGCGCCGGTGCCAGCCGAAGACCCATCCCCCGGCCTCGGCCGTTACACCGGCGGTGCGCGTACGCGCCGTCCGGTCAGCCGCACCCCCCACCATGGCCGAGGTCACCTCCTGCGCGCGTGTCGGGCGCCCGTTCGGCGAGCGGCTCCCCGACGGCCGGCGGGTCACCGTCCGGCCCGTGGCCGAGAGTGCCGAGGAAGGCGTCGAGGCGGTCAAGGCCCCAGTACTTGTCGTGGCCGTTGATGAAGTACGGCACCCCGAACACGCCATCCCGGACGGCGCGGCGCAGCGCCCTGGCGCCCTCCTCGCGCAGGGCGGGATCGTCGGCGGCACCGGCGAGTTCGGCGGGGTCGAGGTCCATCTCCTTGCCGATGGCGGCCATGGTCGCGGGGTCGCAGATGTCCCTGCCCTCCAGCCAGCGGGCGGAGTAGACGCGGTCGGCGAACTCGGCGCCGCGACCGTGCGACCGGCAGGCGAGGTAGGCGAGGTGGGGGACCTCCCAGACAGGGTTCCGGTCCACGGGCCAGGTGACCTTCAGACCGCGTGCGGTGGCGAGCCTGCGTACGTCGGCGAGGATGTAGAAGTGCTTGGGGCGGGACATGGCCGTGTAGACGAAGGTGTCCCCGGTCTCGGTGAGGAGCCGTTCGCTGTGCGCGTCGGGCTCCCAGTAGGGCACCCACTCCAGAGCGGCCGCGACCTCGGGGTGACGTGCCGTCAGCTCCCGGTGCGCCAGCCAGGAGTACGGGCTGCGCAGGGAGAAGTAGAAGATCCTGTCCGTGGTCATCGCCCTCGCCTTCCGGGACTGTGTGGGGTCGGGGTTCGGTGCCGGGGCCGGGACCCGGCGCCGGTGACGGGGGCTCTTGCCGCCCGGCTCACAGGGAGATGCCGCCGTCGATGGCGAACACCTGGCCGGTGATGTACGTGGCCCGCTCCGACACCAGGAAGGCCACCAGGTCGGCCACTTCCTCCGGACCGCCGAACCGGCCGAGCGCGATGCGTGTGCGCATGCTCTCGGCGGTGCTCTCGGACAACGGGGCGGTCATGTCGGTGGAGATGAAGCCCGGCGCCACCACATTGGCGCGGATGCCGTGCCGCCCCAGCTCCTTGGCGAGGGACTTGGTGAAGCCGATGATCCCGGCCTTGGTGGCGGCGTAGTTGGCCTGCCCCACGTTGCCGTGCAGACCACTGACGGACGACAGCGTGACGATGCTGCCCGCGCGGCGCTTCATCAGCCCGAAGGCGACGGCGCGGCAGACGTTGTAGGTTCCGTTGAGGTTGGTGTCGACGACCTCGCGCCAGTCGTCGTCGCCCATCATCAGCAGGGGCTTGTCGCGGATGACGCCGGCACAGCCGACGACGGTGCTGATCGGGCCGAGCTCCTTCTCGGTGGCGGCGACGAAGGCACGGACGGCTTCGGGGTCGGTGACGTCCGCCTGGACGGGCAGGACGCGGGCCCCGGTCTTGCCTGCCGCCTCCGCGGTCTCCTCGGCGGCGTCGCCGCGGCCCCGGTAGCAGAACGCCACGTCGTGGCCTGTCTCGGCGAGCCGCTGCACGACGGCGCGGCCTATGCCCCGTGATCCGCCGCTGACCAGGGCGACGAGACGGTCCGGTGCTGACATGGCGGGATCTCCTCGAAAGGGCTGCGGGACGGCGGGTCTCAGTGGCCGGTGCGGCCGGTGGCGAGCGGTGGTGCGACGGAGGCGAGCGGGCGCAGCGCGACGATGAAGTGGCCGATCTCGGCCACGGGTTCGCCGTCGCACCGGGTCTCGCCGGCCAGGATCGTGGTGTCCCCGACCGCCCGGACCACCTGCACCCGGTGCTCCAGCAGGTCCCCGGGGAGCACCTGACGACGGAAGGCGATCCGGTCGATGGCGCCGGCGAGTTCGACCTTCCCCGTGGTCACATCGGGGTTGGGGGTGTCCCAGACGGCGAGCAGCACCGCCGCCTGGGCCCAGGACTCCACGAGCAGCGGGCGTGGGTAGTGGAAGCGGGCGGGGCCGCCGTGGGCGGGGGCCCTGCGGTAGCAGGGTTCGCCCACGGTGACCGCCTTGAGCGCGGTCAGGGTGCGCCCCGGGTCGATCTGAGTGACGCGGTCGACCAGCAGGACGGGAAAGCGGTGCGGGATGATGCGGGTGATGGCGTCCGCGTCTGCGGCCCATGTGCTCATCCGGTCGCCCCGGTTCCCACCGCACGGTGCAGGAGCCGCAGTTCGGCGGCGCGTCCCCGGTCGGTGCTGATCAGCACGTCGCTGCGCAGCTCACCGGAGTCGTCGTCCATGGCGTAGTCGACGCGCAGGGTCAGCTCATCGCCGGGGAACACCGGCTCCCGGAAGCGGCAGCGCTCCACCGCGGCCAGCTCCAGGTCGCGGCCGAGGCGCCGCTGGTCGAGGAGGATGCTGCGGTCGGCGTACTCGATGAGGCAGACGCCGGGCAGCACGGGGAAGCCCGGATAGTGCCCGGGGAACACCTCGTGCGCGGGATCGACGGTGGCGTGTGCGGTCATCGTGCCCCCGTCGCGGGTGACCGACCGGGGATCCATGCCGAGCAGCGAGACGGGCAGGGGAACGGCCGGCGCGGTCATGAGGCGGCCCGCAGTTTGGCGTCGAGCAGCGCGTAGGTGTCGTCGAGGGTGGCGAGCTGTGTCAGCTCCTCCTCGGCCAGCTTCACGGGGAACTCCGCTTCGAGCCGTACGGTGATCTCCAGGGCCATCAGCGAGTCCACCCCGAGGTCGTCGACGAAGTGCGCCCGGTCGGAGATCTCGGAGACGTCCACGTCCAGGATCTCCGCGAGCAGGCCGCGCAGCCGCTCCTTGTCCAGGTCGGTGTGGGTCGCGGGGCCGGGGGCGGTACGGGTCTCTTCTGCCATGACGTTCCTTTCACTGCCGGTTCGGGTGGCGTACAGGACGAGGGCTGCCGGTCACCGCAGCCGCAGGACCAGACAGGCGGCGAGTCCGTCGTCGTCGACGGAGGTCACCACGGCGGCGGCGCCGGGCCGGGGGCGGTGTGCCGCGGCGGCGAGGACCGCGGCGAGCTGGGTCCCCGCCGAGGCCGCGGACGCGTCGCCGAGCAGTTCGCGCACGCCGATGTACTCGACGTCCGCGCCGTCGAGCACGTCGCCGAGCACGGCGGTCTCCACCGTCTCCACGTCGTCGGCCCGGCCTTGCTCTCCGAAGCCCATGGGGCAGGTGCCCGGGGGCGGTGTGAGGCGGCCCGAGGGCGCGGCGAAGGCGACTTCGTGGGGCGCTGTGCCGGCCGCTTCGAGCGCGCCGCGCACACAGCGCTCCAGGGCGGGCCGGACGCCTTGCGGACCGGCGGCGAAGCGGACGGCGAGGATGTCGGCGCGCGGGGTGCGGCCGGCGTCCTGGGCGGTGTCGGCGTCCTCCAGCAGGAACATGGCGCACGCCTCGGCCAGCGGCGTCCGGCGGCGCTCCGCGCCGCGCGTGTGCCAGGCGAGCCAGGCACGCTGTTCGGAGAACTCCTCGACGGCGCCGCACAGCACCGTCCGGCTGTAGCCGCGTTCGCGGAGCCGGGTGGCGTAGCGCAGGGCCTGGAGTCCGGTGAGGGGGCCGCCTGCCAGGGTGGCGTTGGGGCCCTTCAGGCCGTACCAGATGGCGCTCTGCCCGGCGGCGCGGTTCATCACGGTGTTGGGGAACAGCGCCGGATCGACGTAGAAGGGCTTGGCGCCGGTCAGCGCGTCGCGGGTGAAGTCCATCGTGCTCTGCACGCTGCCGGAGCCGGTGCCGAGGACGAGGCCGACGTGTTCCGGCTCGTCGAGGTGGCGGCGGCGGCCGTTCGGTTCCAGGAGGGTGCCGAGGGTGGCGACGGTGAGGCCGGTGAGCCGGTCCATGGTACGGGTGCCGCGGCTGCCGAGCAGCCCGGCGATGTCGAAGCCCGGCACCAGGCAGGCCTCGCCCGGCGCCTGCCAGACGTCCCGGTTGAGCCGGGGCACGACGGGGCGGCGCGCCGAGACGCCCTCGGCGAAGACTTCGGCGCCGATGCCGTACGGCGAGAGCACCGACCATTCGGAGATCACGGTGGTGGCGCCGGGTGCGGTGGCGCGGGCGGCGGTTTCGGGCACGGTGGTGGTCATCGGGTCGTCTCCCGTCGGCTCCAAGTGGCGCCGGCGGCGGCGAGTTCCGCGCCGTCCACGCCGATCGTGTTGCCCGTCAGCCACGACGACGGGGCGTTGGACAGCAGGACGACCGCCTCGGCGACGTCCTCGGGTGTGGTGAGCCGGCCGTGCGGATTGCCCGCCGCCGACTCGCCGACGAACTCCTCGTGTCCGGGGATGCGCAGCAACGAGGGGGTGATGGTCACGCCCGCGCGCAGGGCGTTGACCGCGACGCCGTGCGGGGCGAGTTCGCAGGCGAGCTGGCGGACATGGGACTCCAGGGCGGCCTTGGCCGCGGAGACCGCGCCGTAGCTCGGCAGGACCTGGCTGGTGCCGGCGCTGGTCATGGCGAAGATCCGGGTGCCCTCGGCGATCAGCCCCGCGGCCAGCAGGTCCTGGGTCCAGTAGACGAGGCTGTGGGCCATCACGTCGAGCGTCATCTCCAGCTGGGGGCGGGAGAGCGCCTGCTTGGTCTCGTCCGTGGGCAGGAACGGCACCAGACTGCCGAAGGCCAGGGAGTGCAGGACGGTCTGCAGCGGCGCACCGCCGGTGAGTTCGGCGAGGGCGGGCACCAGCCGGGTCCGCCCTCGGTCGGACGCCGCGTTGACGTTGAACAGGTGCGCCCGCACGCCCTGGGCGCGCAGGGTGCACTCCAGCTCCTTGGCCGCCTGGGCGCCCTCGGCACGGTCGAAGTGCACCCCGGCGACATGAGCGCCCTGTTCGGCGAGGGCGAGGGCGGTCGCCCGGCCGATGCCGCTCGACGCGCCGAGCACCAGGCACCAGCGGTCACGCAGTGGATTCCGCACGTAAGCCTCCTGACGGGGTCTGTCGAAGTTCTGCGGCGAGGACGTGCACGGCGGCGAGGTGCCCCGGGGCCGTCGCGGTGACGACGACCCGCTGCCCGCCGCCGGCGGTGAACGGCTGCGCCGCGCTCAGCAGGGGGGCGAGGCACCCGGCTCGCGCGGCCACCCGCCGGGCGGGAGCGCGCAGCAGTGCGGCGACGGCCCGGCCTCGGGCCGAGTCGTCGAGGACCGCGTGGACCGGTGCGGGCGGCTCGGACTGCACCGCGCTCAGCAGGTCGTCGACGGCGAGGCCGAGCGCTCCGTCGGGAGCGTTGACGTGCGGCGGTACGAAGGTGCCGGCGGCGCGCAGGGTGCCGCGCACGGGAGCGCCCCGGCGTTCGGCCGCGGCCCGCGGCTCCAGAACCAGTGCCACGGCGCCCTCTTCGGGGGGCGGCCCCGCCTTCGTTGCCGCGGCGGCCCGGTCCTCCACGGCGGCGACCACCACCAGGTCGGCACGGCCCAGGCTCAGTGCCCGGACGGCCGTCTGCAGCGCCTCGGCACCGGCGACACCGGAGGTGGTGAGGGTGCAGCTGAAGGCCTTGAAGGACTGTTCGGCGGCGAACCGTCCGGCGAGCACGTTGACGGCGAAGTAGGGGGCGAGCGCGGGACGCAGCCGCTCGGCGCCGGTGTCGACGACCGTACGGTCCATGTCCCGGAACAGCGGCGCGAGTCCGTTGTTGGTGCCGACGACGAGTCCGCGGCGCTGCGGGGGTACGCCCTCGGGCGTCGTGGCGGAGCGCAGGGCGCGCCGGCCCGCGGCGAGCAGGTAACGGGCGCCCTGCGGAAGGTACTTGTGGCCGCGCGGCCCGAGTTCGGCGTCGGCGTCGAACCAGGCGCCGGGCGGGTCGCCGGGTTCCGGGACGACGGCGGCCACGCCGGTGACCACGATGTCGTGACCGTGGTGCCGCGGTGTCAGCACGTCGCCGCCTCCCTTACCACCAGGGAGATGTTGTTGCCGCCGAAGGCGTAGGCGTTGATCAGCACGGCCGTGCCGGTGAGCGGGGTCTCGACGGCCGGCAGCGGCACGTCGCAGGAGGGATCCGGGGCCCCGACGGGCACGTTGGGCGGGACGCTGCCGTGTCCGACGATCAGGGTTGCGGCGACGGTGGCGAGTCCGGCGGCGGCCCCGCCGGTGTGCCCGAGGAGCGCCTTGAGGCTGTACAGCGGTGGTACGGCCGCCTCCGGCGCGAACACCTCACGCAGGGCGGCACTCTCGACCCGGTCGTTCAGCCGGGTGCCGGTGCCGTGCGGGATCACACAGCCGATGTCGCCGGGCGCGACGTCGGTGCGGTCCAGGGCGTCGCTCAGGGCGCGGACGATCTGTTCGCCGCTCTCCTCCGGTGCGGTGGGGTGGCCGGCGTCGCAGCTCCAGCCGGACTCGCCGACCTCGGCGAGCGGCCGGGCGCCGCGGGCCCGTGCGTGCGCCGCCGACTCCAGCACCACGATGCCCGCGCCTTCGCCGAAGACGGTGCCCGCCCGGTCGGCGGCGAACGGCCGGCAGCCCTGGGCGTCGACGGCGCCGAGCCGGTTGAAGTTGGCGAGCGCGATACGGGAGTAGGCGTCGGCGCCTCCGGTGACGACGACGTCGGCCTCGCCGCAGCGGATCATGTCCGCGGCGGTGGCGAGCGCGAAGCCGCTGGCCGCACAGGCGTTGCTGGCGCTGCTCGCGGGTCCGGTGACGCCGAGTTCGGTGGCGAGCCGCGAGGACACGTCGAAGTCGGGCCGCCATGAGTGGGTGGCGACCGGCTCGTCCGACGGGCCCGCGACGGCCGGTTCGTGGTCCCGTTCCCGGTCACCGATGGCGCCCATGCAGGTCCCGAGCACCACCGCGGCCCGCCCCGCGCGCAGTTCCCGCGGAGCCAGGCCGGCACCGGCCAGGGCCTCGTGCGCCGCGCGTACGGCGAAGGAGGCGGCGCGTCCGGGGCCGTCGCCCGCGTCCGTACCGAGGGCGGGCTCCGGCACCAGGTACATCAGGGGCAGCTCCATGCGCGCCCACGGGTCGGGCACCTTGTCGGGCTGCCTGGCCCCGGCACGGGCCATGGCGTCCCGCAGCGCGGGCACTCCGGTGCCGTGGCACGTCACGGCACCGACTCCGGTGACCAGAACGGGATCCATCAGCCGTGCTGCCCGTTGAGCCGCTGGATCATACGGTCGTCGAACTCCACCAGGCTCCAGTCCCGCCGGTTCTCGATCACCGCGTAGCCGTGGGTGATGCGTCCGGTCGCGGTGTGCACGGGGACGCCGTCGCGCAGGACGTAGCAGTCCATCCGGGCGGTGTAGATGAGCCGCTTGAACACGTCCTCGACGGTGAGGACGGTGTAGAGGTCCTCCTCCATGCGGGCCTCGGCGAGCATGACGACCGAGTTCTTCGGCACCACCGGGATCCAGTTCTGCTCGTCCAGCAGCCGTTTGATGGAGATGCCGCGGTCGGCGAGGAAGAGGTCGACGGCCTCCTCCATCAGGCGCAGGTAGCCGGACATCTGCAGCCGCTCGGTGAAGTGGCAGTAGAAGTACGGGATGCGCCACTTCCAGCCGTAGGCGTTGGCGTCCTGGGTCAGTGCGGCGAGCAGTGCGTCCCCGTCCGCGACGGTGGCCGGCGGGGTGGAGGCGACCGGTATCCGGACCAGTGAGGCGCGGTCGATCTCCTTGACGGTGTACGGCTCCAGCACCTGGGGCACGGGGGCGGCCCCGCCGCCGCGCGGGTCGTGCCGCAGCGCCACCCGGACCTTGGCGGAGACCGTCTTGAGCGGCGTCGCGGGCCCGTGCACGTCGAGCCCGACGGTCAGCGCGATCTCTCCGTCGACGGCCCGTCCCTCGGCGACGACCCGCGCGCTGACGATGTCGTCGATGTGCGTGGCGGACAGGATCGCGGCCTCGATGCTCACGATGTCGACGCACAGCCCGAAGTCCTCGTACAGCATCCCGGCGGCCCAGCCGCTGTGCCGCAGATGCTCGAGGACGGCCTCCTCGACGAGGTAGTTGACGTGCTTGAAGCCGATCCAGGTACAGATGTTGGAGCCCTCGTAGCGTGGCCGCAGGTGCACGGTCGTGGGGCGCTCCAGGGCGTCCACGGACTCCGGCAGCGAACGGGCGGTGAACACGGGTGCCTTGGTCACGTCATCTCCAGCGGGGCGTCGGCCGGCGGGGCGCCGGCGGAGCGGTCGGACGGGGCGGGCAGCGCGGCGAGGAAGTCGCCGAGCAGCCGGGTGAAGGACCGGGCCCGCTCGGCCATCGGGAAGTGCCCGCAGGACGGGAGCACGTCGAGCCGGGCCGTGGGCAGGGCGCGGGCCAGGTTCCGCGCGTCGGACTCGGGCGCGGCGCGGTCGTCCCGGCCGGTGACGATCAGGACGGGCAGCCGTATGCGGTGCAGCGGTAGCGCGGGGGTGCGCAGATAGGCCCCGAAGAAGTCCATCCAGCCGTACGGGCCGATGGTCTCCCGCACGCGCAGGGCCATGGCGTGCCGGACCGCCGGGTCGAGCCGGCCGCCCGCGGAGACGTGCAGTCCCTCTTCGAGGATCAGATGGAACTGGTTGAAGTAGTAGGAGATCGTCTCCCAGTCGAATTCCTGCGGGCGCGGCCGGTAGAAGGGGGACACGAGTACGGCTGCGGACAGCGACGACGCGTCCGGGGAGAGCAGGTGTTCCAGCAGGGCGTTGGCGGCGAACGAGTGGGCCACCACCACCTGGGCACGGGTGCCGCGTGCCACGTGCCCGACGAGCCGGGCGGGGTCGCCGGGCAGGCCGGGGCGCGCGGTGCCGTCGAAAGGCCAGTCGATGTCGGCCGCGGTCATCCGCACGCCCTCGGGTGCCTCGGCACGGCACCGGTCCCACAGACGTGTGCTGCCCGCGAGGCCGTGCAGCAGGGTCACCCGCAGTGCGCTCATGACGTGGCTCCTCCCAGCGGCCGCGGCACGCGGTGCAGTACGAGCGCGGCGGCGGCGTCGTCCTCGCCGGGACCGCCGGCGCGGGGCCCCTGTCCCGCGGCGGCGAGCATCGAGTCGCCTCCGGTGCGGGCGAGTTCGGCGGTGGCGGCCACGCACTGCAGCACTCCGAGCGCGCCCGAGCAGCGGCCGTGACGTGCGCTCAGGTCGTGGGCGGGGACACCGGCCGGGCGTGTGGTGTCCGGGGTCGCGGGTGACAGGGGGCGCTCCGGCAGCCACCACGCGTCGGGCGGGCTGCTCTCGCCCTGCCGCGCGCCGGCCAGAGCACGGGGCAGGTCACCCGAGCGTGCGTAGCGGCCGATGCGGGCGAGCGGGGTGCCGCCGCGGGCCCGGACGGCATCGGCGGCTTCGGCGACCAGGGCGACCGCTCCGTCGAGCAACGGCCCGGCGTCGCCGACCAGGTGCCGCACCGGCTCGTTGACCGGCTCGACGCCGATGACCAGGGCCCGCCGCAGCCGGCCGGCCGCGATCAGGGTGCGGGCCCAGTGCACGGCGTCGAGCCCGGAGGTGGGGCCGTTGCACAGGGTGACGTTGGCGCCGCGCAGACCGTGGGCGATGGCGACCCAGGAGGCGGTGACATTGCTGGCGGTGTTGGGCAGCAGCATCGGACTGGTCGCCTTGTACGTGCTGCGCCTGATGGTGGCCGAGGCGTCGCAGACGGTGTCGACGTTGCCCCAGTTGCTGCTGACCACCACGCCGAAGTCGTCGCCGTCCACGGTGAGTTCCCCGTCGCGGCCGAGCAGCCCGGCGTCGGCGAGGGCGTCCCGCGCGGCGCACAGGGCCAGTTTGGTGGCGCGGTCCTTGTACCGCAGGCCGGGTCCGCGCAGCGAGTCCACCGGATCCGTGCCGGGTTCACCGCCCGGCGGATCCAGCAGGGCGCCCGGTCCGGGCACTCCCGCGAGCGCGGTGCCCGACCCGCTGATCAACACCTCGGCGCGCACCGTCGCTTCCGCTGCCCCCATCTACGCCACCTTCTCCACGACGGCCACGGCGTTGAGGCCGCCGAAGCCGAAGGAGTCGATCTGGGCGAGGGAGAGTTCGGGGTCGACCACCGGCTCGGCGCCCAGCCGGAAGCCGGCCATCTCCTCGATCGGGTCGGCGAGGCCGAGCGTGGGCGGCACCCGGCCGGAGGCGAGGGACTGCACCGCGGTGATCAGGCTGTGCAGCCCGGAGGCACCGGCGGTGTGCCCGATCATCGACTTGATCGCGGTCATCCGCGGGGTGTCCTCCACGCCCGTGTAGACCTCGACGAGCGCCTGCGCCTCGGCGACGTCGTTGTGCGGGGTTCCCGTGCCGTGCAGCATGACGAGGTCGATGTCGGCGGGCTTCACCCCGGCCCTGGCATGGGCATCGCGCATGACCCGGCCGATGTTCTCCGCGTCGGGGGCGGAGGGGTGGTGGGCGTCGCAGTTGACGCCGACTCCCCTGACCCGGGCGTGCGGCCGGGTCCCGGGCGGCGCCGTGCGGTGCAGCACCACCGCGGCGGCGCCGTCGCCCTGGAGCATGCCGCGCCGGCCGCGGTCGAAGGGGCGTACCGCGTCGGGTGCCTTGTGGTAGACGCGGTCGAGCATGCCGTAGGTGCTCTCGGTGATGGTGTCGGCGCCGGCCACCACCACGGTGTCCGCCTCGCCGAGGTCGATCAGGTCGACGGCCATGCCCAGCGCGTACAGGGAGGCGGCGCAGGCGTTGGCGACGGTGTAGGTGCGGTCGGCGTCAAAGCGGCGGCGCAGTGCCGTGCCGAAATGGAGGTCGGCCGGGTCGAAGGCGGTGCCGTCGCACCAGTTCAGTTCGACGGAGCGCAGTTCACGCAGGGTGGTGCCGAGGACCACCGGTATGCCCGTCAGGTCCTCGGGCATACCGGCGTCGGCCAGCGCCTCGGCGACGGCGTCGAGGAGCCATCGGGTGGGCCGCATCGGGCGATCCGCACCGGGCGCGGGCCTGTCGTCGATCTCGTAGGCGTTGCGGGCCCGGAACCCGGCCGGGTCGAAGCCGCGCAGCGGCGCCAGTCCGGTGCGGCCGGCGCACAGCGCGTCGAAGGTGGCGACCCGGTCGGCGCCGACGCTGCAGTTCGCGCCCATGCCGGTGATCAGCGCGCTCATCGGGCCTCCCCCGCGAGCGCCGGTTCGGCCTCGGCGTACTTGCCGAGGATCAGTACGGCGTTGTTGCCGCCGAACGCGAGGGCGTTGTTCTGCACCACGCGCAGGTCCGCCTCGCGCGGCTCGTTGGGGACGCAGTCGAGCCCGCACTCGGGATCGGTCTCGACGTGGTTGATGGTCGGCGGGATGAAGCCCTCGGCGATGGCCAGGGCGCAGGCGGCGGAGGCCAGGGAGCTGGCCGCGCCCATGGTGTGCCCGATCATCGCCTTGATGGAGATGGTGCTGGGCGGCCGCTCGCCGAACACCTGGCGGATCGCGGCGGCCTCGGTGACGTCGTTGGCCCTGGTGCCGGTGCCGTGCGCCGAGATGAAGTCGATCTCCCCGGGCTTGACGCGGGCGTTGCCGTGGGCGAGTTCGATACATCGGGCGATGCTGTCGCGGTCGGGGGCGACCGGGTGGTGGGCATCGCAGTTGAGGCCGTAGCCGAGCACCTCGCAGTAGATCCGGGCGCCGCGGGCCAGCGCGGACTCCAGGGTCTCCAGCAACAGGACGCCCGCTCCCTCGCCGGTCAGGATGCCCTTGCGGTTCCGGTCGAACGGCTGGCAGGCCTCCGGGGCGATGGTGCCGAGCCGGTAGAAGCCGGTGAAGGTCTTGCGGCACATCGCGTCCGCGCCGCCGACCAGGGCGACGTCGACGTCGCCGCCGCACAGCGCGTCGAGCCCGTAGCCGATGGCGTAGTTGCCGGCCGCGCAGGCGGTGGCGAGGGTGGTGGCCTCGACGTCGGTCAGGCCCAGTTCGGCGACCACCGCGGAGGAGAGCCGGCCGGCGGAGGTGCGGCGGGCGACGGTCGTGTCGAGGTGCTCGGGCCCGTCGGCGAGCTCGGCGGCGACCAGCCGGTCCAGATCGGCCGACTCGCCGTCGGTGGTGCCGATGCACACCAGGGACCGGCGGGAGCGCAGTTCGGCGAGGTCCATTCCCGAGTCGCGTGCCGCCATGACGGCAGCCGCCGTGGAGAACTGCGCGGCACGGCCCAGGTTCTCGGCGGAGGTGTGGGTGATCCATTCATCGGGGTCGAATCCCGCCACCTCGCAGCCGTTGGCGTGGGCGAACCCCTCGGTGTCGAAGGCGGTGATGGGCCGCGCGCCGTTGCGCCCCTCGCGCAGCCCGGCGAGGAACTCCCCGACACCGATGCCGATGCTGGTCACCGTGCCAAGACCGGTGACCACCACCCGCCGCGGCCCCGGCCCGCCCTCGGGCGGCCTGTTCGTCGTCACGGTGCTCACCGCGCCGGAAGTGCCCGGTCCACCACCGACTCCACACCGTCGAGGTTGACCATGCGGCTGAGTTCGTCCTGTTCGATGGTGATGTCGAACTCGCGCTCAAGGGCGGCCAGGATCTCGATGGCCCGCAGCGAGTCGGCGTCGTGCTCCTCCTTGAACAGGCTGGTGTCGGTGAGTTCCGCGGGATCGATCTCCAGGATCCGGCAGACGATCTCCTTGATCTTTGCCTTGCGCGCCTCGCGGCTGGCGACGGTCTTGTCCGGCGTGGTCATCTGCTCTCCAGGGTCGGTGGGTGGGACGCGGAAGCGGCGTGAGCCGGTCACAGCCGGACGAGGACGTCCTTGACCAGCCACTCCATGGTTTCGACGATTTCTGCGGGACGCATGGACAGGTCCAGGACCATCAGCTGCACCCCGGCCCGGCGGTAGGCGTCGATCTCCTCCACGACCTGGTCCGCGGTGCCGGTGATGCTGACCCGGTCGGACATGAAGTCCATGACCTCGAAGGGCGGCACCAGCGCGCGACGCACGGTGGTCACCACGTCGGCGGGGTCACGGCCCGCTTCGGTGGTGAGCCGGTCGAGCTTGGCGCGGGCCGCCGTGATCTCGTCCGGGTACAGCTCGTGCGCGAGCCAGCCGTCGCCGAGCCTGGCCACCCGGCGCAGGGCCGCGTCGGTGTTGCCGCCCACGTACACGGGCGGCCCGGTCCTGCTGTGCGGCCGGGAGGCGAGCCACATGTCCTCGAAGTCGGTGAACCGGCCGTGGAAGGAGGTGGGATGACGGGAGGCCCACAGGGTGCGCATCACTTCGATGGCCTCGTCGGTGCGGGCACCTCGCTGGGTGCGCGGCACCCCGACGGTCTTGAACTCCTCGTCCATCCAGCCGATTCCGGCGCCGAGGACGGTACGGCCCAGGGAGAGCTGGTCGAGCGAGGCCAGTTCGGAGGCGAGGATGACGGGGTTGCGGTAGGGCAGCGCCATGACATGGGTGCCGATGCGCACGCGTTCGGTGACGCCGGCGACCACGCCCATCACGGCGATGGGTTCGAGCCAGGCCACGCCCCAGTTGTAGGCGTTGGCGGTCTTGGCACGGGGGTAGAGACACGTGCTCTGGCGGGTCCGCGGCAGGGCGACATGGCTGCTGACCCAGACGGAGTCGAACCCCATCCGGTCGGCGGCCGTCGCCACGTCGAGGAGGTAGCGGCGACGGCCCGGCGGACCGACGGTGGGCAGTGCGATACCGAACTTCACGGGGCATCTCCAGGGCGGTGGCGGCGCTGTCTGCTCAGGCGGGGCGCTCGAACCAGTGCTCGAACTTGGCGGCGTAGAGGGTGTTGCCGGAGAGCTTGACCTTGCCTCCGAGGAACGCCTGCATGCCGTTGAGCCGGCCGGTGAGCAGCTTGAGGAAGGTCGGCAGCCCCACCGTGGTGGTGAGCTTGGGGGACTCCGCGCGTCCCCGGCCGGTCCGGCAGCTGCCGCCCGCGATCTCGACGAAGTA
This sequence comes from Streptomyces coerulescens, assembly GCF_042657965.1. Lineage (NCBI taxonomy): Bacteria > Bacillati > Actinomycetota > Actinomycetes > Kitasatosporales > Streptomycetaceae > Streptomyces > Streptomyces coerulescens. The sequence goes on from NZ_JBHSKM010000022.1 coordinate 271,563, forward strand.
CTCGAAGACCCCGTCGGGTGTGTTGATCAGGTACTGGAAGGCCGCTTCCTGCCCCTTGGCCCGGTCGGCCCGGAACGCCTCGGGCATGTTCCCGAACACGTCGTCGAGCAGTCCGGCGATACCGCCGGTCTGCTGCCGGGCGAAGTCGAAGACCTCCTCCTCCTTGCGGCTCCCGGCCGCTTCCTTGATCTCTTCGAACCTGCGGGTGTCCAGGGGCATCGCACGCTCCTGTGTCGGTAGAGCCGGTGTCTCGGACGGCCTTCAGGCTGCCGGGCGGCCGCGGGCGGAGACAGGGCCGTCAGGCCGGTGGATCGGGCGCCGCCGGGAGCGGCCGGGCCGACGGGCCGAAGGCGCTGCCCGAGTGGGCACCTCCCCCAGGCCTTTCGGACTTCCGGCGGCGCGGCTTTGCTGTGCGGGGCACCGGCGTCCCGCCGGCCGCCCCGCACGCATGCGGAGGTCATATGTACGACGTGATAGTCGTCGGTGCCCGCTGCGCGGGATCGCCACTGGCGATGCTGCTGGCCCGCAAGGGGTACCGCGTGCTGGTCCTGGACCGTGCGACGTTCCCCAAGGACACCGTCTCGACGCACTACGTCCAGCCGAGCGGTCTGGCCCGGCTGCGGCGCTGGGGGCTCCTCGACCGGCTGACCGCGACCGGCTGCCCACCGATCACCGAGGCGGTGTGGTGGTTCGGCGAGGACCTGTCGGTCCGGGGGTTCGCTCCCCCGTACGACGGCGTCGGGATGGCGCTCGCACCGCGCCGCACCGTGCTCGACGCGCTGCTCGTGGCCGCGGCCCGGGAGGCGGGGGCCGAGGTGCGCGAGCGGTGCACCGTGCGCTCCCTGCTCCAGGACGACACCGGGCGCGTGACGGGGGTGCGGTACCAGTGCCGCGGCCAGGAGCACACCGCGCGCGCCGCGCTGGTGGTGGGCGCCGACGGCCGTAACTCCCTGGTGGCCCGGCAGACGGGCCCCGAGAAGTACCACGAGCGGCCGCCGCTGACGGTCGTCTACTACTCCTACTGGCGCGGTCTGTCACCGGAGCGCCGGCACCTCAACGAGGTGTACCTCATGGGGGACAAGCAGATCGGGGTGATCCCGACCCACGACGACGTCTGTCTCATCCAGGCGGCGCGCCCGCACTCGTTCTACTCCACCTACCGCAGCGACATCGAGGGCCACTACCACAAGGCCATCGCCGAGGCGGCGCCCGCGCTCGCACGCGAGATGGCCGACGGCGCGGAGCGTGTCGACCGGTTCCGCGGCACCGCCGACCTGGCCAACTTCTATCGCAAGCCGTACGGCCCCGGCTGGGCCCTGGTGGGCGACGCCGGCTACCACAAGGACCCGCTCACCGGGCAGGGCATCTCGGACGCCTGGCGGGACGCGGAGCTGCTCGCCGACGCCGTGGACCGGGTGTGGTCCGGCACCGAGGAGTGGGAGTCCGCGCTCGCGGGCTACGAGCGGACCCGCAACGCCGCCTCCGAGCTGATCTACGAGTTCACCTGCGAGGCGGCCGGCTTCGATCTGGACCCGATGACCCGGCAACTGGTCCGGGTCGTCGCCACGCACCAGGAGGACGCCGACCGATTCTTCGGGATGATCGCGGGATCGGTGCCCGCGGAGGAGTTCTTCGCCCCCGACAACCTGCTGGCGATGCTCGGGCGACTGCCCGCCGACGCCCTGGCGGAGCTGACCGGCACGAAGGGAATCTGATGACCTATCAGTCCAGGCAGGACACCGTGTCCGGCGAGGTGCCCCCGCTGGAGGACTTCGACCCGTACAACGACGCCTTCCGGGCCGACCCCTACCCGGAGTACGAGCGGATCAGGGCCCTGGGCGGGCCCGTGCACTGGGACTATCTGGACTCGTACGTGGTCAGCGCGCACGCGGACGCCACGGCGGTGCTCGCCGACTCCCGGATGCGTCTGCAGCCGCCCGATCCGGTGGCCGAGCTGCTGGCCACCGTGGTGCCGGAGTCGCTGCGGTCCATGAGCCGGACCCTGCTGTTCACCGACCCGCCCGACCACACCCGGCTGCGCAATCTGACCCGGCGCCCCTTCGCCTCGCCGCGCCTGGGCGGGGTCCTCGCCGACGCGCGCCGGCTGACCGACGGGATTCTCGCGGACGCGCTGCGCCGCGGACATCTGGAGGTCGTGGACGAACTGGCCTTCCCGGTGTCGCTCCAGGCCATCGGTGATCTGCTGGGCATCCCCCGGGCGGATCTGCCCAAGCTCCGCGACTGGGGACAGGCCATGTCGCCGGCCGCCGACATACCGGCCGCCCCCGCCTCGATCGACAGCGCGGTGGAGGCGTACGAGGCGTTCGACGACTACTTCGCCCATCTGGCCCGTGTGCGGGGCGAGAACCCGGGCGAGGACCTCTTCTCGTCCCTGCTGGAGGCGCATCGGCAGGGCGCGATGAGCCGCAGTGAGCTGCACGCCAACGCCGCCCTGGTGTTCATCTCCGGCCACGAGACGCTGGTCGCGTTCACCGCGAGCGCGTTTCTGTCCTTCCTGCGCAACCCCGCCCAGTTGGACCTGCTGCGCGAGCACCCGGATCTGGCGGCCGCGGCCACCGAGGAGGTCCTGCGCTACGAGAGTCCGCTGCAGCTGGCCACCGCGGGCGGCGGGCGCTGGACCGCCGAGGAGGTGGAGATCAGCGGCCGGATCCTGCCGGCGGGCGTGCGCGTCCTCACCTTCATCGGCGCCGCCAACCGGGACCCGGCGGTCTACGACAACCCGGACCGCTTCGACATCACCCGGCCCGGCGCCCGGCATCTCGCCCTCGGCCACGGCCTGCACTACTGCCTGGGTGCCGCGCTCGCCAAGCAGCAGGGCACCTTGCTCCTTGAGGCGCTGGCGCACTGGCCGGTCCGGCTGGCCTCGGACGTCGTCGACGCACCCGAGTGGCTTCCGCTGTTCATGCAACGCCGCCTGGCCCGGCTGCCGATGACCGTGCGCCCCGCCGGGTAGCGCTCCGCCGGATCCCGCACCGACCGGAGGGGAAGAACCGACCGGAGGGGAAGACCAGTCCTGGTCTTCCCCTCCGGCGCGTGGTGCTCGGTGCCTGCGCTCAGGCCTCGGCGGACACGCCGAACCGGGCGACGGCGGCGTAGTCCATGACGTCCCAGTGCTCGGCGATCAGGCCGTCCTCGATGCGCAGCAGGTCGGAGGTGTGCAGACGCACCTCGTCTCCCGAGGCGGCCTCGTGTCCGTGCCAGACGCAGAAGATGGCCACCAGGTCGTCCTGGGCGATCATCTGGGTGATGTCGCCGACCAGGTCGGGTGCGAGCTGGAACATCCCGGCGAAGAAGTCCTTCATGCCCTGCAGACCGCTTCCCGACCGCGCCGCGAACGGGTTGTGCTGGATGTAGTCCTGCCGGTAGTAGCCATCGGCCTTCTCCAGCAGGTGCTGGTGCATCAGCTCGTCCCACACCCGCTGCACCAGCCGCATGTTCTCCTGCTCGCCGGAGCCGGCGTTCCAGTCGGGCTCGCCGGTGGCCTGGGTGGTCTGGTCCGGCGGCGTCATTCCGAACTGGGAGAGGGCGGAGTAGTCGAACACGCTCCAGTGCTCGGCGATCCGGTCGTCGCGCAGCCGGTAGAGGTTGGCGGTCTGCTGGGACAGCTCCTGCTCGGTTCCGCCGATGGTTCCGCGCCAGCGGACGTACACCAGGACCCGGTCGTTCTGCTCCACCAGCTGCTCGATGGTGCAGCTGAGGTCGGGCACCAGGGTGAGCATGGTGGTGGCCCAGGTCTGCAGGCCCTCCACGCCGGGGGCCGCGCCCGGCTGGTGGTTGACGTAGTCGGGGGCGAAGAACTCCGGTGCGCGGTCGAAGGCGTGCTTGTTGTAGATCTCCTCGAAGAGCTGCCGGATCCGCCGTCCTGGCGTCTGGGTCATCGTGGTGTCTGCCTCTCTGCTGATCGTGGGTGCGGTACGACGAATGCGGCGGTCAGGCGTCCTGGGCGGCGAGGGCCGCGGCGCGCTCGATGAGGTCGGGCGTGAAGAAGACGTCCCAGGTGTAGCTGCCGGCGATGAGGCCGAAGAACCGGTCGATCTGGTCCTGGTCGTCCTGGATCACCCGCAGCACGTTCAGCAGCTCGGGCATCGGCTCCAGTTGGGCCGCCTGTAGGTTGAAGAAGTACTCGGGCATGGCGTCCTCGTCGCGCTGCTCGGCGAAGTCCGCGAGCGCCTGGTCGACCGGGCGTTCACCGCCGAGCGCGGGGTTGAGCAGCCCGGCGAGAAGGTCGGCGTGCCGCAGTGCGTCGCTGATGCCGAAGGCACCGACGGGGTCCTTGTGGAAGCCGGAGTCCCCGACCAGGGCCCAGCCCGGTCCGGAGGCCCGGCGGAAGAAGTTCGGCAGCCGGCCGGTGCCGGTGAACCGCGCCGCACGCTCCGACTCCCGTACGCGCTGGGCGAGTTCGGGTGCGGTGTCCTCCAGCGCCTTGAGGTAGGAGCTCTCGATGTCGCCGCGCACGCTGTCGAACATGGCGCGCGGCCACTGGATGCCGATCATGACGTTGTCGTCGTGCGTGGGGACCACGCCGATGGCGCGGCGGCCACGGACGTAGACCTCGTAGTCGGCCTTGAGGCCGTTCCAGTACGTGTAGTAGAGGCAGTTGAGGGTGGGGGCCTCCTCGTACCTGCGGGCGCCCGACTCCCGGGCCACCAGCGAGTCGATGCCGTCCGCGCCGATCACCACGGTGGCCTGCTCGGTGATCTCCCGGCCGTCCGCGCCCTTGATGCGTACACCGGTGACCCGGTCGCCGTCCCACACGAGCCCGGTGACGTTCGCGCGTTCGCGCATCTCGGCGCCCGCCTCGGTGGCGGCGTTCACCAGCAGGTGATCGAGTACGTAGCGGCGGGGACCGTAGGCGGTCCTGATGCCGTCGACGGCCGGTGCGCAACCGGTGATGCCGACGTCCTCGAGGGTCCAGCGGGCCACGTCGAGCGGCGGGCAGCCGGTGGCGACGAGGCGGTCGAGCAGGCCCCACCGGGCGAGCCGGGCGATGGCGGGCTGGTGCACGTAGTGGGTGGACATGGTGTCGCTGGGGAAGGTCGCCCGGTCGAGCAGGAGGACCCGGTGGCCGGCCCGCGCGAGCAGCATGGCCGAGGTCGCTCCGGCGACCCGGGCACCGACGACTATCGCGTCGTACATGGTGGTCTCTGCCTCCTCGGCATGGTGGCGGAGCGGGTCCGCCGTACGGTGGGTTGGGAGCGGCGCATCACCCGGCGTCGGTACCGAGGACGGTGGCGACCGGCCGCCGGGGGCTCGTGCCGGCGGCACGCCCCGGACGACCGATGCGGAAGGTGACGAGGGTCTGTCTGCCGGGGTCGCCGACCAGCTCCTCGAGCGCCTTGCCGAAGCGCGGCGGAAGGCCCAGTTCGCGTTCCCGGTCGGCGCGGACGGTCATCATGTTGAGGTGGCCGACGGCCAGTTGCCTGGCGGTGGCGAACAGGTGGATGCGCTGGAGCAGCCGTCCGCCGCGCATCCGTTGCGCCCTGTCGTCGGAGTCGGCCACGGTGATCATTCCGAAGGCGGCGGCCGTGGCCACGTGCACGGTGCGTGTGTTGCGCAGCCAGAACCGGTCGGCCGTGCGCCGCGAGGGCGCGGGCAGCCGCTTGCCCAGCGTGCTCATCAGGGGCGGCATGCCCTGGGTGTCCACGGTCATCCCGTCCCGGCTGCGTTCGATCTCACGGTCGGTGCCCCGGTACCAGTGGTGGCCGGCGAGCGACTGCCCCTCGTCGGCGATGACGGCCTCGGTGGCCTCGACGAGGAGCCGCGCGACCACCTCCCGGCCCTCGCCGTCGGCGAACCAGAGCAGGTCGGGACCGCCGGAGTCGTCACCGGCGAGCGCGGCGATCTCGTCGAGCAGTGGCCGCGGCAGCGACTGACGCAGGAACGGGCCACGGTTGGTGCGGCGGTGCGGTATGGCGTCGTACAGCTCGGACGGGACCCGCTCGCCGGGGGTGAGCCTGAGCGTCGCCGCGTGCTCGGGCCGGGCCGGGTCGGGCATCAGGCTCAGCTCCGGCCGGTGTCCGCGGGCCCGGGCGGCGAGCACCATGTTCTCCAGGGCGCAGCCGAGGCCCACGTAGAGTTCGCGGTCGAACGGGTCGAGTGCGCCCTGCCGCCGGTCGAGGTCGGCGTACACGTCGATCCGGGTGGAGTGGTCGCCGACGGTGAACCGCCACGGCTGGACGTTACGGGCGTTGGCCGCCAGGATGCCCGCCGCGATCACTCCGTCCGCGCCGTCCCGGCTCTCCCAGGTTCGCCAGGCGTCGAAAGCTGCTCCCCGCGGCGGCGGTGCCGCGTACGCGGCCATCGCGGTCCCGGGGTCGAGCGGTTCGGTTCCCATGGCTGGCTACCCTCGGGGCTGGGCGCACGCGGGGGGAGTGCCCTTTGGAGGGTGTATGCGAGGTGCCCGAACGACCACGGCGTCGGCGGCTGGTCGACCGCCGGGCGGTGACCGGATCCTCGGGCCCATGACGGAGACGACGACGGCTTCCACCGCGCGGAGCCCGGAAGAGCATCTGATCACCTTCTTCGACCCGGCGAACCGCCCCGACCCGTATCCCGTGCTGCATCTGATGCGTGCCGGGTCGCCCTTCTACGCGATGGACGGCGCGCTGCTGGTGCTGGGCCGGCACAAGGACGTGGAAACCGTGCTGCGCTCCCCGTTGGCCAGCGCCGACCGCGGCAACTCCAGGATTCTCAGTACGGACGCGGTCGAGTCGCGCAAGGAGGTCATGACCTTCCTCGACCCTCCCGACCACACCCGGCTGCGGGGCCTGGTCACCCAGGCGTTCACGCCGCGCATGGTGCAGAGCCTGGAGGGCCGGATCAAGGAGATCGTCGACGACCTGGTGGACCAGGTGGCCAGGGCCGGCTCGCCCGTCGACATCCCGAGCGTGTTCTCCTATCCCGTCCCGGTGCGGGTGATCTGCGAGATGCTCGGGGTCCCGGCGGAGGACCACAAGATCTTCGGCACCTGGTCGACGGTGCTGGGGCGGGCGCTCGACCCGCTGATGGCGGCGAACCGGACACCGGAGATCGACAAGGAGGACACCGAGACCCGGGCCGCGTTCTACCAGTACTTCCGCGACCTGATCGCGTCCGGCGGCGCCCGTGGTGAGGGTCTGCTGGCGCGTCTGGTGCAGGCGGAGGAGCAGGGCGACCGGCTCTCCGAGAAGGAGCTGCTCGCCACGCTGGCGCTGCTGGTGATGGCCGGGCACGAGACCACCGCCAACCTGATCTCGCACGGCATCCTGACCCTGCTGCGCCACCCCGACCAGCTGGCTCTGCTGCGGGAGGACCCCTCCCTCGCATTCCCGGCGGTGGAGGAGATCCTCCGGTTCGAGCCGTCGGTGCAGATCCTGCACCGGATGGCGAAGGAGCCGATCGAGCTGGACGATTTCGAGATTCCGGCCGGCATGGATGTGCTGCTGCTGGCCGCGGCCGCCAACCGCGACCCCGAGGTCTTCGACGACCCCGACCGCTTCGACATCACCCGCGCCTCCGGCCGGCGGCTGGACCATCTGTCGTTCTCCAGCGGGGTGCACCGCTGTCTGGGTGCGAACCTGGGCAAGCTGGAGGCGGCCCTCGCGCTGCAGGCGTTCTTCTCCCGGGTGGAGGACCCGCAGGTGGTGACGGAGTCCCTGGAGTACCGCCCGCATGTGATTCTGCGGGGTCCCGAGCGGATGCGGGTGTCGTTCTCGGGAGTCCGGTAGGGCGCTCGGTCACCCTCCGCGGGCGGAATTCCTCGCGCCGGCCGCCGCGGCGGCCGGCGTCAGTGGACGTGCCCGCGCAGCTCCACCGAGTGCGCCTTCGCGGCCTCTGATCCCTCGTTCAGCGACTCCACCAGCCGGCTGAAGCCGGGGCACTCGGTGAAGTCGTGCGCACGGCAGCTCATCGCGTGCTCGATCAGCGTGCGCGACGCCTCGATCTCGCGGATGCGCCGCTCCAGGTCCTCGTAGTGGGCGTGCAGCAGGGCCTGGCGGGTTTCGACGTTCCCCGCGTCGAGGACGTCGCGGAGCTGTTCGAGGCTGAAGCCGGCGGCCTTGCCCCGAACGATCATGGCGACGCGGGCGATATGGCGCTTGGTGTACCGGCGCCTGCCGTTCACCCGCTCCGCGGGGGACAGCAGCCCGCTCGACTCCCAGTGCCTGAGGACGTGGGTGCGCAGATCGAACCGTTCGGCGAGTTCGCCGATGGTCATCGTCGGCTCCGCATCACTTGACTTCATGTTGACATTAACTTGCAGAGTTGGGTCCAGGTCAAGCCGATCAGTCACGTCACACGACATGGGAGCGGACACACGACATGGACATGAAGGACGTCATCATCATCGGCGGAGGCCCTGCCGGGATGTCGGCAGCATTGACCCTGGGCCGGACCCATCACACGGTGCTGCTGGCCGACAACGACGACGGACGCAACGCGCCGGCCGAAGCGATGCACAACTTCCTGACCCACGAAGGCACTTCGCCGGCCGCCCTGCGTGAACTGGGCCGGGAGAACCTGGCCGCCTACCCGCATGTGGAAGTGCGCCCCGTGGCCGTGGACTCGGTGCGCCGGCTGACCGCCGAGCACTTCGAGGTGACCTTCGCCGACGGCTCGATGGCGGAGTCCCGCCGGCTGCTGCTCGCCACCGGGCTGCGCGACGAGATGCCCCCCGTGCCCGGCGCCACCGAACTGTGGGGCAAGTCGGCCTTCCACTGCCCGTACTGCCATGGATACGAGGTCACGGGCAAGAACGTCGCGGTGCTCGGCGCCGGCCCCGACCGGGTCAGGCTCGCCCTCCAACTGAGCCGGTTCACCGGGGACATGGTGCTGTGCACGGGCGGCGAACCGCTGGAGCCGATGCTGCAGAACGTGCTGGAGTCCAATGACGTCACCATACGGACGGAGCCGTTGACCGCGCTGGTGGGCGAGGCGGGACGACTGCGCCACATCGCCTTCGAGGGCGGCACGACGCTGGAGCGGGACGCCGTCTTCATCAAGACCGTGCTGCATCAGCGCGCCCCCTTCGCCGAACTCCTGGGCTGCGCCACGTTCCCCGACGCCAGCGTCGAGGTGAACGAGTTCGCGCAGACGAACGTGCCCGGCGTCTACGCGGCCGGCGACATGGCGCGCCGCGCCACGGTGCCCGCGCCCATGGCCGCGGTGATCGCGGCGGCCGCCAGCGGCACGGTGGCCGGGGCGATACTCGACCAGGACCTGCTCAGCGCCGAGTTCAAGCTGCCCAACCCGTTCGCGTCCGGGAGGGCGTGAGAGCACATGACCGAGAGCATCCCCGCTGGGCCGGAAGAGTCCACCCAGGACACCGCCGCCCAGGAACAGACCCACCGCAGCAACGTACCGCTCGCCTCGATCGCCCTGGTCCTCGGCATGCTGCTGTCCGTGCTCGACCAGACCGTCGTGGCCATCGCGCTGCCGGAGATCACCGCTGACATCGGCGGTGCCGGAAACTTCAGCTGGGTGGTCACCGCCTATGTGCTGGCGTCCACGGCGACCGGCACCTTCTACGGCCGGATCAGCGACCGCTACGGACGGCGTGAGGTGTTCATCGCCGCCGTCGTGCTGTTCACCGTCTCCTCGCTGCTGTGCGGCATGGCGCAGTCGATGCCGCAGCTGATCGCCGCCCGTGTGGTCCAGGGAATCGGCGCGGGCGCGCTGTTCGTGATCCCCACCGTCTCCCTGTCGGAGCTGTATCCGCAGCATCTGCGCGGGAAGGTCCAGGGGCTCACGGGCGCGGTGTTCGCGCTCGCCAGCGTCGGCGGGCCGCTGGTCGGCGGCGCCATCACCGACGGGTCCGGCTGGCGCTGGATCTTCTACATCAACGTACCCATCGGTGTGCTGTCCGTCGTGCTGTGCGCCGTCGCGCTGCGGCTGCCGCGGGCCGGCGCCACGGACCGTGTCGACTACTTCGGAGCGGTCCTGGTGGTCGCCGCCGTGGTCAGTCTGCTGCTGGTCACCGAGTGGGGCGGCCGGGAGTACGACTGGGCATCCGTGCAGATCATCGGTCTCGCCGTGGCGTGCGTCGCGCTGTTCACGGCGTTCGTCCAGTGGGAGAGGCGGGCCGCCAACCCGCTGCTGCCGATGCGGCTGTTCGCCAATCCCGCGCTGCGCCTGATCCTGCCCGCCACGGCCGTCCTCGGCATGCTGCTGTACGGGTCGGTGGTGTTCATGCCGACCTTCCTGCAGACCGCGTACGACTGGAGCGCCACCCGAGCCGGGCTCGCCCTGATCCCGTACTTCGTCCCGTTCATCGTCGTGTCGGCGATCGCGGGCGGAAAGGCCGGCAAGAGCGGACGGTTCAAGCCGTACCTGCTGGCCGGCGCGGTGGTGCTGATCGGGGCGTTCGTGCTGCTGGCCACGATCGACCCGGACCGGGACTACCTCTACGCGGCCGGGGCCATGGTGGTCCTCGGCGCCGGATTCGGGCTGCTGATGCAGAACCTCGTGGTGGTGTCGCAGAACGCGGCGGCACCCCCCGACCTCGCGGCGACCACGGCGGCCAACCTCTCCATCCGGGGACTCGGCATGGCCGTGGGTGTGGCGCTCTTCGGCAACCTGCTGGCCCGCGAGGTCGGCGAGGGCCCGGTCGCCCCGGCCACCACCGCCGAAGCGATCCCGGACGTGTTCGTCTGGGGCGTGCCGCTGGCCGTGCTGCTGCTCCTGCTGCTGGCCTTGGTGCCCCGCGTGGACCCCGGCCCCGCCCAGGAGAAGACGGACACCGAGGCCGAGCCCTCCACCGCCTGACCCCCTTTCGGAAACCCGAGACCGTCACCCGCAGGTGAGGAGAGGCCGCGCACCGGTCTCTCCTCACCGCCACCACGCACCGGAGACAACGACATGCGCCGTCCGCCGAACACGGGACACCGCGGCCTCATGCGCCTCGCGCCCGTTCACCGCCACGTCCACCGGGAACCCGGCGGGATGGGCATGAGCAGCGTCTGGTACGACCGGCTCTCCGGGTGGCTGCTCGGCGGGCTGTACCACCGGGCCGCCTCGGAGACCGCGAGCGTGCCCGACGGCGGCGCCGTCCTCGACATCGGCACCGGCCCCGGGCACCTCCTGCTCACCGCCGCCCGCAGGCGCCCGGACCTGGCGCTGCACGGCCTCGACATCGCTCCCTCGATGGTGCGCCGGGCCCGGCACCGGGCGGCCGCCCAGGGGCTGGACGGCCGCGTCACCGTGCATCTCGGCGACGCGGCTGATCTGCCGTTGGAGGACCGCACGATGGACCTGGTCGTCACCACCCTCAGCCTGCACCACTGGAACGACGTCCCCGGCGCCATCGACGAGGTGGCCCGGGTGCTGCGGCCGGGGGGCCGGTTCGTGGTCTACGACTTCCGCTCGGTGCCGGACGCCCTGCCGACCGGTGCCGTGGCCAAGGCCCCCCAGTTCGCCGGCGCCGCGGTGGAACACGAGATGGTCCCCCCCTTCGCGCTGCTCCCCTTCCGGCCGTTCGCCCGGCTCGCCGTGCGCCGTTCGGCCGACTGACCGCTCCACCCGCCCTTGATGGCCAGGCCGATGGAGCCTGGCCCCCCTTCTCTCCTCGGAGGTTGACTCCCGGCATGACCACTCAGGAGAACTACGGCCCCACCAGCTATGGCGAGGAACTCGCCGACATCTACGACAACTGGATCGTCCGCCTCCAGGAGGACACCGAGCCGACCGTGCGTTTCCTCGCCGACCTCGCGGAACATGTCGCGAAGGACACCGGGGAGCGGCGCGTCCTCGAACTCGGCGTCGGCACCGGACGCGTGGCGCTGCCGCTGGCCGCCCGTGGCGTGGACGTCACCGGAATCGACGCCTCCGAGGAGATGCTGGCCGGACTGCGCGGCAAGCCCGGCAGCGACACGGTGTCGCTGGTGCACGGCGACTTCGTGACACCGGACGTACAGGGCCCGTTCGGCCTGGTCTACGTCGTCTTCAACACCCTCTACAGCCTGGCCACCCAGGAGGACCAGATACGGTGCCTCGCCGGTGCCGCGGCCCTCCTCCCGGACGGCGGCGCCTTCGTCTTCCAGGGCTTCGTCCCCGACACCGCGCGCTTCGAGATGGCGCGGCAGAGCGGACAGCAGATGGAGGTGGCGCGCACCGGCGCCACCAGCCTCAATCTGGGCATCGCCCGCCACGACCCGGTCCGGCAGCACATGTACCCGCACTACAGCCTCAAGGACTCGGACACCGAGCGGGAGCACACCGTGCGCTTCCGCTACGTGTGGCCGAGCGAGCTGGACCTGATGGCCCGGCTGGCCGGGCTCACCCTGGAGCACCGCTACGCGGACTGGGCGAGCGGCGCCTTCACCGCCGAGAGCCAGGCGCATGTCTCGGTGTACCGCAAGACGGGCACCGTCCAGCCATGACGGGACGTCAGGGCCCGTCCGTGCGCGTGGCGGTGATCGGTGCCGGCTTCGCCGGCCTGGCCGCCGCCGTGCAGCTCAAGCGGCAGGGCATCGACTCGTTCACGGTGTTCGAGAAAGCCGGCGACCTCGGCGGCACCTGGCGGGACAACACCTATCCCGGCGCGGGCTGTGACATCCCCTCGCACCTGTACTCGTACGCGTTCGCCCCGTATCGCGACAGCAGGGTGCGCTATCCCGGGCAGTCGGAGGTGCTGGAGTACCTGCGCGCCTGCGCCCGGGAGAACGGGGTGGAGCGGCATGTGCGGTACGGCACGGAGATCACCTCGGTGCGCTACGACGACGTGTCCGGGCACTGGACCCTGCACACGGCGGACGGCCGGACACACACCGCCGAGGCGGTGATCGCCGCCATGGGCCAGCTGCACCGGCCGAACGTGCCGCGGCTGCCGGGCGCGGAGGACTTCGCCGGCACCGCCTTCCACACCGCCCACTGGGACCACGCCCACACGCTCGACGGGCGGTCCGTGGCGGTCGTCGGCACCGGGTCGAGCGCCGCGCAGGTGGTGCCCGCCATCGCCGACCGGGTGCGCCGGCTGCAGGTGTTCCAGCGCACGGCGAACTGGGTGCTGCCCAAACCGAACGCCAGGTTCCACCCGGCGCTGTCGCTGTTGCTGCGCACCGTGCCGGCCGCCCACCACGCCTATCGCTCGATGCTGTTCCGCCGCTCGGAGGCGGTGCTGCTGCCCGCGCTGCGGGGCAACCGGCTCCTCGGGTCCATGCTGCGCACGATGGCCCTGCGCCATATGCGGGCCGGCGTCCCCGACCCGGAGCTGCGCGCCCGGCTGACGCCCGACTTCGCCGTGGGCTGCAAACGGGTCGTGCTGTCCTCCGACTGGTACCCGACGCTGGCCCGCGACCATGTGGACGTGGTCACGGAGCCCATCGCACGGATCACGGAGAAGGGCATCGAGACCGCCGACGGCGTCCACCGCGAGGTCGACACGATCGTCTACGCCACGGGTTTCCGCACCACGGAGTTCCTCGCCCCCATGACGGTGACCGGCCGCGGGGGACGCTCCCTGCACGAGGTGTGGCGGGGCGGGGCCCGCGCCTACCTCGGCATCCACGTGCCCGGGTTCCCGAACCTGTTCCTGATGTACGGGCCCAACACCAACCTGGGACACAACTCGGTGATCCTCACCCTGGAGGCGCAGGCGGGCCACATCGCCCGGTGCGTGTCCCTGCTGGCGGCCCGGGCCGCCGACGGCGAGGGCTGGGGCATGGAGGCCGAGCAGGACGCGCTGGACACCTGGCAGCGCCGGGTGGACGACGGCTCCGCGGGCACCGTGTGGGCCGGCTCCTGCACCAACTGGTTCAAGACCGGGGACGGGGTGCTCACCAACAACTGGCCCTACCGCACCACGCTCTACCAGCGGCTGACGGCCCGCCCCGACCCGGCCGCGTTCCGCTTCCTGCCGGCCGCGGAGAACCCCTCCGAAAGCACCGGTGACCTGCACCACGTACCCGATTAGCTCGCCCGAACGGAACTAGGAGGAGGTAGGGCCCCGCCCTACCGTGCTACGCATGACAACTTCCGAGACAGGCAAGGGACTTGAAGCAGCCAAGGCGGTCGCCGCCGACGACGCCGCGCATGTCTTCCGCGGCTGGGTGCAGCAGGGCACGCACATGGCCCTGCCGGTGGCCGGAGCGGAAGGGTCGTGGTTCTGGGACTACGCCGGCAACCGCTATCTCGACTTCTCCTCCCAGCTCGTGTACGCCAACCTCGGGCATCAGCATCCGCGGCTGGTGTCCGCGATCAAGGCCCAGGCCGACCGGCTGTGCACCATCGCCCCGCACTTCACCGAGGAACGGCGCGCCACCGCCGCCCGCAAGATCGCGGAGCTGGCTCCCGAGGGCCTGAACCGGGTGCTGTTCACCAGCGGCGGCGCCGAGGCCGTGGAACACGCCGTACGGCTCGCGCGGCTGCACACGGGACGGTTCAAGATGCTGGCCGCCCACCACTCGTTCCACGGCGCCACCTCGACGGCGATCCAGCTCACCGGTGACCCGCGCCGGTGGCGCAACGACACCGGTACGGCGGGCGTGGTCCGGTTCTTCCCTCCGTACCTGTACCGCTCGGCGTTCTACTCCGAGAACGAGGAGCAGGAGTGCGCGCGGGCGCTGGAGCACTTGGAGCAGATCATCGTCCTGGAGGGCGCGCGGACCATCGCCGCCATCGTGCTGGAGCCGGTCGGCGGCACCAGCAGCGGTGTGCTCGTCCCGCCGGACGGCTACCTGGCCGGGGTGCGGGAGTTGTGCGACCGGTACGGGATCATGCTGATCCTGGACGAGATCATGGTCGGCTTCGGCCGCACCGGCGCCTGGTTCGCCGCCGACCACTGGGGCGTGCGCCCGGATCTGCTGACCTTCGCCAAGGGGGTCAACTCCGGCTATGTACCGCTGTCGGGGGTGCTCGTCTCGGACGAGATCGTCGAGACCTTCAGCAAGACGCCGTACCCCGGTGGCACGACGTACTCGGGCCACGCGCTCGCCTGCGCGGTGGCGGTGGAGGCGATCGACACGATGCGCGACGAGGGCGTCGTGGAGCACGCCGCGCGGCTGGGCCGCGAGGTCTTCGAGCCGGAGCTGACGAAGATGGCCGAGCGCCACCCCTGTGTCGGCGAGGTCCGCGGGATCGGCGCGATCTGGGCTCTGGAGCTGATCAAGGACAGGAAGACCAAGGAGATGTACGTCAACTACGACACCCCGGACCGGCTCACGCCGCAGGGCGCGGAGCTGATGGGGGCACTGATGCAGCGCGGGGTGAACGCGATGTTCTACCTCAACCGGCTGAACATCACGCCTCCGTGCAACATCAGCGAGGAGGACGCGCGGGAGGGTCTGGCCAGGATCGACGAGGCACTGACCGTCGCGGACGCACGCGTGGCGTGAGCCTGTTCCTCCGTCTCCCGTGCGGGCGGGAGACGGAGGAAGAGGTCGGCGGGTCAGCAGAAGGGCGTGAACGCGTCCCCGGCGGCGGCCGCCACCAGGCAGTACATGATCAGTCCCAGCAGGACGAGAACGCTCAGCAGCAAGCGGCGCAGATGACAGCAGCGCAGAAACCTGGCGAACCGCTTCGAGCCGTGCTCCAGTTGCTCTATGCGGGCGGCCAGCGCGGTGTCACCGCCCATTCCCGTGCCCATGCCCGGCCTGCCGGAATCGGGCAGGCACTTCACCAGGGCGCTCGCGACGACGCTGGGCGCGGCGAAGGCCAGGGCGGCCTGGTCGGCCGACAGTTCCTGACGCGTCTTCACGTGGTGTGCCACGACGCGCGGGCCCGGCACGAACCACAGAGTCGAGGCGACCGTCTCCACCACGAGCCGTCCCAGCGGATGCCGGCGCCGGGCGTGGTGCATTTCATGGCCGAGCACCGCGGCCAGTTCGTCGTCGGCCGTGCGCCGGGTCAGACCGGTGCTGATGGCGACCACCGGCCGCAGCAGGCCGTGCGTGACGGCGATGGGTTTGTCGACGTCGAGCTGGACCAGCCTGACATCGTTATCGCCCGCACCGACGCGCCGGGCGATCGCTGACAGTCGTTCACAGGGCGGAAGGGCGTGTTCGTCGATCCATCGGCCGGCCCGCCAGGTGGCCAGGAGCCCGCGGACCCCGACGGTTGCGGCCACCGTCACGGTCACCAGCGCGACCGCGACTCCGGCGCCGAGGACGACGTCGTTCAGCGTCTCCGCGGCCCCCTGGCCCGGACCGGCCTCCGGCCGCTGCCGCCAGAGCCGTAACACCGTGTAGATCAGGACATCGAGCGAGACCAGCCCGATCAGGGCACACCCGGCCATCACCGTTCGGGCGGTGATGGTCCGTGGCATGCCGTTATGAAGCCTCACCAACTCGAAACACTCCCCCGTACCGATACATCACGTCTGTTGTCAGGTGTCGTCCGAATCCGTCCGCACGAGCTTCATCAGCCGCGAGCGGAGCTGTGGTTCCGACTGGCACTGGTCGATGAAGTGGGCCACGGCGGACACGCCGTGGTCCCGGATGACATCGCGCACGGCGAGTTCGGCCGCGTCTCGCACGATCGCCTCGTACGCGAAACCACGGCCTTCCGCCGTGCGGCGCAGCACATTGCGCTTGCTCAGCCGGTTGAGGACGGTCATGACCGTGGTGTAGGCGAGCGGCTCCGAGCGCCCGCGGTTCACCTCCTCCAGTACCTGACGAACGGTCAGGCGCCGGTCGAACTCCCACAGCACGACGAGGAGTTCGGCACCGAGCGGCCCCAGGATCTTGCTGAGCTTGTCGACTTCGTGTTCGTCCATGAGCCATCACGGTCCCGTGCGATCCACGTGGCGGGCGGCACCGAGACGGTTGCGGCGCATGGCCTCCAGCCGGACCATGGCGATCACCACCACCCCGAATCCGTACCACACCAGGTCGTGGTAGAAGTCGAGTGACGTTCCCTGGGAGTGCTTCCACATGTCCAGGAAGTAGCCGGCGAGTTCGACGCCTCCGCCGACGACCAGCAGCCCACCGGCCACGCGGAACCCGGAGATACGCAGCTGTGTCGCACCGGCCGCCATGGTGACGACGGCACCCACCCAGATCCCGAGGTGGATGGTCCACAGCGAACTCGGGGGTTCCACGATGAAGGAGACGTTCCGCGCGTGCCAATACGTGTCGTACGCCTGGCCGAAGAGGTAGATCACCACGCCGGCGAAGGCCATGTACCTGCGCCAGCCGAGGGGGTCGGTGCCGGGGGAGCCGAGGTTCTGCTGTCCGACGGCCACCCGCATGCCTGTCGATTCCATACGACCACCGTGACCGGTGAACCCTAACGACGTGAACCGACACCGGCGAGTCCGATCGGACTGCCCGATCGGGTACCCCGCATTTCGCCGTCGCCGGACCCGAAGGCGCGACCCTCGGAGTCTGGGCCACGACGCCCGGGGGCACCCAGGGTGGGCTCATGATCTCAGCCCTCACTCTCGCCCATGTGGTCGGGCACGGTTCCGGCCCGATCCCCCGTACCTACGCGCTGATCGCCGGGGCGACGGCCCTGTACGCGTCCTTCGACGCCCTGCGTCTGCGCTGGCAGGAGCGGCGCTTCGACGAGCGCCGGGTCTGGCGGAGGGTTCCGGAGCCGCTGACGCTCGCCGCCGACCATCCGCTGCTGCGCCGTACGCTGCGGGTCGTGGGCGCGGCCCTGGCCCTGCTGACGCTGACGGTTCTGACGACCGGCTACGGCGGTCACCAACTGGGCATCGGCATGGTCTATGTGTTGTTCTGGGTCGGACTCGTGCCCGCCTCCCTGCTGCTGGGGCCCGTCTGGCGGCTGCTGAACCCGCTGCGCTCGGTGCACGAGGTGGTCTGTGCGCTGACCCGCGTGCCGCCCGACGTGGGGCTGCGCCGGCTGCCGGAGCGTGTGGGTGTGTGGCCCGCCGCCGTCGGCCTGCTCTGCTTCGGGTGGCTCGAACTCGCCGCGCCGGGGCGCGAGTCGACGTCGACCGTGCTGCTGTGGCTGTGGGCGTACGGAGCGGTGCAGCTGATCGCCGCCACGGTGTACGGGTCGCGCTGGTTCGAGCGCGGGGACACCTTCGAGGTGTACTCCTCACTCGTCGCCGCCATGTCCCCGCTGGGCCGCTCCCGTGACGGGTCCGGGCGCCTGGTCCTGCGCAACCCGTTCAACGGGCTGGCCGGGGTGCGCGAGCAGCCTGGGCTGACGGCTCTGGTGTCGGTGATGCTGGCGCTGACCGCGTTCGACAGCTTCGGCAACACCGGCGCCTGGAAGGCGGTGAGCGACGGGCTGCCCACGTCGCCGGCGCGCACCGCCGGGCTGCTCGGGGCGGCCCTGCTGATGCTGGGCCTGCTGCGCCTGAGCGCCTGGGCCGCGCGGCGTCTGTCCCGCGGTGCCTCCTGGGGCGCCGGTCTGATGGCACCGTCCCTGGTGCCGGTCGCCGTGGGTTATGTGTTCGCGCACTACGCCTCGGTGCTGATGGTGGAGGCGCAGCGGTTCGTCGACGTCTTCTTCGTCTCGGGTGAACCGCTCACCACCCACCACGGCGGCGCCACCGCCGTGGCCTACGCGCTGCCGTCGGCGATCGTTCTGTCGCTCCTGCAGGTGGTGTCCGTCGTCACCGGGCATGTCTTCGGCGTGATCGCGGCGCATGACTCCGCCGTGGGCGCGCTGCCGAGCGGGCGGAAGGTGCTGCCGCAGGTGCCGTTGTTCGTGGTGATGATCGCCCTGACGCTGGGCGGGCTGACACTGCTGCTCAGCGCATAGCGCGTCCCGCGCACATGGCTGTGCCCGGGGACGGGTTCGTCCCCGGGCACACGCCTGTCGCCTCAGTCCTCGAAGTGCCGTACCCACCGGGCGAGTTGGCCCAGTTCGTCCGTGAGGGCCGCCGTGAACGCCTTGCGGGTCGCGGCGGAGTGCCGGTTGGTGCTGAAGCCCACGGTGAGGTTGAGCCGGCCCGCGACCACGAACCCGATCACATCGACGGCCCGGAACCGGGTGCCAGTGTCGCTGCGCTGCCTGCCGTAGGCCATGCGCGGCACGCTCAGCAGGTCACTGCGCAGGAACACCTCGTCGACCTGGCCGAGGTAGTTCACGCCGATCTGTGCCACGGGCAGCCCGCGCAGCGCCTCGGCCTCGGGCCGGTCGGACAGATACGTCAGCAGTCCGTGCCCGGCTCCGCGGCCCGGCAGGGCGTCGACCTGGTCGCGCACCCGGTGCAGCGCCTCGTCGGGCGCCAGCGCGGGGTCGAGCTCGAGCAGCACGGGTACCAGCGTGGAGAAACGGCCCACGGTGCGGCTGACGTTGGCACCCGGCACCGGGAGGTCGCGGCCGTGCCGCTCCAGGTCGACGAGCACCCGCCGGGTACCGGGGTCGTCCGGGTATGTGGCGTGCAGGGCGCGCAGTGCCGCGGAGCACAGGACTTCGGACAGGTCGGCCCTGATGTGCCGGGGCAGCAGACGCACCAGCGCGTCGGTCACGTCGCGGTCGACGCGCACGGTGACGTTCTCCAGCGACTCCAGCGAGTTGGGGCCCTGCGTGTCGTCCACCGGGAAGGGCGCGATGCTCCGGCGGGCCTCGCTCGCCCAGTGGCCGGACTCGGCCGTCACCTCCGGGGAGTTCGCGTACACGGCGAGCCCGTGGGTCCAGGACCGGAACGACGTCGTACGCGGCGGCAGCGCCCCCTCACCACCGGCCTCCAGATCGGCGTAGCAGCCGAGCAGGTCCTCCAGGAGGATGCGGCCCGAGTAGTGGTCGACGGCCAGCCAGTGCGCGAGGAACAGCACGCAGTGCGGCCGGTCCCCCATGTCGAAGTAGGCCATGCGCAGCAGCGGGCCGCGGCCGAGGTCGAGGCCGGCCTGGAGCCCGTCGCTGATCTCGACGCTGCGCTTCTTCTGGGCCCGGCTGTCCAGGTGCGACAGGTCGTGGACCTCGAAGGGCAGTTGCTCCGCCTCGTCCCACGGCGCCACGTGGGCCGTCCAGCCGCCGCCTGCGTCCTGGGCGAAGCGCAGCCGCAGCGCGTCATGGTGCTCCAGGATGCGGCCGAGTGCCCGGGCCAGTACGGCGGGGTCGAGCGGCCGCTGCAGCGCCAGCAGGAAGGAAGCGTCGTTCCAGTGGTGGCGTCGCGGCAGGTCCTGGGAGAGGAACCAGTGCTGTGAGGGCGTCATTCCGGTCGGCCCGACCGGGTCGTCCCGGGTGGCGCCGACCGACGCCGAGTCCGCGGCCAGCGCCTGTCCGGTGATGGTGGGGTGGGCGAAGACGTCGGCGAGCTGCAGACGCAGCCCGTGCCGGTCGGCGCCCGCGGTGGCGCGCAGGGCGAGCAGGGAGTCGGCGCCGAGTTCGAAGAGATTCGCCGTGGTGGACAGCGGCTCGGACGGGTTGAGCAGCTCCGACCAGACCTGGACGAGGGCGTGCTCGACGGGGGTGGCCGCCGGTGTGTGCACGGCCGTGTTCTGCGTCCGGGACGGGGACGGCAGGGCCTTGCGGTCGACCTTGCCGTTCCCGGTCAACGGGATCTCCTCCAGCACCACCAGCACCTGCGGCACCATGTACGAGGGGATCTTGGCCTCGAGCCACTCCCGGAGTGCGGCGGTGTCCACGGCGCCGTCCTGCGTCACGTAGGACACCAGCCGTTTGCCGCCCTGGCCCGCGGTGTCGGTGATGGTGACGGCTCCGCCGACCTGTGGGTGCGCGGTCAGCGCCGCGTCGATCTCACCCAGCTCGATCCGGTACCCGTTGACCTTGACCTGCTGGTCCTCACGCCCGAGGAACTCGATGGTCCCGTCCGGCCAGAACCGTCCCAGATCCCCTGTACGGTACAGCCGCTCCCCGGTCTCCGGGTGCACGACGAAGGACCGCGCCGTCTTCTCCTCGTCCTTCCAGTAGCCCAGCGCCGTTCCCACACCCCCGATGAAGATCCCACCCGTCGCATACGGCGGCCGCACCCGCAGCCGGCCGTCCAGGACGTGCATCGTCTGGTTCGCGAGCGCCGTCCCGTAGGGAATGCTCGCCCAGGTCGGGTCCACCTCGGTGACCGGGTGGTGGATCGACCAGATCGACGCCTCCGTCGCCCCGCCCAGGCTCATCACGCGGACACCCGGGAACGTCTCCCACGCCCGCTCCGGCAGCGACAACGGGATCCAGTCACCGGACAGCATCGCCGTCCGCAGTCCGGCCCGGGGCCCGTGCTGCGCCCGGTGCTCGGTGTAGAGCTCGAACAGGGCGGGGACGGAGTTCCAGACGGTCACACCGTGGGCGTCGACGAGGTCGCCCCAGTGTGCCGGGTCACGCTCCGACCCCGGATCCGGCATCACCACGGCGGCACCGACCGCGAGCGTGCCGAACACGTCCCACACCGACAGGTCGAAGCTCAGGCTCGACACCGCCAGCACACGGTCCTCGGCCGTCAGCCCGATGCGCTCGTTGATGTCCTCGATCGTGTTGCGGGCGCCGCGGTGGTCGATCATCACGCCCTTGGGTACGCCCGTCGACCCGGAGGTGAAGATGACGTACGCCAGGTCGGTCGCCGCCCGGGAAGCGGTGTGGCCGCCCGGCCCGAGCCCGGCGCCCTCCGCGGTGATCGCCACGACGGGGACGCCCGACGGCCAGGGTTCCTCCATCAGACCGGGCTGGGTGAGGACGGCCCGGGCTTCGGTGTGTTCGATCAGGTAGGTGATGCGTTCGGCCGGCAGGGCCGGGTCGACGGGCACATACACACCTCCGGCCCGCAGCACCCCCAGCACCGCCGCGACCTGTTCCCATCCCTTCCGCATCGAGATCACGACCCGCTCGCCGGGCCGCACCCCCAGCTCCGCCAACCGGTCCGCCACCCACCCGGCGCGTCCGGCCAGCTCGCCGTAGGTGAGTCGTCCGGAGGACCAGATGACCGCGGGTGCGTGCGGCGTCCGTGCCGCCCGGGCGAAGAAGGGCTCGTGGAGCAGTCCGGTCGGCAGCGGCCGCTCGGTCGCGTTCACCTCCGCCACCACCGCCCTGTGCTCGGCCGGCGTGGTCACCGGGCCGGCCGATGTCCAGACGGCTTCGTCGTCGCCCAGAGCTTCGGCCAGGGAGACGTACGCGTCGAACGCGGCGTCCAGCACTCCCTCCGGGAACAGCGCCTCCACCGCGTCCCAGCTGATCATCAACTCACCGGCGATCTCGAGGACCTGGCAGTCGAGATGGACCTGCGGTGTCTGGGAGACACCGTCGAGCAGCCTGCCGAGCCCGGGGAGCACTCCGTCGGAGCCGCCCGGCATCTCGTGGCCGAGCACGCTGGTGAAGACGACCGGCATCGCGGCATGGGCCGGTCCGTGTTCGCGGGCCAGCTCACGGATCACACGGACCCCGCCGAACGCCCGGTGTTCGAGGTCCTGGAAGAGCTGCCGCTGGAGGGCCTGCGCACGGGCCTCGAAGGAACCCTCACCGGCTGTGTCGACTTCGAGGAGGACGAGGTTGGTGAAGTCGCCGATCAGCCGCTCCACATGCGGGTGCAGCGGCAGCCGGTCGCCGATCGTCACGTTCAGCGTGAAACGCGGCTCCTTCGCCCACAGCGCCAGCGCCTCCGCGTACGCCGCACACAGCAGCACCGACGGCGTCACACCCCGCGCCTGCGCCCTCTCCTTCAGCCGGGTCCACCGCTCCCGGGACACCGTGCGGGTCCGCCGTACGAACCGCGTCGGCTCTCCCTGCCGCGGTGCGAGGAGCGGGAGTTCGGGGGCGGTGGGCAGGGTGTCGAGCCTGTCCAGCCAGTACGCCCGTGCCTTTTCGTCCTCGCCGGCGGCCTCGACGGCCTGGCAGTAGTCGCGGAACGAGACATCGATCGGCGGCAGCTCACACTCCGGATCGGCATACAACGCCGCCCACTCCGACAG